>JBOHDO010000113.1:0-14879 GCA_050699415.1 Marmoricola sp.
CCCCGCCGCTGGGCCGCTGTGGGCCGCCCTCCTCGTAGCGCAACCGCACGCCGTACTTCTCGGCCAGACGCTCCACGGTCTCGGTGAAGGAGAGCCCGTCGATCTCCATCACGAACTTGATCACGTCGCCGCCCATCTGGCAGCCGAAGCAGTGCCAGAGCCCCCTCGAGGGCGTCACGTTGAAGCTGGGGGACTTCTCGTCGTGGAAGGGGCACAGACCCTTCAGGTTGCCGCCGCCGGCGTTGCGCATCGTGACGTGCTCGGAGACGACGTCGTCGATGCGCGCCTGCTCGCGCACCTCGGCGATGTCCTCGTCCCGGATCCGGCCCGCCACGGGTCGAGCCTATCGAGCGTCCGAGCAAGCTGTGCTTGCTCGTGACCGAGTCGGCGAGATCCCGTCGACGAGCGGAGCAATCATCACGGCGGGGAGTCTACGTGCCGCCCGCGGGCCCGCTGCTGCCACCGGGCCCGCCTGTGGACGGGGTGGTCGTTGGGCCGCGGGCCCGCGTCACACCACCTGTCCCGTCACCGCGGAGTGCGAGGGCGTCCTCGTCGACATATGGCGGTTGCGCCGACTTCCGGCCCCACGCCGGTAGCGTTTCCGGCACAGGCTCGGGTCGGGAGGTGTCATGTCGCTCAGCGAACGGCTCGACCACTTCCAGCGGCACAACCCGGTGGTCGCGTTCCCGATCGCCACGATCTACAAGTTCTTCGACGACGCGGGCAACTACCTGGCCGCGGCGCTGACCTACTACGCCCTGGTCTCGGTGCTGCCGCTGCTGCTGCTGGCCTCCACGGTGCTGGGCTTCGTGCTGTCCGGGCACCCGGGGCTGCAGTCCGAGCTGCTGGAGTCGGCGGTGGCCCAGCTGCCCGTGATCGGGCCGCAGCTGAGCGCCCCGTCGGGGATGGGCACCGGGGTCGGGCTCGCCGTCGGCCTGCTCGGCTCGACGTACGGCGCGCTGGGGGTCGCGCAGGCGCTGCAGCACGCCGGCAACACGATCTGGCAGATCCCGCGGAACAGCCGGGCCAACCCGTTCCACGGCCGGTTCCGCTCCCTGGTGCTGGTCGCCATCGCCGGCTTCGCGATGCTGCTGGCCGTGATCGGCATCGCGGTGCTGCACAACCTGTTCCAGCAGAGCGCAATGAGCCGCTGGCTGATCTTCCTCGGCGGCGTGGTGCTGGGCAGCCTGTTCCTGCTCTACGCCTTCCAGGTCGCCCCGACCAAGCCGATCCCGTGGCGCAAGCTGGTGCCGGGGGCCGTCATCGCCGCGATCCTGCTGGAGCTGCTGCAGAACTTCAGCTACCTCTACGTCGACCACGTGGTCAGGCGCGCCAACGACGTCAACGCGATCTTCGCGGTGGTACTGGGCCTGCTGGCCTACCTGTACGTCGCCGCGACCATCGTGGTCCTGGCCATGGAGGTCAACGTGGTGTACGCCGAACGGCTGTGGCCCCGGGCGCTGCTGACCCCGTTCACCGACAACGTCGAGCTCACCGAGGCCGACCGCAGGACCTACACCGGCATGGCGACCTCCCAGCGCACCAAGGGCTTCCAGGTGATCCGTGCCAACTACGACGAGCAGCCGCGGGAGGAGCGCGACGTGGAGACACGGAGCAAGCCGGACGAGGAGTCTCGTCAGTAGGCCCCGGTCATCACGTTCGCCATCTGCTCCCCCGCGGCGTACCGCACCAGCTGCTGCCGCACCAGTCGATACGCCCGTGGCCACATCGCGTCGGTCGCGCCGCCCACGTGCGGGGTGAGCAGCAGGTTGGGCGCCTGCCACAGCGGGTGGCCCTTCGGCAGCGGCTCGGGGTCGGTCACATCGAGCGCCGCGCTGATCCGTCCCGAGCGCAGCTCGGCCAGCAGCGCGTCGGGGTCCACGACCGGCCCGCGGGCGACGTTGACCAGCAGCGCACCGTCCTTCATCCGGGCGAGCAGGTCCGCACCCATCAGCCCCCTGGTCTCCTCGGTGCCGGGGACGATCAGCACGACGACGTCGGCCTCGGGCAGCAGCTCCGGCAGGTCGTTGATCGGGTGCACGCCCTCCCGGGCACTGCGCGCCACCCGGACGATCTCCACCTCGAACGGCTCCAACCGGCGCTCCAGCGCCTGCCCGATCTGGCCGTAGCCGACGATCAGGACCCGGCGGTCGGCCAGCGAGGACCGCATGTGCTGGGTCCACTCGCCGCGGTCCTGGGCCCGGACGAAGCCCGGGATCCCGCGCATGCTGGCCAGCACCAGGCCGACGGCCATCTCGGAGGTCGAGGCGTCGTGGATGCCGCGTCCGTTGCACAACAGGACGCCTGCGGGCACCGCCGACCGGACATGGTCCACACCGGCCGTCATCGTCTGCACCACCCGCAGGCTGTGCATCCGGGTGAACAGCTCGGGATCGGCCTGGCCCATCATGTACGGCGCGACGTAGAACTCGACCTCGCCGCCGCTGTCGGGGAGCTCCGCAGGGTCGGCCGACCGCACCGTCTCATAGCGCAGGCCGGCGGGAACCTCTCCGAGATGGCTCGGGTCGAACGGCAGCCAGACCAGTGGTTCGCTCACGGGACGAGGTTAGCGAGCGTCCGAGCAGCTTGCTGCTCGTGACCGAGTGGCCGAAGTCCCGTTGACGAGCGGAGCGAGGATCACACGACGAGGCTATCGGGACGGCAGAGTCGCTGGTGCCAGGCCAGCGCGGAGGCATCGGTGAGCGAGGCCAGCTGGTCCACGAGCACCCGCGACCGTGCGACGTCGCTTCCGGCGGCCGCGAAGTCGGCGGCGAACTGCGGGTCGAGCGTGTCCGGCGCCCCGTCGCCGAGGGTGGCGTAGAGCTGGTGCAGCATCTCCCGCTGCCGTGCCATCAGCGTCACCCTGCCGGCCGCCCGCATCACGTAGTGGGCGGCGATGCCCTTCAGCACCGCGATCTCCAGGTCGGTCTGACGCGGCACCACGAGATCGGCGCGATAACGGACCAGCGCGGCCTCCCCGAAACGCTCCTGGGTGGCCTGTTGCACCCGGCCGCAGAAGATCCCGATCAGGTCACTGGTCAGGTTCTTCAGGGCGGCCAGGCCGCGCCTGGTCCCGTCGTACGGCGCCGTGGGCCAGGCCACGACCGCGGCCAGCCGCTCCAGCGTCGCGTCGAGCTCGGCATCCTCGACGCCGGGGAGGTACCAGTCGCGGGTGGTCGTCCACACCGCCGCGCGCTCGCCGGGGTCCTGCAGCCAGGGGAGGCCGATCTTGCCGGCGACGATCCCGTCCTCGAGGTCGTGCACGGAGTAGGCGACGTCGTCGGCGAAGTCCATCAGCTGTGCCTCCAGGCACCGGTGGCCACCGGCGGTCTCCGCCGGGCCCTTGCGCATCCAGGTGAACGCAGCCAGGTCGTCCTCGTAGACCCCGAACTTGGGCATCGCGACCGGAGTGCCGTCGCCGTGGCTGCCCCTGGCCGGCGGCGCGGTCTCGCGCGGCCAGGGGTACTTGGTGCAGGCGTCCAGCGTCGCGCGGGTGAGGTTCAGCCCGATCGAACGCTCCTCCGGGTCCACCGACTTCGCCTCCAGCCGGGTAAGGATCCGCAGCGTCTGGGCGTTGCCCTCGAAGCCGCCGAAACCGGCTGCGAGCTCGTTCAGCGCGCGCTCCCCGTTGTGCCCGAAGGGCGGGTGACCGAGGTCGTGGGCCAGGGCCGCGGTCTCGGCCAGGTCCGGGTGGCAGCCCAGCGGGTGGGCGAGGTCGCGGGCGACCTGGGCGACCTCGAGGCTGTGGGTGAGCCGGTTGCGGACGAAGTCGTCGGTCTGCGGGCCGACCACCTGGGTCTTGGCGGCCAGGCGACGCAGCGCCGCCGAGTGCACCACCCGGGCGCGGTCACGCTCGAATGCGGTTCGCTCCGGCGCCGGCACCCGCTTTGCGGGCTCGGGGTACAGCCGCTCCCGGTCGTGCTCGTCGTACAGCTCGTCCCAGCCCATTGATGCGAAGGGTACTGGGCAAGGCCGGAGGTTGAGGTGGCCGCCGAGGGCGGCCCTGGAAACCACCGCAGCTACAGCCAGCCGTTCCCGTCCGCGATCCGGGCCGCCTCGGCGCGGTTGCCTGCGCCGGTCTTGCCGATCGCGTTCGACAGGTGGTTGCGCACGGTGCCCTCGGAGAGGAACAGCCGCCGGGCGATCGCGGAGACCGCCGAACCGTCCCGGGCGGCACGCAGCACGTCGGTCTCGCGTGCGGTCAGCGGCGACTCCCCGGCCACCAGCGAGTCGGTCGCCAGGGCCGGGTCCACCACGCGCAGGCCGGCATGCACCCGGCGTACGGCGTCGGCGAGCTGGGCGGCGGGGGTGTCCTTGACCACGAAGCCGTCCGCGCCGGAACGCATCGCCCGGTGAAGGAACCCCGGGCGCCCGAACGTGGTCACGATCAGCACCCGCACGCCGGGGAAGGCGGCCTTCACCGCGGTGGTCGCCTCCAGCCCGTCCATGCCGGGCATCTCGACGTCGAGGAGCGCAACGTCGGCCTTGCCGTCCTCGACCGCGGAGACCACCTCGGCTCCGGAGCCCACCTCGGCGACCACCTCGAGGTCCGACTCCAGGTTGAGCAGCGCGGCCAGCGCGCCGCGGACCAGCGCCTGGTCATCGGCCAGCACCAGACGGATGGGCGACTTCGCCTCGCTCACGGCACCACCACCCTCAGCGAGAAGCCCGGGTCCAGCACCGTGGTGACCACGGTGCCGCCCAGCTCGGCGGCACGCTCCTTCAGCCCCACCAGGCCGTGGCCCGCCTCACCTCCGCCCGGGCCACGACCGTCGTCACGCACCTCGATGCTCCGGGAGGTCAGCTCCACCACGCACCGCCGGGCGCCGCTGTGCCGGATCACGTTGGTGACCCCCTCGCGCACCGCCCAGGCGAACAGCTCGCGGCGGTCGGTGGGGACCTCGTCGGTGGATTTGGGCACCGCCGCGTCGATCTCGGCGGCGGCCAGGGCGCTGCGTGCCAGCGCGAGCTCGCCGGGAAGGGTGATCTCGCGGTAGCCGGCCACCGCCTGGCGTACGTCGGCCAGCGCGTCACGCGAGAGCCGCTCCAGGTCGGCCAGCTCGTCGCGGACGCGGGCCGGGTCGGCATCGAGCAGCCGGCCGGCCAGCTCGGCCTTGACCGTGATCACCGTCAGCGAGTGGCCCAGGATGTCGTGCAGGTCGCGGGCGAACCGGTTGCGCTCCTCCTGCACGGTCAGCCGGGCGTTCTCCTCCCGGGCTGCGCTGAGCTCGAGATTGCGGTTGACCATCTGGGTGATTCCCCACACCGCGAGGGTGGCAACCATGGTGCCGAACACGATCGACCCGTCGGTGTGCCAGCCCGGCAGCCACACGGTGGCGGCGTAGGCACCGAAGCCGACGACGAGCGCGAACAGCCAGGCCGCCGGCGTCGGCAGGCACATCACCGCCATCACCGCGACGTAGACAGCCGTGGCATCACCCTTCTGGCCGATGGTCACGCACGCAAGCACCCCCAGGCCCAGCAGCGTGGCCAGTGTCGCCCACGCCAGCCAGCGGTTGCCCCGTGGGCGGAACTGGAACCGGCTGCCCCACATCCGGCGCCGCACCGCGATGAAGGCGCCCAGGTAGACCGCCGCGAACACCAGGATCGTGGCAATGCCGGCCCAGCCGGCGACGGTGTCGCGATCCTGCCAGGCCTGCTGCAGCGGTGAGAGCAGGTAGAACAGCCAGATCCCGGCGAAGAAGACGCCCCACAGCCCGGCGCGTCTGCCGCTCCGGGCCACGGGGTCGTCGACGGTGTTGCTCACGGGGAAACCCTAGGCTCAGCCGCGGGCGGTGTCCCTGCTCATCCGCCAGGCCGCACCGGCGACGAACAGCCCGAACCACGCGATCGCGTTGACCACGGCATACCAGGGCAGCTCGTGCATCAGTGGTGCACGGGCGATCTCGGAGACGCCGTACATCGGGGTCCAGTAGGCGATGTGCAGGATCAGCCCGCTGAACTGGCTCAGCGGGATGAACACCCCGCCCAGGAAGGACAGCCCGGCCAGGCCCGGGCCGAGGATCTGCATCGCGTTCTCCCCAGGCACGACGTAGCCCACGAACACACCGAGCGCGGCGAAGGTCAGCGTGCAGACGACGCTGAGCACGGCGCTGCCCACCCAGACCGAGGTGGGCATCTCGGCCCGGCCCTGGAAGGCGGCGATCACGTTGACCAGGGCGATCACGAGACCGCCCATCAGCAGCGCGACGGTGGCCTTGACCAGGATGTAGCTGGCCGGGTTGAGCGGGGTCAGCCGGAGCTGCCGGCTCCAGCCCTGGGCGCGCTCCATGGCCACCATCGAGCCGATCGAGGCGGTGGTCAGCGCGGCGCCGTAGACCGCCATGTCGATCAGGATGTAGGCCGCCACGTTGCCGGACCCGGCCTTCTTGTCGCCATAGCTCTGGCCGGCGAAGATGAAGTACATGGCCACCGGGAAGGCCAGCGCGAAGATGACCGTGCGGCGGTTGCGCAGCATCCGGCGCACCTCGATGCCGAACAGGGTCGGGTTCAGCCCGCCCAGCGGTGGCACCCTCCGGGTGGCCGGGTCGATCCGGGCGGAGCCGGTCACGGCACTCATGCGTCTTCTCCTTCGGTCTCGTCGTCACCGGTGAGGCTGAGGAAGGCCTCCTCGATGCCCTTGGCGGTGATCTCCAGGTCGCGGGCGTCGGTCTCGGCCAGCAGGTAGCGGGCCACGGCGTCGCTGTCCTTCGCGTGCACCAGCACCGAGTCACCGCGGACCTCCACGCTGTCCACGCCGCCGAGCGCGGACAGCGCGTTCTCCAGTCGTACGTCGGGGTGGCTCACCGTCGCCCGGACGGTGCGGCCCGAGGCGAGTGCCTTGATCTCGGCACCGCTGCCGTCGGCGACCACGTTGCCCTTGCGGATCAGCACGATCCGGTCGGCGTACTGGTCGGCCTCCTCCAGGTAGTGGGTGGCGAACATGACGGTCCGGCCCTGCCGGGCGTCGGCGCGGATGGCCTCCCAGAACGAGCGACGGCCCTCCACGTCCATGCCGGTGGTCGGCTCGTCGAGCAGCAGCAGCGCGGGGTCGGGCAGCAGCGCCAGCGCGAACCGGAGCCGCTGCTGCTCACCGCCGGAGCACTTGACCACCTTCCGGTCGGCGATCCCGGCGATCCCGGCGCGTGCGAGTGCGTCGTCGACGTCGCCTGCGGCGGCGAACAGGCTGGCGGTGTAGCGGGCGGTCTCCCGTACGGTCAGGTCCTTCAGGAGCCCGCCGCTCTGCATCACCGCCGAGACCAGTCCCCGGGCGATGGCCTCCCGGGGCTCGAGCCCCAGCACCGAGACCTCGCCGGAGGTCGGCCGGGACAGTCCCAGGATCATGTCGATGGTGGTGGTCTTCCCCGCCCCGTTGGGGCCGAGGAAGGCCACCACCTCCCCCGGGTGGATGTCGAGGTCGACCTGGCGCACGGCATGCACCCGGCCGAAGTCCTTGCTCACCGCCCGGAGGGAGATGGCCGGGGCTCTCCCCACCCCCGTGAGGGAGGCCCCGGGCGTCGTCTGCGTTGTCGTCATGGTGTCGATTCTGCTCGTCCGGGCCGGCCCGCGCCCCTTCTTTGCGTCACGACTCCCCCATGACAAATGTCAGGGCCGCCCCTCTCGACGAGGGACGGCCCTGACCTGACTCGTTGTGACCCGGCCTGCGGCTCAGTCGCCGGGGCCGTACGGCGAGTCCGTGCCTCCTGCAGACTCGGAGCCACCGGACTGGTGGGCGCCGGAGCCGCCGGTCGGGCCGGACTCGGTCATGCGGTGGATCAGCGCCTGGGCGTCGTCACGACCGCCCAGCCCGAACGCCAGCCCGAACGCGAGCGCGAGACCGCCCAGGATGATCAGGAACGTCGGGCCGGTCAGGGCCTGGGCGATGTGCAGCTGGACCAGCGCGATGAACACGGCATACACGATGATGACGATGTTCGCCGCCCTGGCGAGAAACTCCGAACCGGTCAGACCGCGGACGATTCCGGCGAGGAACCGCCCCAGCAACGCCGCAAGGAAGATGATCAGAATGGCGGCGAAGATGTTCGGAATGAAGGCGATCAGCTGGTTCAGGAAGGCAGAAATCTGCGGCACGCCGAGGGCACTGGCGAACATCACCAGCACCATGACGAAGATGAACCAGAAGACCACCTTGCCGAGCAACGAGGACGGTGTCAGCCCGGTGCCTGAGCGGTCCAGGAACCCCTTGACCCCAGCACGATCCATGGTGTCGTCGAAGTGGACCTTCTCCAAGAGCTTGGTGATCACCGTGCCGATGATCTTGGCAATGAAATAGCCGATGACCAGGATGATCAACGCGCCGATCAGCTGCGGAATGTAATTCATCAGCGAGCTGAACGCGTCCTGGAACGACGACATGAAACTGAAGGACACCAGTGGCATCTCAAGCCTCCTGTTCCCGAGTAATCAGTGGTGATGTGCTAACTGGTGGGCGTCTTCGCCCAGCCTCGTGGACACCGTGACCATAACCACATATCGTGGCGAGCCACAACGATGGGCGGCGCATCCGCAAGGAATGGCACCGCGCGGTCTGTGCATTCCACTCGCGCTGATTCGTGCCCGGCGGCCGCTCACAACAGGCCGGCGTACCTGCGGCGGTGTCGCGTCCCGAGCAACGAGTGCAGCACGAGAGAGATCTGCTGCTCGACGTAGTCCGCGAAACCCGTGGTGCGCTCGAAGTACCAGTGCTTCAGCGCCCAGCCGTGCGCCATGAGCAGCAGGTCGTAGGAGACCAGGTCGACGTCGACCTCCCGGAACAGACCGCGATCCACCCCCGCGCGCAGCAGGTCACGCAGCGGCTCGCTGGTGGCGACCTCGAGCTCCTTCAGCCGCGCCCGCCCCTCCGGGGAGAGGCTCTTGGTCTCACGGTAGGTGAGCACCGCAGCGTGGCGGTGCTCATCGATCACCTCGCAGTAGGCGCGGAAGGCTGCGACGAGCCCCACGACGGGGTCGTCACCGGCCTCGTCGACTGATACCGGGACCCGCTCGGCGAAGGCCTCGAGCACGTCCACGATCACCGCGAGCAGCAGGTCGTCCTTGCCCCCGAAGTAGCGGTAGATGAGGCCAACGCTGACCCCCGCCTCCTCGGCCACCGCCTGCATCGAGACCGCCTGGGAGCCCTCACGCTCCATCAGCCGCGCGGCGGCCGCGAGCAGCTCGGCACTGCGCTTCTGGGCGACCGGCGTCCGTTCCGTGACCGTCATGGGCTGCTCCTCCTGCAACGAGCTCGGCAAGTGAACCAATATTCACTCTATCTGCTCGAAACGCTTGACGTCGACCCCGAGTGAACATAGATTCATCGGCTGAACCCAGATTCACCAAAAGCCGACAGCGAGGCAGCCATGAACTTCGAGGACTACAAGCAGCTGAGCTTCACCCGGCACGAGCACGGGGTGCTGCTGATCACGATGGACCGGCCCGAGAAGTACAACGCCACCGACGAGCAGATGCACGGCGAGCTGGCCCGGGTGTTCCGCGACGTGTCCGACGATCCTGACACCCGCGTCGCGGTGATCACCGGTGCCGGCAAGGCGTTCAGCGCCGGCGGCGACCTGGCCATGGTGGAACGGATGGCCGGGGACCACGACCGGGTCTCGCACATGCTCAAGGAGATGAGCGAGATGGTCTACCACGTCATCGACTGCGAGAAGCCGATCGTGTCCGCCATCAACGGCGTCTCCGTCGGCGCCGGTACCGTGATCGGCCTGCTCTCCGACATCTCCATCGTCGCGGCGGACGCGAAGATCGGCGACGGCCACGTCAAGCTGGGCGTCGCCGCCGGCGACCACGCGGCGATCATCTGGCCGCTGCTGTGCGGCCTGGCCAAGGCCCGCTACTACCTGATGACCGGCGAGATGATCACCGGTACGGAGGCCGAGCGGATCGGGCTGGTCAGCAAGGCGCTCCCCCGCGACGAGGTCCTCGACGAGGCCCTGCGCGTCGGCCAGGTGATGGCCACCGGGTCCCAGCAGGCCATCAGGCTGACCAAGCGCACCCTGAACAGCTGGGTGCGCCAGGCCGCGCCCATCTTCGACCAGTCCGCTGCCTACGAGATGCTCTGTTTCATGGGGCCCGACGTCGTGGAGGGCTACACCGCCCTGCGAGAGAAGCGCGATCCGGTGTTCCCCTCGGCCGGCTGACCCCGCCACGGACCAGGAGCCCCATCATGGACTTCGCCTTCGACGACGACACCGAGGCCTACCGCCAGGAGCTGCGGCGGTGGGCGCCCAAGGTCCTCGCGCCTCACTACCAGTCAGACGACAAGACCGCGGCCTTCCGGCCTCAGCTCGCCCTGGACATGGCGGGCATGGGGCTGACCGGGTTGCGGGTGCCGGAGCAGTACGACGGCCAGGAGGCGACCGCAGTGGTCGCAGGAATGGCCGCGGAGGAGGTCGCCCAGTCAGACTTCAACGCGGCCTACATCATCATCGTGATCGGCCTGGTCAGCGACATCGTGGTGCGCAACGCCAGCGAGGAGCAGCGGGCCGCCTGGCTGCCGCCGATCGCGGCGGGCGAGTCGATCCCCTGCATCTGCATCACCGAGCCCGGGCACGGAACCGACGCGGCGGGACTGGAGCTGAAGGCCAAACCGACGCCGGACGGCTGGAGCCTGCACGGGGAGAAGACCTCGATCACGCTCGGCATGGATGCCGACCGGGCCGTTGTGCTGGCCCGCACCGGCGGGCCCGGTGCTCGTGGGGTGAGCGCGTTCTGGGTCGACCTGGACCACGACACCGTCAGCCGCAGCGGGTTCGACGATCTCGGCAGCCGGGCCATCGGGCGCGCATCCCTGCACTTCGACGGCACCCCGGTGGGCCGTGACCGGATGATCGGCCAGGAGGGCAACGGCTTCGTCTCGGTGATGCAGGGCTTCGACTACTCCCGCGCGATCATCGGGCTGGCCTGCCTGGGCGCGGCCAGGGCCTCGCTGGACGAGGCGACGCAGTGGGCCCGTGACCGGGAGGCCTTCGGCCAGCCGATCGGCAGCTTCCAGGGGGTCTCGTTCCCGCTCGCGGAGTCCGCGACGTACCTGAGGGGAGCGCGCCACCTGTGCTACGAGGCGCTGTGGCGCAAGGACCGCGGACTGGAGCACTCCACCGAGGCGGCGATGGCCAAGTTCTGGGCGCCCAAGCTCGCCGTCGAGGTGATCCACCAGTGCCTGCTCACCCTCGGACACCTCGGCTACTCCGCGGAGAGCCCCGTCGGGCAACGCCTTCGCGACGTCATCGGCCTGGAGATCGGCGACGGCACCGCCCAGGTGTCCAAGCTGGTGATCGCCCGCAACCTGCTCGGTCGCGAGTTCGCACCCTGACCCTCGCGTCCCCACCCACCACCCCAACCACCAAGGAGGGACCCCAGCATGGGCAAGCTCGATGACAGGATCGCGATCGTGACCGGCGCCGCACAGGGCATCGGCAGGGCGATCGCGGAGAAGCTCGCCACCGAGGGCG
This sequence comes from Marmoricola sp., assembly GCA_050699415.1. Classification (GTDB taxonomy): domain Bacteria; phylum Actinomycetota; class Actinomycetes; order Propionibacteriales; family Nocardioidaceae; genus Marmoricola. The sequence goes on from JBOHDO010000113.1 coordinate 11,469, forward strand.
CCACGGTCGTGGCGACCGACATCAACGAGGACGGTGCGAAGCAGTCCGCCGCAGAGCTGGGCCACGACTCGATCGGGCTGCGGACCGACGTCAGCGACCGGGAGTCGGTCAACACGATGGTGACGCAGGTGCGCGAGACGTACGGCCGCATCGACGTCCTGGTAAACAACGCCGGATGGGACGTCGGCGAGCCCTTCGTCGACCAGGACCCCGCCGTCTGGGACAGGCTGATCGGGATCAACCTGTACGGCGTGCTGCACACCTGCCACGCGGTGCTGCCGGTCATGGCCGGCCAGGGCCGCGGCCACGTGGTGAACCTGGGCTCGGACGCCGGCCGGGTCGGCTCGTCGGGCGAGGCGGTCTACTCGGCGGCCAAGGGCGGCGTGATCGCCTTCACCAAGACGGTCGCGCGGGAGATGGCCCGTTCGGGGGTGAACGCCAACTGCGTGTGCCCCGGCCCCACCGACACCGCGCTGTTCGCCTCGATGGGCGGCCCCCGGCTGCGCGAGGCCCTGACCAAGGCGATCCCGATGAAGCGGCTGGCCCAGCCCACCGACCTCGCCAACACCGTGGCCTTCTTCGCCTCCGACGAGGCGGCCTACCTCACCGGGCAGACCGTGAGCGTCAGCGGCGGCCTCACGATGAGCTGAGGAGCACCCGATGTTCGAGACCGTCCTCACCGAGGAACAGGTCGGGAGATTCACTCGCGACGGCTACTGGCCGACCGCACCATCACCGACTTCCTCGACGACTGGGCCGCCCGCACGCGCCACGAGGTCGCATTCGTCGGCTTCATGGTCGGCCTGGCCGGGTCGACGCCGATCGTGCTGCCGAAGGAGTTTACGCGGACAGGTGATCGAGTGGCTGGCACAGTCGCTGCTGTAGACATCGGCTACCACACCAAGCAGGCTCGCTACGCCGAGACCTGCGACCCCGCCGACGTACCCTCGGCCACGGTCACCGTGCTGGTCGAGCGCGGCGACCTCGGCCGCAGGACCGGGCGCGGCTTCTGCACCCACAACGCCGACGGCAACCGGACAGGAGTGGCCCGATGGACCTGGCACTGAACGAGGACCAGCGCAGCTTCCAGGCGCTGGCCCGGGACTTCCTCGAGCACGAGGTGGTCCCGCACCGCGCCGAGTGGGACCGACGGGAGTCGGTGGACACCGCGGTCATCCCCAAGATGGGTGAGATCGGCTTCTTCGGGCTGACCATCCCCGAGGAGTACGGCGGCCTCGGCGGCGACTACATCACCTACTGCATCGGCATGGAGGAGCTCGGCCGCGCGGACTCTGCCGTGCGCGGCATCGTGTCGGTCTCCATGGGGCTGTTCGGCAAGATCGTGCTCTCGCACGGCACCGAGGAGCAGAAGCAGCGCTGGCTGCCCGGGATCGCCACCGGCACGAAGCTGGGCTGCTTCGGGCTGACCGAGCCCGACAACGGCTCCGACGCGGCCAACTTGAAGACCCGGGCCACGCGCGACGGCGACGACTGGGTGCTCAACGGGTCCAAGATCTTCATCACAAACGGCACCTGGGCCGACGTCTGCGTCGTCTTCGCGCGCACCGGCGGACCCGGGCCCAAGGGTGTCTCGGCGTTCCTGGTGCCCACCGACACCGCGGGCTTCGTCCGGGAGGAGATCCACGGCAAGCTCGGGCTGCGAGGACAGGCAACCGCCTCGCTCACCTTCGACGACGTCCGTGTCCCGGCCGACGCGATGCTGGGCTCCGAGGGCGAGGGCTTCAAGATCGCGATGCACTCCCTCGACAAGGGCCGGGTGTCGGTGGCCGCCGGCTGCGTCGGCATCGCCCAGGCCTGCCTGGAGTCGACGGTCGACTACGCGAGGACGCGCACCCAGTTCGGCCGGCCGATCGCCACCTTCCAGCTGGTCCAGGACATGATCGCGGAGATCTCCGTGACCACCGATGCCGCCCGGCTGCTCACCTGGCGGGCAGCCGACCTGATCGAGCGGGGCGAACCCTTCGGCGTCGAGGCGTCCAAGGCGAAGTACTTCGCCTCCGAGACCGCGGTCAAGGCCGCAAACCTGGCCATCCAGGCCTTCGGCGGATACGGCTACGTCGAGGAGTACCCGGTCCAGAAGTACATGCGGGATGCTCGCGTGATGACGCTGTACGAGGGCACCAGCCAGATCCAGAAGCTGCTCATCGGGCGCGCCGAGACCGGCATCAGCGCCTTCGTCTGACCCCACACCAGGAGGAACCATGGCCACGCAGACGCCACTCGGGCTCTTCGGCACCGATGCCCTGCTCGACGAGGAGTCACGAGCGATCCGCGACACCGTGCGTCGTTTCGTCGACGACAGGATCCGGCCGGAGATCGCCGGCTGGTTCGAGTCCGGCACGATCCCGGCTCGCGACCTGGCCAGGGAGCTGGGCGGGCTCGGGGTGCTGGGCATGCACCTGCAGGGCTACGGCTGCGCGGGCACCTCCGCGACGGCGTACGGGCTGGCGTGCATGGAGCTGGAGGCTGGCGACTCGGGGCTTCGCTCGCTGGTCTCCGTGCAGGGGTCGCTCGCGATGTTCGCGATCCACCACTGGGGATCGGAGGAGCAGAAGCAGGAGTGGCTGCCGCGGATGGCCGCCGGCGAGGTGCTCGGCTGCTTCGGGCTCACCGAGCCCGACTTCGGGTCCGACCCGGCCGGGATGCGCACCCGGGCCCACAAGGACGGCGCCGACTGGGTGCTGGGCGGCACCAAGATGTGGATCACCAACGGCTCGGTCGCCGACGTCGCCGTGGTGTGGGCACAGACCGAGGACGGCGTACGCGGGTTCGTCGTACCCACCGACACGCCCGGCTTCGCCGCCCCGGAGATCACGAGGAAGCTCTCGCTGCGCGCCTCGGTCACCTCCGAGCTGGTCCTCGAGGACGTACGCCTGCCCGCCTCGGCCCTGCTGCCCGAGGCGAAGGGGCTGCGCGGCCCGCTCTCCTGCCTCAACGAAGCCCGGTTCGGGATCGTGTTCGGTTCCCTGGGCGCCGCACGGGACTGCCTGGAGAGCACGCTCGACTATGCACGGGAGCGGCAGATCTTCGACAAGCCCCTCGCCGGCTTCCAGATCTCCCAGGCCAAGCTCGCCGACATGACCCTGGAGCTGGGCAAGGGCATGCTGCTCGCCCTGCATCTGGGCGGGCTCAAGGACGCGGGCACCTTGCGCCCGGAGCAGGTCAGCCTGGGAAAGCTGAACAACGTCCGCGAGGCATTGTCCATCGCCCGGGAGTGCCGCACCATGCTCGGTGCCGCCGGGATCACGCTGGAGTACCCGGTGCTGCGGCACGCCAACAACCTGGAGTCCGTGCTGACCTACGAGGGGACCTCCGAGGTGCACCAGCTGGTCATCGGCCAGGCGCTCACCGGACAGTCCGCTTTCCGCTGACCCCTCGCTCGCCCGGGAC
>JBOHDO010000114.1:0-6302 GCA_050699415.1 Marmoricola sp.
CCGTCGTCGAGCATGCCCCGGGCGCCGTCGGCGACCTCCTCGGCCGGCTGGAACACGGCCACGACCGTGCCGCTCCAGTCGTCAAGGGAGGCGCCGAGCAGCGAGACAGCACCGAGCAGGCAGGCCACGTGCACGTCGTGGCCACAGGCGTGCATCACCGGGACAACCACCCCGTCGGCGTCGGTCGCGGTCGTGGTGCTGGCATAGGACAGGCCGGTCGACTCGCGGACCGGCAGGGCGTCCATGTCCGCACGCAGCAGCACGGTGGGCCCGTCGCCGTTGCGCAGCGTCCCGACCACGCCGGTACCACCGACTCCTTCCCGGACCTCGCACCCCATCTGGCGAAGCCGGCCCGCCACGTTGCCCGCCGTACGCCGCTCCTGGTGCGAGAGCTCGGGGTGGGCGTGCAGGTCGCGGTAGAAGTCCTCCTGCCAGGACCGAACCGTGCCCAGACCCTCGAGGACCCTTGAGACGTGGTCGGCTGTCAACAGTCGCCTCCGTTCGATCGACGTCAGGAGTGCCGGTGGAGAACCGGATGGTCCTGTCGTCACTCTAGGAGCCGCGCGAAGCGCCACGATGCCCGCACGGTGGGATCGGGCTCGGAGCGGATGACGAGAATCGAACTCGCATTCTCGGCTTGGGAACCGGACGGCCAGATGATGAAGGGCACCGTCCATGTGGCCGCGGCCGGGGCGCCGTACCCCTACACGCAGGCGCAGTACGACGCGCAGGCCGCCGCCGAGGCGCGCGCCATCCAGCGTGACGGAAACCAGCTGCTCGCCGCAGCGCTGAACCGAGCCAGCCAGAACCGCGTGATGGTCGGCGCAGACGATGACTTGGTCATGGTGATGCGCTTCCTCCGGCCGACAGTCACGGTGCACGTCGGAGACACCGTGGTCTTCGACCACTCTCAGAGCATGGGGCCGCACACGGTCACCTTCGGCACCGAGCCACACGGCCCAGCACTGAACACCTACATCCCCTTGGCGAGTTACGGCGGTGGCGACCTGAACTCCTTCATCCCGCCGGGGCTGACGTTCTCGGTGTCGTTCACCAAGGCCGGGACCTATCACTACATCTGTGCCCTGCACGACGTCCAAGGCATGGTGGGAACGGTAATTGTCCGGCCCTGAGATCGCGAGCCCATGACCTGCGTGTCCGGAAGCAGCATCCGCCACGCCCTGAGGCGTTCGACCCGCGAGATCTCTCCAGGCAGACGATGCCCAGCGCGGTCATCGGGCGCTACGCCGAAGCGTTCGCTCACATCACCTCGGGAATACGCTCGGACCACGATCCCAATGGGCCGACGCACACGACGCAGGCGCCGACGACTACGCACGCAAGTACGGATGGTGGAACTGACCTGGGGGCACGTGGAGGGCACGGCAAGCGGATGACGGCCTCAGGGAAGTCCCAGCCGGGATTGTGGTTCTGACCTGGGCCTTTGGGTCTGGAGCGGATGACGAGAATCGAACTCGCATTCTCAGCTTGGGAAGCTGATGTTCTGCCATTGAACTACATCCGCGCGACGGCCTCGGCCGGCGCAGCGCATGCTACCCGAGCGGGCGCAGCCGCTTCCAACCGGCGGCTCCGGCCTCGACGGGGGCGGGCGATCGGGAGCAGACTCTGGTCGTGCAGCCGACCGGCACGCGGGACTACCTCAAGGGCGCGCTCTGGTTCTACCCGACGCTCGCGGTCGTGCTCGCCCTGCTGGTCGGTGCCGGCCTCAGCGCCGTACCGGTCTCCGCCATGCCCTGGTTGGAGCCGGCGCTGTTCCAGGGGACGGCCGACGACGCGCGCAACCTGCTGATCGGCATCTCCGGGACGATGATGACCGTCATCGCGCTCGTGCTGGGCCTGACGCTGGTGGCGCTGCAGCTCTCCTCGACGCAGTACTCGCCGCGGCTGCTGCGCAACTTCCTCCGGGACCGGGTCAACCAGCTGCTGCTGAGCGTGTTCGTGGCCACCTTCGTCTACGCGACGGCGGGGCTCTACACCGTCGGGGTCCGTTCGGGCCACCGGGTGTTCGACTACCCGCGGCTCGCGGTCACCTTCGCGCTGGTGCTTCTGCTCGCGAGCCTGATCGTGCTGGTCTACTTCGTGCACCACGTCTCGCACTCGATCCAGGTCGACGCCGTGATGGTGCGGGTGGAGCAGTCCACCATGCATGTCATCGAGCACGACCTCCCCACCCGCGGGGTCATCGAGGGGGCGCCGCCGGAGCCCCCGGTGTGGGCGGTCCCCGTCCCGGCGTACCGGTCCGGGTACGTGCAGACACTCCACTCGGCTCCGCTGCTGCAGGCGACCGCGGCCCACGAGGTCGTGCTGCGGCTGGTGCCGATGGTGGGCGAGCACGTCGTCGAGGGCGCCCCGCTCGCCTGGGTGTGGCGGACCTCGCCCGAGCAGCGGCCGCCGGATGCGTCGGCCCTGACCGGTGTGGTGCACGACGCGGTGCGGCTGGGATACGAACGGACCGCGGAGCAGGACGTCGCACTCGGCGTACGCCAGCTCACCGACATCGCGGTGCGCGCCCTCTCACCGGCCGTGAACGACCCCTACACCGCGATCCAGGCGCTGCAGCACAGCTCGGTGCTGCTCGCCGCGCTCGCGGCCCGTCCGCTGGGGTGCATCGAGCGCTTCGACGACGACGGCGCGCTGCGTGTGGTGCTGCCCGGCCGTGACCTCGCCTACTACCTGGACCTCGCGATCGGCCAGGTCCGCCGGTACGGCGCCGCCGAGCCGCGGGTGGTCAACGCGCTGCTGCGGGTGCTCCACGGCACCGGGAGGTTCTGCCGTGGCGACGCGGGCCGAGCGCTCGTCGCCGCACAGGTCCGGCTGGTGCGCGAGGCGGCCGAACACCGGATCGGGCAGGCCGCGGACCTGCGGCCGGTCACCGAGTACGCCGACCGGGTGCTGCGCGAGGTGACCGGGTAGCCTGCGGGCCGTGTTCCTCACTTGGTTCGTCAACGCGGACTTCGCCGACTCGGTCACGAGCGAGCAAGCTCCCTCGGACGCTCGCTGTTCGGCGCTGCGCGCCTCAACGCTCCTCGCTCGGCCTGAGCTCGAGCAAGCTCGGCTCGGCCTCACTTCGTTCGCGTAGGCTCGCCGCGTGCTGCTCTCCGACCGCGACATCCTCACCCAGATCGACCGGGGCCGGATCGTGATGGACCCCTGGGACGACCAGATGATGCAGCCGTCCTCGATCGACGTCCGGCTGGACCGGTACTTCCGCGTGTTCGAGAACCACAAGTACCCCCACATCGACCCGGCCTCCGACCAGCCGGACCTGACCCGGGAGGTGACCCCCGGGCAGGACGAGCCGTTCATCCTGCACCCCGGCGAGTTCGTGCTCGGGTCGACGTACGAGCAGGTCACGCTGCCCGACGACATCGCCGCCCGGGTGGAGGGGAAGTCCTCCCTGGGCCGGCTCGGCCTGCTCACCCACGCGACGGCCGGGTTCGTGGACCCCGGCTTCTCCGGCCACGTGACCCTGGAGCTGGCCAACGTCGCGACCCTGCCGATCAAGCTCTACCCCGGCATGAAGATCGGGCAGTTCTGCTTCTTCCAGCTCACCTCGCCCTCGCTGCACCCCTATGGGTCGGAGAAGTACGGCTCCCGGTACCAGGGCCAGCGTGGACCCACCCCGTCGCGGTCCTGGACGAACTTCCACCGCACCCGGATCTGACGGGTCACCGGGCACGTTCCGGGCAACCTGCGGAACGGCTGCATATCCGCGGCGGGAGAGGGTACCCGGCCGGTGCCGATCCTTTCCGCTTGTGGGACGTCTCGGGCGTTCCGCCCGTCCTGGAGTCCGGGCGCATGAACCTTCACCGCTCCTTCCACCACTCGAGGCCCCCGGTTCCCGACGTCGTCCCGATCCTGTCCCGAGGACGGCACCGCACCCCCACCAAGGGTGCCTGCTTCATGGAGCTCGCGTCGTACCTCGCCGGCGAGAGATGGTCCGACCACCCGCAGTGCACCCACCCCGCGCTGGGGGCGCTGGCGCGCGAGGTGAACGACCATGTCGACGACACCCACCGCCGTGAGCTGGTGCCGATGGTGCCCGACGTCATCGGGACCACCACCGAGGATCCGCACGTGATGCCGCTGCTGGCCCGTGCCTGCGCACTCGCCGTCCTCGACGTGGCCTCGGACCACCACCACGACCTCGCGGCGGTGACGCTGCTGCGCAGCGAGGCGGCGCTGGATGCCATCGACGGGCGTGCATCGAAGCTGTCCTCGGCCGCACACACGGCGCTGTCCTCCCACCCCGGCTCGCGTACCTGGGCCCGGTCGTTCACGGCCAGGGTCGGCACCGGACACCCCGGGAAGCCGGCCGCGGACCGGCGGGCGGCCGCCGCCGCGATCCGGACCGCGGTGGTGGCGCTCGGGGTCGCGCCCGACGGTGCCACCCGGCTGGTCAGCCTGCTGCGTGAGGCCATCGAGATCTGCCGCAGCCACGCCGGCCCTGCCTCCGTCACCGGGGTGGTGCCGGACACCGCCGATCACCGCGACATCCGCTGACCGGTCGAGGTGGCGACCCCGGCACATGCCGGGTCACCCCGCCCGGCGGGGTCCCTCAGTGCGGCCGGCGCTGGCGGCGCTGCCGCTCGGCACGCTCGATGCGTTCCTTGATCACCGCGCGCACGTACATCTCGTGGAGCGAGCTCATTGCGGCCTCCCCTCGGTGTCGTCGGACTGGGCGAGCAAGACGTCGCCCGTGGTGGTGCGCACCGTCAGCCTGAGGTGGTCCTGCCCCTCGCCTGGTCGGCCCGCCGAGGGCAGGTTCGAGGCGACCCGGCCTGTGGTCGAGCTGATGTCGGTCCAGACCGGCGTACCGGCCGGGATGCCGACCCGTACGTCGCCGGTCGAGGACTTCAGCGTCGCCCTCCCGCGGCTGATGTGGCGGACGGTGATCGACCCGGAGCCGGAGATCAGGCTCGCGTCGGCGCGGGCCCGGTTCACCGTCACGTCGCCGGAGCCGGTCTTGACGACCAGCTGATCGGCGCTGCGGCCGACCTCGACGTCGCCGGAGCCGGTGGAGATGGCTGCGGTGCCGGCGACCTGGCCGACCTCGACGTCCCCGGACCCGGTCTTGGCACGCAGCCCGTCGGCAGCCTCGGCGCAGGTCAGCTCGCCCGAGCCGGTGGCCAGCACGACCGGCCCCGTAGCAGCGTCGACCTCGACGTCGCCGGACCCGGTCTTGGCCCTGACCGTGCCGAACCCGCCGGTGGCCTCGACCGCGGCCGACCCGGTCTTGACGACCAGGTCGCTGCCGGTGGGCAGCCCGACCCGTACGTCGTGGGCGTCGTGGCCACCCAGCAGGCCGAAGCGCTCCTTCGGCGAGTGCACACTGACCTTCCCGTCGGCGTGCCTGACGGTGAACTCCTCGGCCCGCGGGCCCTCGACCACCACGATCGTCTCGTCGGTGTCGGACGCCTCGATGCCGACCGAACCCGACCCCAGCTCGACGTACAGCTCGATCGGCTCCGGGGTGGCGAACTGTTCCTTCATGGCGTGCTCCTCAGATCCAGCCGGTCATCCGGCGGTTGCCCTTCCTGCCGGGGCCGAAGTCGCCCTCGAGGAACGGGATGCTGGACAGGTCGATGTCGATGTTCACGGCGTTCTCCCGGGTGGCCGTGCGGAGCGTGTTGACGATCCAGGCGTTCAGCGAATGGCCACCGCGCGCGGCCAGCTCCTCGGCCCGCGCCTTGATGCTCTCCGGGATGCGCAGCGTGATCCGGGCGACGGTGCCCTCGTCCTCGTCGTCCTCGCCCGGCTCGGGCTCGGCGGCGGGGGCGGTGGGTTGCGGGGCGGAGACCACGAACTCCACGTCGCGACCGTGCAGCCGGGTCTCGACCCCGCCGGCGCGCATGGAGCTGGTGATCTCGGCGGCCGCCTCGGAGAGCACCTCCATCAGCGACAGGCGGAGCGAGGGCTCCAGGGCCCGGCCGATCCGCTCGGCGGCGTCCTGGATCTCGGTGCTGCCGGTCGCGGCGGTCTGGACGAGGTCCCCCCGGAGACGCTCGACGTACGGCGTGATGTCCATGCGCACCATGATGACATCATACTGATGTCACGTCAAGGCCATGGTGATGTCCTGGTGATGCGTCGCGGTGTCGAGAGGGAACCCGGACATGACGAGGGGGCTGGCCGCACAAGTGCGGCAGCCCCCTCGCAGGATGGACCGGCCGGTCAGAAGGCCCCGGTGCCGTGGGGCGTCCCGAGGCCGGTGGGTCCGTCCCAGCCACTGCGGGCGGTGCACCACTGGCTGGTGCTGCACGCCCCGTTGCTGCCGCTGG
>JBOHDO010000115.1:0-35758 GCA_050699415.1 Marmoricola sp.
GCGTCCAGGCCGTACTCGTCGAACTTCTCGCGCACCGCACGCACCGCGTTGACCGAGGTGAACGCGATCCACTCGTAGCGTCCCTCAACCAGGCCCCGGATCGCCTTGTCCATCTGCTGGGGGTTGCGCGGCGGCTCCACCGAGATCGTCGGCACCTCCTCGGGCACCGACCCGTAGCCGCGCAGCTGCGCGGACAGCGCAGGGGCCTGCTCCTTGGTGCGGGGCACCAGCACCCGCCAGCCGAACAGCGGCTTGGTCTCGAACCACGACAGCGTTTCGCGCAGGTCGACCACCTCGCCGACCACGAACACCGCCGGTGCGTGGGCGTCGGTGCCCCGCACGTCGGCTCCGACGTGCTCCAGCGTCGAGACCAGGGTCTGCTGGGTGGTCAGCGTCCCGGCCCGGGTCATCGCGACCGGCGTGTCCGCCGGCCGGCCCGCGGCCACGAGCGCGTGGGCGACCTCGGCGATCACCGACTCCGCGGACAGCAGCACCAGGGTGCGGTCGTCGGCGTACGCCGACCAGTCGACCCGGTGGTCGCCGCAGCTGACCATGGCCACCTCACGGTGCTCCTTGGTGGTCAGCGGGACGCCGGCGTACGCCGGCACCGCGCTGGCCGCGGACACCCCGGGCACCACCTCGAAGCCGATCCCGGCCTTGGTGCAGGCGCGGGCCTCGTCCGCACCGGAGGCGCACAGGAACGGGTCGCCGGTGATGAGCCGCACCACCCGCTTGCCGGTGCGGGCCTGCTTGACCACCACCTTGGCGCGGGCCGCGTTGGTCAGCGGCTGGTCGTCGGCCCCGAAGCCGCCGTCGACCAGCTCCGGCAGCTCGCTCTCCGGCAGCAGGCTGCGCACCAGGTCGGCGTGCCCGGGCTGCTCGGTGACCACGATCTCGGCCTCCCGGAGCAGCCCGGCCGCGCGCACGGTGAGCAGGTCGGGGTCCCCGGGGCCGGCCCCGACGAACGAGACCCAGCGGGTCGGACGGACCGAGCCGCGGGCGGACTCGTCGACGGCGGTCTTGGACTTCCGCGTGGCGGGGGTCTTGGTCTTGCTCACGGCTGCCTTCTCGTTGCGGTTCGTTGCGGTGCGGGCTGTTCGTGCTGTTCGGGGCCGGCCTCCGCGGAGGAGGCAGCCAGGCCTTCGGCATGGGCGGGGTGGACCAGGTCCGCGGCTCCCTCGGCGAGCAGCTCGGCGGCGACCGTCTCGCCGAGTGCGGTGGCCTCCGAGACCGGGCCGGTGGCGCTGCGTCGTACGGCGCGGCCGCCGTCGACGGCCAGGGCGACCGCGCGCAGCCACAGTTGCTCGCCGGTCTCGTCCTCGGCGACGTCTGCCAGCGCGCCGACCGGGGCGGCACAGCCGGCCTCGAGCCGGGCCAGCAGCACGCGCTCGGCCGTGACGCAGGCGCGGGTGGGGGCGTGGTCGACGGCGCGGCGTACCTCGTCGGCCACGGGGTCGTCGGCGCGGCACTCCACCGCGAGCGCACCCTGCCCGGCCGCGGGAAGCACCTGGATCGGGTCGAGGGTCTCGGTGGCCTCGTCGGCCCGCCCGAGCCGGAGCAGGCCGGCGCGGGCCAGCACCACCCCGTCGAGCTCGCCGGCGCGGACCTTGCCGATGCGGGTGTCGACATTGCCGCGGACGTCGACCAGGTCGAGGCCGAGTCCGAGCGCAGCCAGCTGCGCGACCCGGCGGGGCGACCCGGTGCCCACCCGCGACCCGGGCGGCAGCTCCGCGAGCGTCAGCCCGTCGCGAGCGACCAGCACGTCGCGCGGGTCCTCACGGGCCGGCACGGCAGCCAGCGCGATGCCCTCGGGCGGCTCGGTGGGCAGGTCCTTCAGCGAGTGCACGGCGACGTCCACACGCCCCTCGAGCAGCGCGGCCCGCAGCGCGGTGACGAAGACGCCGGTGCCGCCGATGCTGGCCAGCGAGGCCGTGGACACGTCGCCCTCGGTGCGTACCGGGACCAGCTCCACCTCGCGGCCCAGCGCCTGTCGCAGGCTCCCGGCAACCAGGTCGCTCTGGGCCCGGGCGAGCTGGGAGGCGCGGGTGCCCACGCGCAGGGGCGGGGATGCGGCGCTCATGGTGCGTCCACCCGGGTGACCGCCTCGACCGCCTCGGGGTCGAGGGAGAACAGCTCAGCCAGCGCGGCCGCGTAGGAGACCGCCCCCTGGGAGGAGGCCAGCTCCTTGACCCGGACCGTGGGCTGGTGCAGCAGCTTGTCGGCGACTCGCCGTACGGTTCGCTCGACCTCGGCGCGCGCGTCGTCGTCGAGCTCGGGCAACCGGGTCCCCAGTCGCTCCAGCTCGGCGTCGACCACGCCGATCGCCATGGTGCGCAGCGCGACCACCGTCGGAGTGACGCTGGCCGCGTGGCGAGCGTTCAGGTAGGCGGCCAGCTCCTCGCTGACGATGGTGCGTACGTCGGCCACCTCACCGGACTCGCCGTCCTGGCTCGGGGTCGCCTCGAGCTCCTCGGCCAGGCCGGCCAGGTCGATCAGGCGCACCCCCGGGAGGCCTGCCACGGCGGGGTCGACGTCGTGCGGCAGCGCCAGGTCGACCACGGCCCGGGGCCGGTCACCGGGGCGCTCGAGCTGGTCCACGCCGACCAGGATCCCGATGGCCCCGGTGCACGAGACCACGACGTCGGCTCCGGGCAGCTCGTCCGGGAGCCGGTCGAGCGGGACCACGCGGCCGCCGTACTCGGCGGCGAGCCGCTCGGCCCGCTCGGGGGTTCGGTTGGCGACCACCAGCTCGCCCACGCCGGCGCGAGCCACCGTGGCCGCGGCCAGGCCGGCCATCGCGCCGGCACCGACGACCAGCACGGTCGCCCGGGCGAGGTCACCGACGTGGTCGACCGCCCGGTCGAGGGCGGCGGAGACCAGCGACGGGGCCGCCCGGTCGATATCGGTCTCGGCGTGGGCGCGCTTGCCCACCCGCAGTGCCTGCTGGAACAGCGAGTTCAGCGCCGTACCGACGCCGCCCTGCTCCTGGCCGAGCCGCAGCGCGCCGCGGACCTGCCCCAGGACCTGGCTCTCGCCGACCACCATCGAGTCCAGGCCCGAGGCGACCGCGAACAGGTGCGAGACCGCGCCGTCGTCGTAGTGCACGTACAGGTGCCGGAGCAGCTCCTCGGGCGGCTCCCCCGTCCGGTCGCACAGCAGGGCGGAGATGGCCTCGACGCTGCCGTGGAACCTGTCCACCTCGGCGTAGATCTCGCAGCGGTTGCAGGTCGCGAGCACGGTCGCCTCGGCCACGTGCTCGTTGTCGTGCACCTGCTGCAGGAGCTTGGCTGCGGCTTCCTCGCGCAGCGCCAGCCGCTCCAGCACGGCCACCGGTGCGGAGCGGTGCGACATCCCGACGACCAGCACACTCATGCCGGAGCCACCTCCTCGTCCTCGGGGCGGGCCGCGGCGAGAGCGCTCAGCCGCCGCTGCTCGTGGTAGGCGAGGATCTGCAGCTCGGTGGAGAGGTCGACCCGGCGTACGTCGACCCCGTCGGGCACGCTGAGCAGCCTCGGAGCGAAGTTGAGCACGCTGCGGATGCCCGCGCGCACCATCGCGTCGCACACGTCCTGGGCAGCCTGCGTCGGCGTGGCGATCACGCCGATGGCCACGCCGTGCTCGGCCACGATCGTGGCGAGCTCGTCGAAGCTGCGGACCTTGAGCCCGGCGACCAGCTCACCCTGTCGGTCGGAGTCGGCGTCCAGCAGCGCCACGGTCCGGAAGCCGCGCGAGGAGAAGCCGGAGAAGTTGGCGAGCGCGTGCCCGAGGTTGCCGATCCCCACGATCACCACGGGCCAGTCCTGGGTCAGCCCGACCTCACGGGAGATCTGGTAGTGGAGGTACTCCACGTCGTACCCGACGCCGCGGGTGCCGTAGCTGCCGAGGTAGGACAGGTCCTTGCGCAGCTTGGCGCTGTTCACTCCGGCCGCGCCGGCGAGCTCCTCGCTGGAACAGGTGGCGGTGCCGCCCTGGAGCATGCCGGTCAGAGCCCGCAGATAGCCCGGCAGCCGGGCCACGGTCGCCTCGGGAACACCGGAACTCGTCACGTCAGAATCTCCACGGCTGCCGTCTCGGCCACGTGCCCGCGGCCTGGTCAGGATGACCGGTACCTGACTGACTGTAGGAGTTTGTGAACGCGGGAACAAACCGAGTCCAGCAGGTGGCTGCCCAACCCGCTGCCGAGCGTGAGGACGATCACGTGACGGGAACCGGGCGCGACCATCCCGCTCAGGACAACGCGTGCCGCAGCCGGTCCTCCTCGACCCGCCAGAAGTCGTGCTGGGCGCCGTCGACGAAGGTGACCGGGATCTGCTCGGCGTATGCCGTCAGCAGCTCGTCGTCGGTGGTGATGTCGACCTCGTCGTACGACGTCCCCAGCTCGGCGCAGACCCGTGCGACCACCGCGCGGGCGTCGTCGCACAGGTGGCACCCGGGGCGGGTGTAGAGCCGCACGCGGGCTTGCGCCGCAGGGTCGCTCATCGGGGCGGTCACTCGACCAGCCCCAGGTGGCGGCGGCGCTCGGTCGCCCGGAGCCGGCCCTTCTGCACCTCGCCCGTGACCGTGTGCGGCAGCGCCTCGACCACGTGCACCACCGCGGGCCGCTTGAATCCCGCCAGGCGCGCGGCGCAGTGCCGCTCGACCACTGCTGCCAGGGTCGCGGTGTCGACGTCCGGGGCCGGCTTGACGTAGGCGACCACCGCCTCGCCGGTGCGCTCGTCGGCCACCCCGATCACCGCCGCCTGCTCGACCTCGAACAGCTCGCCGATGACGTCCTCTACCTCGCTCGGGTAGACGTTGAAGCCCGAGACGACCACCAGCTCCTTGACCCGGTCGACCAGGTACAGGTCACCGTCGGGGTCGAGGTAGCCGACGTCGCCGGTGGCGTACCAGCCGCCCTCCCCCGGGCCGTCTGCACCGTCGGGCCAGTAGCCGGAGAACAGGTTGTCGCCCCGGATGTGGATCTGGCCGTCGTCCTCGTCCGCGGGTACCTCGCCCCGGTCGTCGCGCAGCTCGAGCTCGATGCCGGGCAGGGCCGCACCCACGGTGCGCTGGTTCGGGTGCTGGCTGCAGATCGTGGAGGTGACCACCGGGGCCGCCTCGGTGAGCCCGTAGCCCTGGTGCACGGACAGCCCGGTGCGTCTGGTGAACGCTCCGACCAGGTCGGCCGAGATCGGCGCGGAGCCGCTGAGCACCAGCCGCACCGGCCCGAGCCGGTCCTCCAGGCCCGGCACCTGCATCCAGTAGGCGATCACCGGCGGCGCGACCGGCACGACCGAGATCGCCTCGTCCTCGATCAGGTCCAGGGAACCCTCGGGGTCGAAGCGGTCGGTGAGCACCAGCCGCGCGCGCTGCCGCAGCACCTGGCCGAGCACCGCGTTGAGCCCGTAGACGTGGAACAGCGGCAGCACCCCGAGCACGACGTCGCGGCCCAGGATCATCGGCGGCTGCACGGCCGCGACCTGCTCGATGTTGGCGAGCAGGGCACGGTGGCTGAGCATCGCTGCCCGCGGCCGGCCCGACGTACCACTGGTGTAGAGCAGCACCGCCAGGGCCTCCGGGTCGGGCCTGGCCGGTGCCGGGGGACGGTGCTCGGCGACGAGCTGGTCCCAGGACCGTTCGCCGTCCTCGGCCGGGGTGGCGACCGCGACCAGCTCGGCACGAACGGCGCCGGTGGCCTCGCCGGTCGCCTCGATGGCCTCGCCGAGGCCCTCGGTCGCGGCACGAACCTGCCCGATCGTGGCCCCGTCGGTGAAGACCAGCCGGGCCCCGGAGTCGGTGAGCACCCGGATCAGCTCGCCGGTGGCGCTGCGCGGGTTGACCGGCACCGCGACCAGACCCGCCCGCAGCGCGCCGAGGTACGCCGCCACGAACTCGATCCGGTTCGTCATGGCCAGCATCACCCGGTAGCCGGCGACCATCCCCTCGCGGGAGAGCCCGTGGGCCACCCGGTCGGCGAGCTCATCGAGCACCGACCAACTGACCGCGCGGCCGCTGTCCGCCTCGGAGATCGCGATCCGGTCGCCCTCCGCCTCGGCGGCGGAGGCCAGCAGGGCCGCGAGGTTGGTCTCCACCTGACGAGTTTGACACAGGAGGGCGCCGGGCCCCCGGCGGTCGACGCCCGCAGGGCACAACGGATGCCCGGAGCATCGTAGGCTCGTCGCGTGACTCCGCCACGGGACCCGTCCGGCGCCCCGACGCACCGTGCCGACGTACCCAACCTGCGCCGCCGTTCCCAGCTCGCGGGGGAGGCGGCCGCCGCGGCAACCGAGGTCGAGGCCGCGCTCTCGGTCCCGGCCGACTCGTCCTCGGCGGCGTTCTTCGACGTGGACAACACGCTGTTGCAGGGCGCGACGATCTTCCACCTGGCCCAGGGCATGTACCGCCGGGACTTCTTCACCACCCGTGAGCTTCTCGGTGCCGCCTGGAAGCAGGCATGGTTCCGCATGGTCGGTGTCGAGGACCCGGACCACGTGGCCTCGGCCCGGGCCTCGGCACTGTCCTTCATCGCCGGCCACACCGGGGCCGAGCTGGAGGGGATCGGCGAGGAGATCTTCGACGAGGCGATGGCCCACCGGATCTGGCCGGGCACCCGGGCGCTGGCCCAGCTGCACCTGGACCAGGGGCAGCGGGTCTGGCTGGTCACCGCCGCTCCGGTCGAGGTCGCCCGGATCATCGCGCGGCGTCTCGGCCTGACCGGGGCACTGGGGACCGTTGCCGAGCAGGTCGACGGCGTCTACACCGGTGCGCTGGTCGGGGAGATGCTGCACGGCCCCGCCAAGGCGGAGGCGATCCTGGCCCTGGCGGAGCGTGAGGGGCTCGACCTCTCCCGCTGCTCGGCGTACTCCGACTCCAGCAACGACCTGCCGATGCTGACCCTGGTCGGGGACCCGGTGGCGATCAACCCGGACGCGAAGCTGCGGGCCCACGCCCGCGAGCACGGCTGGCGCATCCGCGACTACCGCACCGGCCGCAAGGCGGCCCGGGCGGGCCTGGCCGCAGCCGCCGTCGCGGGAGCGGCCTCGGGTGGGGCGGCCGCGGCCGCCGCCGTACGACGCCGGCATCGCTGACGACCCCGCCGGGGCACCGGCGGACGCGCCCACCGATCCCCCGAGGCGGTTCCCAAGACGGCGGTCAGCCCCTATCCTTACCTGTGGGTAACGACGGTGTGGGAGCCGTTCGGCGAGGGAGCAAGGTGGACCAGACCGCGCGAGCACAGGGGTTGCGCGCGCTGCGGCATGCCGTGGCGGAGGCGCTCGCCTCGCTGCAGCCACCCGGGCCCCCGCTGGCCCCGGCCACCGCGTCCGGGCCGGCGTTCGCGGGACCCTCCGCCGGTGCACCACCGGCGCAGGGTCGACTGTTCATGGCGAAGCACGCCGGGTCCGGGACCACCACCGCGGGCCACCGCGGCACCCGGCGTTTCGGGGACGAGGACCTCGCCGTCTCCTCCGCCGAGGACAAGCTCGAGGGCAGCCGGATCATCGCCCTGGTCGACCTCGCGCGCAACGGTGACAAGGACGCGTTCGGGCAACTCTACGACCACTACCACCTGTCGGTGTTCCGGTTCCTCTACTACCGCGTCTCCTCCAGCACGCTGGCCGAGGACCTGACGGCGGAGACGTTCTTCCGGGCGCTGCGCAGCATGAGCTCCTTCCGGTGGCAGGGCAAGGACTTCGGGGCCTGGCTGATGACGATCGCGCGCAACCTCGCCGCGGATCACTACAAGGCCGGCCGCACCCGCCTCGAGTCCACCACCGAGGACATGCAGACCCTCGACACCACCACCGAGGGGCCGGAGTCCGACGTGCTGACCTCGTTGACGAACGAGGCACTGGTCGGCGCGCTCGGCGACCTGCCCAACGAGCAACGTGACTGCCTGGTGATGAGGTTCCTCGAGGGCCTCTCGATCGCCGAGACCGCGGACATCCTGGGGCGCAGCGCGGGAGCGGTGAAGCAGCTGCAGCTGCGCGGTGTCCGCAACCTCGCCAAGCTGCTTCCCGAGGAGGCGTTCACATGATCGCCGCCTGCATAACCTCCACCCTCCGATCGTCGTTGGACAGCGTGTACGACGTCCGACTCGGGCGGAGCGCAGCTGTGCCCGCGTCGGACACCCTCTGGACGCAGGACTCAGCATGACCCGGCCTTCCTTCCCGTCGAACCGCGCAGCGGACGAGTTCGCGCGCGTGGTCGACGGCACGGCCCCCGGCGACGTGGTCGAGCGCTATGCCCCGCTGACCCGCACGGTCACGCTGATGCGTGAGCAGCCGCAGCCCGTGCCGCGACCCGAGTTCGTGGCCGACCTGCGCACGCGTCTGATGGCCTCCGCGGGCGAGCTGCTGGCAACGGAGCCGGCCGCTCCGGTCACGCCGATGCGGCCACGGCGCGTGGGTCGCAGGCTCGAGCACCGCCTCGGTGCGGCGGCCGCCGCCGTCGTCCTGGTCGGCAGCGCTGCCGGGATGGCCGCGGCCGCCGAGGGTTCGCTGCCGGGCCAGACCCTCTACCCCGTCAAGCGGGGCATCGAGCAGGCCGAGGTCGCGATGAACACCAACCAGACGGCGCGCGGCCAGGAGCTGCTGGACCAGGCCGCCACCCGGCTCCAGGAGGTCCGTGACCTGGTCCGCGAGGGCCAGGCGCCCGACAACGCCGGCCTGATCAACCAGACGCTCGGCGACTTCACCAGCAGCGCCTCCCGGGGTTCGGCCCTCCTGTTCTCCGCCTACCAGGCCCACCAGGACAACGACAGCATCCAGGCGGTGCGCTCGTTCACCAGCTCGCACATGCGCCTGCTCAGCACCCTGACGAAGGGCTCCCCACACTCGACCTCGCCCGCGTTCGACCGCGCCGGGGCCACCCTGGTCGGCATCGACCGGGAGGCCACGGTGCTGTGCCGCACCTGCTCCGCGCAGGGAGCGCTGAACCTGCCATCGCGACTGCTCGACCTCACCTCGGCCAAGTCCCTGGGCAATCTCATGGTGACCCCCGTGGACCAGGCGACACGGGCACTGTCCCGCACGGCGCAGAGCCGCACCGAGGCTCACCGGGCCGAGCAGCAGGCCCAGGACCTGTCCTCCGGCGGTGCCACACCGAAGGCCACTCCCACGACGCCTGCCGCCGGCGGACTCGAGAGCGGGCTCGAGAGCCGCCTGCCGACCACGCAGCACACCGGCTCCTCCGAGATCCGGATCACCCGCCACCACGTGACTGTCAAGGTTGGCAACCAGCCCCTGACCGACCTGGCGAACACGCTGACCAGCCAGGGTTCGGGCACCGACAGCACGCTCGGGAAGACGCTGGACGGCGTCACCAAGCCGCTGGACAAGACCCTCGACGGCACCACCAAGCTGGGCGGCTCGCTGCTCGGCAACGACGACCAGTAGTCGGAGCTTCCCCACCACGCTCCTGGCTCCGCAGACGGGTGCTCAGGAGAACACCGACCGGCGCTGCATCAACAGCGCGTACAGCGTCTGCTGGATCGATTCGCGGACCTGGTCGGTGACGTTGAAGACCAGCATCGGGTCGTCGGCAGCGCCGGGCTCGTACTCGTCGGTGCGGATCGGCTCGCCGAACTCGATGAGCCACTTCGAGGGCAGCGGCACCAGCCCGAGCGGGCCCAGCCACGGGAAGAACGGCGTGACCGGCACGTAGGGAACGCCGAGCAGCCGGGCCAGCGAGGGCACGTTGCCCACCAGCGGGTAGATCTCCTCCGCGCCCACCAGCGACACCGGCACGATCGGTACGCCGGCGCGGATGGCTGCCGCCACGAAGCCGCCGCGGCCGAAGCGCTGCAGCTTGTAGCGCTCGGAGAACGGCTTGCCGATGCCCTTGAACCCCTCCGGCCAGACGCCCACCAGCTCACCGCCGCGCAGCATCCGCTCGGCGTCGTCGTTGCAGGCCAGCGTCGCCCCGGCGGCACGGGCCAGCTCGCTGACCAACGGGAGCCGGAAGACCAGGTCGGCGCCGAGCAGGCGCAGGAACCGGCCCGCGTGGTCGTGCACGCTGGCCATGGTCATCAGGCTGTCCATCGGCAGCGTGCCCGAGTGGTTGGACACCACCAGCGCACCGCCGTCGGCGGGGATGTTCTCCACGCCGCGGACCTCGACGCGGAACCACTTCTCCTTCAGGGGCCGCAGCACCGCGATCACGAGACGCTCGGCGAGCTCGGAGTCGAAGCCGTACTGGTCGACCTCGTAATCACCGGTGATCCGGCGCCGCAGGAAGGCCAGCATCTCGGCGAGCCGGGGCTCCCACTGGTCGCCGAGCACCTCCTTCGCCGCCGAGGTCAGCGCCTCGAGCCACTCCGAGGCCGGGATCCCGGTGGCCGGAGGGCGGCGGTACGGGACGGCGGTCGGCGCGGTCGGGCTGTATTCGGCCGCCTCCTGCTCCCGGTGGGCGCCGGCGACGCCACCTCCGCGGGTCTGCCGGTGACCGGCCAGGCTGCGCGCGGTGGCCGAGGGTTTCGGGTTCCCGACCCCCCGGCCCGGACGGCCCCGGGTGCCGATCGGGACCACGTTGGACTCACCCACGGACCTGCTCCCTCCCCACGGCGCCGGCATGCGGCAGCGCGCCCGCGAGGCCGTGCTCGACCGCTCGGACGCGCGATGCCCGCAGCACCCCCGGCGCCAGGCTGCGCGCCAGGGAGTCGAAGGCCGTCTCGGTGTCGTACGCCGGCTCGAAGCCGAGCCCGGTCCGCATCCTGCTGGTGTCGACCCCACGTCCGTAGGTCAGGAACGCGACCTGGCCCGCGGAGAAGTCGGCCATCCGCGCCTGGCGCACCGCGGACCCGAAGCCCGACAGCGCGAACGCGGGCAGCGGGAGCGGGGGCCGGCCCAGCCTGCGGATCGCCTGCGAGAGCATCAGCACCCCGTCGCCGGCCACGTTGAACGTGCCCGGCACGTCGGCGGTCACGGCGTGCTCCAGGCCGGCGAGTGCATCCTCCTCGTGCAGGAACTGCAGCCGCGGGTCGAAGCCGAGCACGGTCGGGATGAGCGGCAGGCCGAAGTAGGCGGTCAGCGGCGAGCCGAGGTCGGGCCCGAGCACGTTGGCCATCCGCAGCGTGGTCACCCGCACGTCGGGGCGGCGCCGCCCGAAGCCACGGACGTAGCCCTCCACCTCGGTGACGTCCTTGGCGAACCCCCCGGTGGGCGCGCGCCCGGGCGGCGTCTCCTCGCGGAACATCGCCGGGTCGCGGTTGGAGGCGCCGTACACCGCCGTGCTCGACTTCACCACGAGGTGGCGCAGCTCGGGCGCCTGCTGGCAGGCGGCGAGCAGCTGCATCGTCCCGATGACGTTGAGCTCCTTGGTGGTGTTGCGGCCACCGGCGGCCGTGTGGGAGGCCACGCTGAGGTGCACCACCGTGTCCACGTGCTCCCGGACGATGATCTTGGCGATCACCGGGTTGCGGATGTCGGCGCGGACGAACTGCATCGCACCGATGTCGCTGCGCGGCGGGACCACGTCCACACCGACGACGCGGTCGACACCGGAGGCATCGGCGAGCCGACGGGCGCACCGTCGCCCGAGGTCACCGGCGACCCCCGTGACCAGGACCACCCGCCCCATGGGTCTACCGCCGGCCGGTCACTTGCCGAGCCGACGACGCTGCACGCGCGTCCTCTTCAGCAGCTTGCGGTGCTTCTTCTTCGCCATGCGCTTGCGGCGCTTCTTGATCACAGAACCCACGGGTGCCCTTTCGAAGTCGTGAGCACTCAGGGTATCGGCCTGCGCCGGTGCGATCGAACCGGAGTAGTGCTGTGCACATGCCCCGGCGGTGAGCGCCTCGGGCCGATGGCCCGTCGAGGTGCGACGACGCAGCCGGTGCGCGCCCCGGATGGGGCGTGCACCGGGCGAGGGATCGGTGGCTGCAGACTCAGCCAGCGTCGAAGAAGCTGGTCTTGAGATACTCGTTGACGTCGTCCTCGCGGACCCGGAAGGAACGGCCCACGCGTACGGCGGGCAGGTCCCCGTTGTGCACCAGGCGGTACACGGTCATCTTCGACACACGCATGACCGTGGCGACCTCGGCGACGGTCAGGAACTTCACCTCGGAGATGTCTCCTGGCACGTTGGAGGCCATCGGGCACCGCTCTTTCTCCTGCGGACGCACCCCGGCTTCCCCACCGGAGTCCTCACGTTCCGCTGCCAGCGAGCATACGGCCTGTTGTGACACATGTGGAAGGGGTGACCGGTGAGAAACTTGCCTTTCTTCGGCGCGTCGCCTTGAACTCAGTCATCTCTGTACCCGTCGCCGGGCGTTCGTCTCCACCGTACGCGGTCCGGGGCATGCTTCCCAGCCCACCACCCCCGATCGCCCCGTGGACGCGTCCTCAGCCCGCTCCCAGCGCCCGGGAGCGGTCACGGGCGGCCTCCATGGCGGTGAGGAACGCTGCCCGCACCTTGTGGTCCTCCAGCTGGCGCACGGCTGCGGCGGTGGTGCCCCCGGGTGAGGTGACCCGCTCCCGCAGCACCGTGGGGTGCTCACCGGTCTCGCGCAGCATCTTCGCCGAGCCGACCACGGTCTGCACCACCAGCTCGGTCGAGGTGCTGCGCGGCAGCCCGAGGTGGACGCCGGCCTCGATCATCGCCTCCACCACGAAGAACAGGTACGCCGGCCCGGAGCCCGAGATCGCGGTGACCGCGTCCTGGGCCTGCTCGGGTACCCGCACCACGCGCCCGGTGGAGCGCAGCAGCTCCTCGGCGCGGTCGAGGTGCTCCTCGTCGCAGTGCGTGCCAGGCGAGATCGCCGCCATGCCCTCGTCGACCAGGGCCGGGGTGTTCGGCATGACCCGGACCACGGCCACCCCGTCGGCCAGGTGAGCCTCGACGAAGCCGCTGGTGATGCCGGCCGCGAGCGAGACCACGAGCTGGCCGGGGTGAACGTGCGGGGCCAGCTCGGTGACCACGGCGCCCATGTCCTGTGGCTTGACCACGAGGACGATGGTGTCCGCGGCCGCGGCCTCGGCCATGCTGGCCACCACGGGGACGCCGTACTTCGCGCTGAGCTCCGCGGCCCGGTCGGGCCGCTTCTCGCACGCGGTCAGCTCCTCGGCGGGACGGCCCGCACGCAGCAGGCCCGACAGCAGGGTCTCCCCCATCACGCCGACGCCGATGATCGCGACCGTCATGAGCACTCCCGTCCGGTGGGTTCCTGGGTCGGCCCCGTGCCGTGGGGACGACTACTTCTTCGAGACCAGCGAATGCAGGAAGAATGTCAGGTTCGACGGTCGCTCCGCGAGCCTTCTCATCAGGTAGCCGTACCACTCCTGGCCGTAGGGCACGTATACCCGCACCGTCTCGCCGGTGGCGGCGAGCCGCTTCTGCTCCTCGGGCCGGATGCCGTACAGCATCTGGAACTCGTAGCTGCCGGGCGTGCGACCGTAGCGGGTGGCCACGGCCCCGGCGATCCGGATCAACCGGGGGTCGTGGGTGGCCACCATCGGGTAGCCCTGGCCGCTCATCAGGATCTTCAGGCAGCGGACGTAGGCCAGGTCGACCTCGTGCCGGGACTGGTGGGCGACCTCCTCGGGCTCGCGGTAGGCGCCCTTGCACAGCCGCACCCGGGAGCCCTCGTGGGCCAGCGTGCGGCAGTCGGACTCGGTGCGCCGCAGGTAGGCCTGCAGCACCGCACCGGTCTCGGGGAAGTCCTTGCGCAGCTCGCGCAGCGTGGCGAGGGTCCGGTCGGTGGTGGTGTGGTCCTCGGCGTCCACGGTGATCCTGGTGCCGGCGTTGCGCGCGGCACGGCAGATCCGGCGCGCGTTCTCCACCGACAGCTTCGGGCCCACCTCGGGCAGTGACTGGCCGACCGCGGACAGCTTGACGCTGACCTCGGCGTGGCGTGCCAGCCCGGCCTCGAGCAGCCCCTGCAGCACGTCGAGGTACGCCGCGACGCAGGCCTCTGCCCGCTCCTCGTCGACGGTGTCCTCGCCGAGGTGGTCGAGGCTGACCTGCAACCCCTGCTCCACCAGGCCGGCGGTGGCGCTCACGGCCTGCCCGGTGGACTCCCCGGGGACGTAGCGGCCGACCAGGCCGCTGCTCACCGGCATGCGGATGATCAGCTCCTTGACCCTGCCGCTCCGGGCGAGCAGCAACAGCGGTTGCCGTAGCACGTGGCCTCTCCGGTCCTCTCTCGTCTCGCGACTCCCCCGATGAGGGGCAGCACCACCGTACGCCGACCACGAGCCCGGCGCGGCCGTGGTCGCAGGGTGCGCGGTGCCGGGTCTGGCGCGCCGTGACCCGGGTCGTGCTAGCCCCTGCCCAGGAAGGGCATCCCGGCCGCGGTCAGGGTCAGGAACGGTTGGTCCACGTCGAGCGGGAGCCGGGCCAGGGTGACCACCGCCTCGGCGACGTACCGCGGGTCGAAGGTCGGCTCGGGCCGGACCGAGCCGTCGGCCTGCGGGACGCCGGCGGCCATCACCGCGGTCATGTCGGTGGCGGCGTTGCCGATGTCGACCTGGCTGCACCGGATCGCGTACGGCCGGCCGTCGAGCGACAGCGATTTGGTGAGGCCGGTGACGGCGTGCTTGGTGGAGGTGTACGGCGCGCTGCCGGGCCTCGGTGCGTGCGCCGAGATCGAGCCGTTGTTGACGATCCGCCCGCCCGCGGGTGACTGCGCGCGCATCATTGCGAAGGCCGCCCGCGCGCAGAGGAACATCCCGGTCAGGTTGACCTCGACGGTCGCCCGCCACTCCTCGACGGCGATCTCGTCGACGGTGCCGGAGGGGCCGAACCGCCCGGCGTTGTTGAGGAGTACGTCGACCCTTCCCCACTCGTCGCGCACCGCCGCGAACGCTGCGTCGACCTCGTCAGCGTCGGTGACGTCGGTCGGCAGGACCAGCGAGTTGTCAACCAGGGCAGCGGTTTCCTCGAGCGTCGCGGCGGTCCGGCCAAGCAGCGCGACGTCGTACCCGGCCTGTCCCAACGCGACCGCGAAGGCGCGCCCGAGTCCCGAGCCGGCACCGGTGACGACCGCGACTGGCATCTCAGACGAGCTGCCGGCTCAGCGTGGCGTGCCGGTTCACGTCCTTGTAGAGCAGGTAGCGGAACCGCCCCGGGCCACCGGCGTAGCAGGCCTGCGGGCAGAACGCCCGCAGCCACATGAAGTCGCCCTCCTGCACCTCGACCCAGTCCCCGTTGAGCAGGTAGACCGCCTTGCCCTCCAGCACGTAGAGCCCGTGCTCCATGACGTGGGTCTCGGGGAACGGGATCACCCCACCCGGCTCGAAGCTGACGATGTTGACGTGCATGTCGTGGCGGACGTCGAGCGGGTCGACGAACCGCTGGGTGGTCCAGGCGCCCTTGGTGTCGGGCATCTCGATGCCCGACACCCGCGTCTCGTTGGTGACGAACGGCTCGGGCAGCTCGACGCCCTCGACGCGCTGGTAGGCCTTGCGGATCCAGTGGAACTGCGCGACCTCGTTACTCGTGTTGTGCAGCGTCCAGTCGCAGCCGGGCGGCAGGTACGCGTAGCCACCGGGTTCGAGCGTGTGCAGGTCATTGCCGATGGTCAGCTGCAGGGCGCCACCGACCACGAAGAGCACGGCCTCGGCACCCCCGTCGGTCTCCGGTCGGTCGGAGCCACCGCCCGGCGAGACCTCGACGATGTACTGCGAGAACGTCTCCGCGAAGCCGGACAGCGGCCGGGCGATCACCCACAGCCGGGTCCCGTCCCAGAACGGCAGGGCACTGGTGACGATGTCGGTCATGGTGCCGCGCGGCAGCACGGCGTACGCCTCGGTGAACCTGGCGCGGTCGGTGGTCAGCTCGGTCTGCGCCGGCAGGCCGCCTGACGGGGCGTAGTAGCGGGGCATGGTCAGTCTCCTCGGGTGAGCAGCCGGCCCCGGGGGCCGGCGGCTGTGCCGCCTTCTTGGGGGTCAAGTCTCTCGCCACGCAGCCAGGTGCCGCGCACCACGCCGGCCAGGGTGCGTCCGTGGTACGGCGTGACCGGGTTGCGGTGGTGCAGCTCCTCGGCTCGCACCACGAAGGTCTGGTCGGGTGCCAGCACGCAGAAGTCGGCGTCGGCACCGACCGTGATCCGGCCCTTGGCCGGCAGGCCGGCCTGCCGGGCCGGCCCCTCACACATCCATCGGGCCACGTCGGCCAGCCCGAACCCGCGGCTGCGTGCGCCGGTCCACACCGCGGCGAGCCCGAGCTGCAGCGAGGAGATGCCGCCCCACGCGACCCCGAAGTCGCCACTGTCGGGCAGCTTCAGCTCGACCGTCGACGGCGAGTGGTCGGTCACGACGGTGTCCAGCACGCCCTCGCGCAGCCCCTCCCAGAGCAGCTCGCGGTTGCGCCCCTCGCGGATGGGCGGGCAGCACTTGAACGCGGTGGCACCGTCCGGCACGTCCTCGGCTGCGAAGGTCAGGTAGTGCGGACAGGTCTCCGCGGTGATCCGGATGCCGTCGCGGCGTGCCTGCGCGAGCAGCGGCAGCGCGTCCGCGCTGGAGACGTGCAGCACGTGCACGCGGCAATCCAGCCGGGCCGACAGCTCGACCAGCCGTGCGACGGCACGGTTCTCCGCCTCCCGAGGCCGCGAGGCGAGGAAGTCGCGGTAGTGCCGGCCGTGCGGTGGGATCGCGGCGTCGATCGCGTGCGCGTCCTCGGCGTGCACGATCAGCAGCCCGTCGAACGAGGCGATCTCGGCCATCGCCTTCTCCAGGCCGGCCTCGTCGAGCGGCGGGAACTCCTCGACCCCGGAGTGCAGCAGGAAGCACTTGAAGCCGCAGACACCCGCGCGGTGCAGCGGCACCAGGTCCGCGGTGTTGCCGGGGACCGCACCGCCCCAGAAGGCCACGTCGACGTACGCCTGCGGTGCGGCGGTACGGCGCTTGAGCTCGAGCGCGTCGAGGTCGACCGTGGGCGGGATGCAGTTCAACGGCATGTCCACGATGGTGGTCACGCCACCGGCCGCGGCCGCGCGGGTGGCGGTCGCGAAGCCCTCCCAGCTGGTGCGGCCCGGGTCGTTGACGTGCACGTGGGCGTCGACCACGCCGGGCAGCAGCACCTCGTCGTCGCCAAGGTCGACCACCTTGCGGGCCGCCGGCGGGTGGTGGTACTCCCCCACGGTGGCGACCTCGCCGCCGCGCACTCCGACAGAGCAGGCCCGCTCGGCGCCGCCGACGACCGCGCGCCGCGCCCGGAGCACGAGATCCAGCCGGGTCATCTCACTCCACCGGCACCCGCCCGGCGATGTGCTCGGGCCGGATCGGCACCCGGCGCAGCGGCAGGCCGGTCGCCTGCCGGATGGCCGCGGCCACGGCCGGGCCGGACGAGATCGTCGGCGGCTCGCCCACGCCACGCACGCCGTACGGCGCGTGCGGGTCGGCGTACTCCAGCACCTCGACCTGCATCGGCGGCATGTCCAAGATGGTGGGGATCAGGTAGTCGGTGAACGACGGGTTCCGGATCTGGCCCCCGCTGACCACGATCTCCTCCATCAGCGCCAGCCCCATGCCCTGTGCGCTGCCGCCGTGGATCTGGCCCACCACCGCCTGCGGGTGCAGCGCCCGCCCGACGTCCTGGGCGGTGTCCAGCGCGACCACCTTGACCAGGCCGAGCTCGACGTCCACGTCGACGACCGCCCGGTGCGCGGAGAAGGCGTACTGCACGTGCGCCGTGCCCTGCCCGGTCTCCGGGTCGATCGGGTACGTCGGCCGGTGCCGCCACTCGACGGTCTCCTCGACCGGGGCATCACCGAGCACGTCGACCAGGTCTGCGAGCACCTCGCCGCCGGCCGAGACCACCTTGCCTCCCTCGAGCAGCAACCGGCCGGTTCCCGGGCCGGCGACCGTGCCGGCCCGCTCGAGCACCACGTGGCGCACCGCCTCGCACGCGGCCTTCACCGCGCCACCGGTCACATAGGTCTGCCGGGACGCGGAGGTGGAGCCGCCCGATCCGACCCCGGTGTCCGTGGGGTGCACCACGACCCGCTCCACGCCGAGCTCGGTGCGCGCGATCTGCTGCTCGACCGTGACCAGCCCCTGGCCCACCTCCGCGGCGGCGGTGTGCACGGTCGCCACCGGCTCGCCGCCGACCACCTCCAGCCGCACCCGGGCCGTGGAGTAGTCGTCGAAGCCCTCGGAGAAGCCCACGTTCTTGTAGGTCACGGCATAGCCGATGCCGCGGCGCACGCCCTCACCGTGGGTGGTGTTGGCCACTCCTCCGGGCAGCTGCCGCAGGTCGAAGGAGTCCTCCTGCCCGGCCTCCGGCAGCGGCATCTCCGCGACCTTGCGGATCAGCTCGGCCACCGGCGCCGCCGAGTCGATCACCTGGCCGGTGATGTTCTCGTCGCCCTCGCGCATGCCGTTGAGCTCGCGGATCGCGACCCGGTCGGCACCGACCTCGTCGGCGAGCTGGTCCATCAGCGCCTCGTGGGCGAACGCCGCCTGCACACAGCCGAAGCCACGCATCGCGCCGCACGGCGGGTTGTTGGTGTAGACGCCGTAGCAGTCCACGGTCACGCTCGGGAAGGCGTACGGCCCCATCCCGAGGGTGCCGCCGTTGCCGACCACGGCTCCCGTCGAGGAGGCGTAGGCGCCGCCGTCGAACACGATCTCGGCTCTGCCGTAGACGAGCCGGCCGTCGTGTCCGGCGCCGTACTCGAAGCGCATGCTGGCCGGGTGCCGGTGCACGTGGCCGAAGAACGACTCCTCGCGGTCGTAGACCATCTTCACCGGCTTGCCGGTGTGCAGTGCCAGCAGGCAGGCGTGCACGTGCATCGACAGGTCCTCGCGGCCGCCGAACGCACCACCGACGCCGGCGAGCGAGAGCCGCACCTTCTCGGGTGGCAGGCCCAGCACGCCGCAGACCTGCCGCTGGTCCACGTGCAGCCACTGGGTGGCGACGGAGAGGTCGATGCCGCCGTCCTCGGCGGGCACGGCGAGGCCGGACTCGGGCCCGAGGAAGGCCTGGTCCTGCATGCCCACCTCGAACTCCAGGCTCACCGTCACCGGCGCGGTGGCCTGCTGCGGCCCCTTGCGGACCTTCAGGTGCCGCAGTACGTTGCCGGACTCGTGTCCCTCGTGGACCAGCGGGGCGTCGGGACGCATCGCAGCGCGGGCGTCGTCGACCACGGGCAGTGGCTCGTAGTCGACCACCACCTGCTTGGCGGCCTGCCGCGCGATCTCGGGGTGGTCGGCGGCGACGACCGCGACCGGCTCGCCGCGGTAGCGCGCCACTCCGGTGGCCAGGGCCGGCTGGTCCTGGTGCTCCAGCCCGACCGCGTTGCGGCCCGGGATGTCGTCGGCGGTGAGCACGGCGTAGACGCCCGGAACGGCCAGGGCCGGGCCGACGTCGATGGACCGGATCCGGGCGTGCGGGTGCGGGCTGCGCAGCGTGACACCCCAGATCATGTCGTCCATCCACAGGTCGCTGGCGTAGGCGAACTGGCCGGTGACCTTGAGCATGCCGTCCGGGCGCAGCGGGCTGTCGCCGATCCGGCCGGACTCGGTGTTGGTCGCGGCCGCCGGGGCGCCGCGCGGCCTGGTCCGGGTCCGCGTGGCCTGGCTCGTGGTCATCTGCGTGCTCATCGTGCGTCCACCCTCTCCAGCAGGACCCGGTGCGCCCGGGCGTCGCAGGCGGCGAGCTCGTCCTCCTCGACGGTGACCATCCGGTCGTGCTCGACGACCGGGCGACCGTCGACCAGCAGCAGCTCCAGCGGCGGCGGGGCGCCGAGCACGAGCGCGGCCACGGGGTCGGAGATGTCGGCGTGCGGCAGCGTGTCCATGCGCCACAGCGCCAGGTCGGCGAGCTTGCCGGGCTCGACCGAGCCGATCTCGTCCTCCCGGCCCAGCAGCGAGGCACCGCCCAGGGTGGCAATCTCCAGCGCCTCGCGCACGGTCATCGCGGTGGCGCCGCCGGCGGCCCGGGCGAACAACAGCGCGTGCCGGGCCTCCTCGAGCAGGCTGCCGGCCTCGTTGCTCGCGGCGCCGTCGACGCCGAGCCCGACGGGGGCGCCGGCCTCGCGAAGCTTCGCGACGCGGGCGATGCCCGAGCCCAGGCGGGCGTTGGACGACGGGCAGTGCGCGACCCCGGTACCGGTGGCGCCGAGCCGCTTGATCTCGGCGTCGCCGAAGTGGACCCCGTGGGCGAACCAGACGTCCGGCCCGGTCCAGCCCAGCGACTCGGCGTACTCCAGTGGCGAGCAGCCGCAGTGCTCGCGGCAGTAGTCGTCCTCGTCCGCGGTCTCGGCCAGGTGCGTGTGCAGCCGTACGCCGCGGCGGCGGGCCAGCTCCGCGGTCTCGCGCATCAGGTCGGCGGTGACCGAGAACGGCGAGCACGGCGCCACCCCGATGCGCAGCATCGAGCCCGGCGAGGGGTCGTGCCACCGGTCGACCGCCGCCTCGGTGGCCGCCAGGACCGCGTCACGGTCCTCCACGACGTGGTCCGGCGGCAACCCGCCGCTGCTGCGACCGAGGTCCATCGAGCCACGGGTCGGGTGGAACCGCAGCCCCACCGACCGGGCCGCCTCGATCTCGGCGGCGAGCAGGTCGCCACCGCCACGGGGGAACACGTAGTGGTGGTCGGTGCTGGCGGTGCACCCGGTGCGCGCCAGCCAGGCCAGTGCGCCACGGGTCGCCGCGTGCACGGTCTCCTCGTCGATCCCGGCCCAGACCGGGTAGAGCGTGCTCAGCCACCCGAAGAGCGCGTCGTCGGCGGCCAGCCCCCGGGTCACCCACTGGTAGAGGTGGTTGTGGGTGTCGACCAGCCCCGGGGTGAGCAGGCAGCCGCGGCCGTCCACCACCCGGGCTTCGTCGTACGCCGGCGCCGGGCCCTCGGCCACGGCGACGATCCGGTTGTCCTCGACCACCACGTGGCCGGTGAGCTCGCGCCGCCCTGCGTCCATGGTGACGACCCGGGCTCCGGTGACCACGGTCCTGCCGTTGCCGCGGGTCATCACGCAACCCCTTCCGGGTCCAGCCGGTCGGCGGCGGACCGGACCGCGTCGAGGATCTTCTCGTAGCCGGTGCACCGGCACAGGTTGCCGGCCAGCGCCTCCCGGATCTCCGGGTCGCTCGGGTGCGGGTTGCGCTCCAGCAGGTCGTGCGAGGCGACCAGCAGGCCGGGCGTGCAGAAGCCGCACTGCACCGCGCCACACTCCAGGAACGCCTGCTGCACCGGGTGCAGCCGCTCGCGCTCGCCCGACCGGTCCGCGAGGCCCTCGACCGTGACCACCTCACGGTCCCGGGCCTGGCCGGCCGCGACCAGGCAGGCGCAGACCGGGGTGCCGTCGAGGTAGACCGTGCACGATCCGCACTCCCCCTGCTCGCAGGCGTTCTTCGAGCCGGGCAGGCCGAGCCGCTCGCGCAGCACGTACAGGAGGCTCTCCCCCTCCCAGACGTCGTCGGCCTCGAGCCGCTCGCCGTTGACCGTCGTGGTGATCCGCATCGTCAGGACGCCTTCCGGTAGTCGGTCTGGAGCTCGGCCCACGCCCAGCCCAGGGCGCGGCGGGCCATCACCGCCAGTGAGTGCAGCCGGTACGCCGCGGTGCCGCGGACGTCGTCGATCGGGGCAGCGGACTGCCTGACCCGCTCGCCGAACTCGTTCATGAGGCTCTCGGGGATCGCACCCCGGCTCTCCCACAGGCCGCCGAGCTCGCCGGCGAGGAACTCCTCGGCCGCGACCGCTCGCCGGGGCGTGGGTGCCGCAGAGCCGACCCCGGTGCCCACCCTCCGGTGCTCCGGGTCCAGCGCCAGCCCGAAGGCCGCCACCGAGATCACCATCGCGTTGCGGGTGCCGATCTTGCAGAACTGCTGCGGTCCCGTGGCCCGCGGCACCAGGATCGCCCCGATCAGCTCGTCGGGGGCCAGCGCGTTGTGCTTCACGCCGGTGTAGAAGTCCTCGACCGCGATGGTGCGGACTCCCCGGATGCTCTCCACCTCGACCCGGGCTCCGACGGCGAGCAACGGCGGGTGCGCGTCGCCGGCCGGCGAGGCCGCTCCCAGGTTGCCGCCCACCGTGCCCCGGTTGCGGATCTGCGGTGACCCGACGGTGCGGGAGGCCATCGCCAGGCCGGGCATCGGCGTGCCGAGCTGCTCGATCACCCGGGTGTAGCTGACCCCGGCGCCGAGCCGGACCAGGCCGTCGTCGTACTCCCACTGTGCGAGCTCGGGGATGCGGGTCAGGTCGATCAGGGCGTCGGGCCGGTGCCGGTCGAAGTTCAGCTCCACCATCACGTCGGTACCCCCGGCGATCGGCACGGCGCCCGGATGAGCGGCCCGAGCCTGCAACGCCTCGGCCCAGCAGGTCGGGGTGAGGAACTCCATCGGGTCTCCTGGTCGGTGTGACGGCGGTCACGGTTGCCCGCGTGCCTCCAGTGAACCCCGGGGACGGTGGGGCGGACAGCCACAGGAAGCACGGAACCCGTCGTCTTCGCGGCACCACCTGTTGTACGTTCCTCCAGACGGCGGGGTCCGGAGGTGGTCCGATGCTGCTGCGTGACCTGGTGGAGGCGCCGCAGCTGCAGCTGCGGGTGCTGTATGCGTCCCGGGGCGGGCTGGACCGCACGGTGAGCCGCGCGATGACCACCGACCTGCTGCACGGCAGCCGCTACCTGGCCGGTGGCGAGCTGGTGATCACCGGCATGGTCTGGCGGCGCGGGCCGGAGGACAGCGAGGCGTTCGTCGCCTCGATGACGGCCGCCGGAGCGGCGGGCCTGGCGGTCGGCGACGCGTTGCTGGGGTCGGTGCCGGACGACCTGGTCGCGGCGTGCCGACGGCACCAGCTGCCGCTGCTGGAGGTGCCCACCGAGGTGCCGTTCGCCGACATCACCGAGCACTTCGACCGGGTCACGTCCGTGGGCGGGGAACACGGCGTGCTGGCTCGGCAGCGCACCCTGCTCGCGGCGATCGCCGCCGGACGCAGCCTCGACGAGCTCGCCGCACGGGTCTCCCACGAGACCGGGCACACCTGCCGGGTGCTCACCGCCACCGGCCGCCACGTGGTGCCCGGGCCCGGCGAGCTGGAGCCCGCCACCCTGGACGGCATCGCGACCGGCTTCCTCCGCGCCGACCGGCTGCCCACGGTGGTCCAGGCCGGTACGACGGCGTACAGCCTGTTCCCGGTCGGCTCGGCGCTGGGCAACCGGCTGGCCGCCTGGGTGGTCGCCGCCGAGGGCGACCACCACGGCTGGCCCGAGGCTGCGGTGGAGCCGATCCTGGAGCTGGCCGCCATGGCGTCGCTTGACCGTTCCCGCCGGGACGAGGGCCTGCGTGCGGTGCGGCACATCGCCGAAGAGGCGGTCGGCCTGGTCGCGACCGGGTCCCGGCCCGCGGAGACCGCGACCCGGCTGCGTCACGCCGGACTCGACCCGGAGCAGCCGCTGCACGCGCTGGTTGCCGGCTTCCCTGGCCGCCCGGAGCTGGTCGAGGTGGTCCGGGCCCTGGCCGAGGACGTCGCGCTGGAGTTCGGCCCCGCCGTGGTCGCGCCCGACCCCGACTCCCCCGGTGAGGTGGTGGGCCTGGTCCAGGCTGACGAGGGCCGGGAGGTGCTGGTGCGCACCGCGTTCTCCCGCACCGCCGCCGGCGTCGGCCGTGACCGGCTGTGCGTGGGAGTGAGCAGCGCGGCGGGGCTCGACGCCCTGGCCGGGGCGGTGGAGGAGGCCCGGCACGCGCACCGCGTCGCCGAGGCCGGGCACGAGCCGGTGGCCGTGGTCGCCGCCGAGGAGGTGACCTCGCACGTGCTGTTGCTGGCCGCCGTCCCCGACGACGTACGCCGCACCTTCGCCACCCGGGTGCTGGGTCCGGTGCTCGCCTATGACGACCGCAACCATGCCGACCTGCTCGCCAGCCTGCGGGCCTTCATGGACTGCTCCGGCTCGTGGAGCCGGACCGCCGAGGCGCTGCACGTGCACGTCAACACCGTGCGCTACCGGATCGAGCGGGTGGAGCAGCTGACCGGTCGCGACCTGTCGCGGCTGGAGGACCGGGTGGACGTGTTCTTGGCGATGCACTCGCTCTGAGACTTCTGCCGTTCCCGGGTGGTGCCGGCACCGGACAGCAGTTGAGATCTCGCTGGTGCCCCGGGCGCCTCACCACCAAGCAGGACTGCTTCGACGACTTCATCGCCTGCGCCGGCCACCTCGCCACGACGGGCTGACCGGCCGGGACCGGTTGGCCATGATCGGCGGATCCAACGGCGACCTGCTCATGGGCGCGCTGCTCACCGCGATGCTCACCGCGATGCTCACCGCGATGCTCGCCGCGATGCTCGCCGCGATGCTCGCCGCGATGCTCACCGCGATGCTCGCCGCGATGCTCGCCCGGCGCCCCGACCTCGCCCGGGCAGTGGCGGCCGCGATACCGGTGATGGATGCCCTGCGCTCCGAGCTCGGCCCCAACGGTGTCCCCAACGTCACCGGGTCGGCACCGTCGCCGACCCGGACCAGTTCGCCGCGCTGCTGGCCTACTCGCCTACCACCACGTCGACGACGGTGCGAGCCAGCCGGCCCGTGCTGCTGACCTCCGGCGAGGACGACCCACGCGTGCAGTCGTGGCGTGCCAAGAAGATGGCGACGAGGCTGCGGGCCGGCCATGGCCCCCACGCCTCGCTCGACCAGCGCATCGAGGAGACCGCCGACATGTACGCGTTCGTCTTCGACCGACTGGTGCTGGGCTACCCCGCTGCTGGCTGATCACACAAAGCAGCCCGGCCGTCCGGGTGGCAACTCTGTCGGATCCGTGGCTCCCGAACCCACCTCGGTGGCCCCCATGCTGTGCGGTGGGTCACAGCAACGGCGTTGTGGCCGCGACCTTGTCAGACTCCCCCGAGAGGTCCTCCCATGACCGCAGAAGCCGTCAGCCGCAGCGCCGTCCGGCACCCCGTCGACGAGGTGCTGCCTGCCGGCAAGCTCGCCGTGTACGGGATCCAGCACGTGCTCGCCTTCTACGCCGGGGCGGTGGTCGTGCCGATCCTGCTGGCCTCGTCGATCCACCTGACCGGTGCACAGTTGGTCCACCTGATCAACGCCGACCTGTTCACCTGCGGGATCGCCTCGATCATCCAGTCGGTGGGGTTCTGGAAGGTCGGCGTCCGGCTCCCGCTGCTGCAGGGGGTCACGTTCACCGCGGTGTCCCCGATGATCGCGATCGGGCTGGCCGCGGGCGGGGGGACCCAGGGGCTGCTGACGATCTACGGCTCGGTGATCGTCGCGGGACTGTTCACGTTCTTCGTGGCGCCGTACTTCAGCCGGCTGCTGCGGTTCTTCCCGCCGGTGGTCACCGGCTCGGTGATCACGATCATCGGCCTCTCGCTGCTGCCGGTCGCCGCGGGCGACGCGGTCGGCGGAGGCGCCCACCCCGACCCCACCAGCGGCAAGAACCTCGCCTACGCGCTGGGCACGCTGCTGCTGATCGTGGCGATCCAGCGGATCTTCAGGGGCTTCATGGCCACCGTCGCCGTACTCGTCGGCCTGGTGGCCGGCACCGCGATGGCGTGGACGCTCGGGGACGCGCACTTCGGCGAGGTGGGCAGCTCCGGCTGGGTCGGGGTGACCACGCCGTTCCACTTCGGCTGGCCGGTGTTCAGCCTGGCCGCGATCGTCTCGATGATCGTGGTCATGCTGATCACCGCGGTGGAGACCACCGGCGACCTGTTCGCGACCGGTGAGATCGTCGGCAAGCGGATCGGCAAGCCCGACATCGCCCGGGCCCTGCGCGCGGACGGCCTGGCCACCACCCTGGGCGGGGTGCTGAACTCCTTCCCCTACACCTGCTTCGCCGAGAACGTCGGGCTGGTCCGGCTCACCCGGATCAAGAGCCGCTGGGTGGTCGCCAGCGCGGGCGCCTTCATGATCCTGCTCGGACTGCTGCCCAAGGCCGGTGCGATCGTCGCCGGCATCCCGGCGCCGGTGCTGGGCGGCGCCGCGCTGGCGATGTTCGCCACCGTGGCCGTGGTCGGCTTCCAGACGCTGAGCCGGGTGGACTTCAACGACCACCGCAACACCGTGATCGTGGGCACCAGCCTGGGCCTGGCCATGCTGGTGACCGCCCAGCCCGACGTCGCCAAGGCGGTCCCGGACTGGGCGCAGGTGATCCTGGGCAGCGGGATCACGATCGGCAGCATCACCGCGATCGTGCTGAACCTCGTCTTCCACCACCTCGGCAAGAGCTTCGGTCCCGCGGTGGCGGGTGTGCCCGGGGAGGCTGTCCGGCTCGACCAGGTCAACGAGATGAGCCGGGACGAGTTCGTGACCACCTTCGGCAGGCTGGTCCAGGGACCCGACTGGGCGGTGGAGCGGGCCTACGACCAGCGACCGTTCAGCGACAGCCACGACCTGCGCCGCTCGTTCCAGGAGGCGCTGTTCTCCGGCTCGCGGGAGGATCAGCTGGAGCTGATGGAGCACTACCCCGACCTCGGTGACGACGAGGTGGCCGCCGGTGCCCGGGGCGAGGAGTCCCTGCGCGACCAGGCCTCGGTCGGGCTGACCTGGCTCGACGAGACCGACCACGCCCGGTTCGGCGACCTCGCCACGGCGTACCGCGAACGGTTCGGCTTCCCGCTGATCCTGTGCGTGCGCGACGCCACCGACACCGGCCAGGTGCTGGCCAACGGCTGGGCGCGGCTGGACAACTGCCCGACCCAGGAGCACGCCGCCGCGCTGATCGAGATCGCCAAGATCGCGAACCACCGCTTCGAGGACATGGTCGCCGATGCGAACCCGACCGCAACGGCGCGCACCCGCAGCTTCGCTCCCGCCGCCACCGGCTGATCGCTCGGGTGGTGTAGCCCCGAACATATCGGTCGCTCTAGGGCAAGGTGCCCGACCCAAATGCTCGGGACTATGTCCCTGGGTCGGCCAGGTGATCGGCCGCGATCCGCTTGCCGAGCCGCTCCAGCAGCGGTGCCGGCCGGGCGAGGCAGCGGGCCGGGTCCGGCTCGAGCTCGAGCAGGGAGTACGCCGCACCGATGCCTGCGTCGCGCAGCGCGGCAGGGGCCAGCGAGCTCCTGCCGCACACCGCGACCACCGGGACACCGGCGGCGCGGGCGGCCGCTGCTACCCCGGCCGGAGCCTTGCCGTGCAGGGTCTGGGTGTCGATGGCGCCCTCGCCGGTGACGACCAGATCGGCTCCCGGAAGCCGGTCGTGGAAGCCGGTCAGCTCCAGGACGAGGTCGATGCCGGGCCGGAGCTCTGCGCCCAGCAGGGCGATCGCGGCGAAGCCGACCCCGCCGGCCGCGCCGGCTCCCGGGATGTCACGAAGGTCCTCGCCGGTGGCGTCGGCGACGACGTCGGCCCAGCGGGTCAGCGCGGCATCGAGCCGGCGCGCCTGCTCCGCGGTCGCACCCTTCTGCGGCCCGTAGACCGCCGCCGCACCTCGCGGTCCGGCGAGCGGGTTGTCGACGTCACTGGCGACTGTGACACGCACGCCGCCGACGCGCAGCCCGGAGAGGTCGACGGAGGCCACGTCCGCCAGCGCGGCCCCGCCCTCGCCGATCTCGCCGCCGTCCACTGCCAGCATCCGCGCCCCGAGTGCACGGGCCAGGCCCGCACCCCCGTCGGTGCCGGCCGACCCGCCGACGCCGAGCACGATCTCGGTGCACCCGGCGTCGACCGCGGCGGCGATCACCTCGCCGCTACCTCGACTGCCGGCGGTGAGCGGTGCGAGCCGGCCGCCGGGCAGCCTGACCAGACCGGAGACGTCGGCCAGCTCGACCACGGCCCGGTCTCGCATCCGCGCGAAGCAGGTCTGCACCGGCTCACCGGTCGGCCCGCTCGCGGTGACCGGCACGGCGTCGTACCCCGCGGCCACCGCGGCCGCCACCGTGCCATCGCCCCCGTCGGCAACCGGGACGGGGTCGAGGGCGGCTTCCGGCCGAACCGATCGGATCCCGGCCCCGACCGCGGCGGCCACCTCGGCGGCCGTCAGCGATCCCTTGAACTTGTCGGGGGCGAGCAGCACCCG
The DNA here is from genome assembly GCA_050699415.1 of Marmoricola sp. GTDB lineage: Bacteria > Actinomycetota > Actinomycetes > Propionibacteriales > Nocardioidaceae > Marmoricola. Next base: position 27,891 of record JBOHDO010000115.1, read on the forward strand.
CGGCATGTCAGCGCAGGGCGACGGCAGTCGGTGCATCCTCGGGCGAGCTGGCCAGCTCCTCGAACTCGGTGACGTTGTCGAGCTCGGTGCCCATCGACACGTTGGTGACCCGCTCCAGGACGACCTCCACGACGACGGGCACCCGGTGCTCCACGATCAGCTTCTTCGCCCGCTCCAGCGCGGGCAGGATCTCGTCCGGCTCGAGGACGCGGATCGCCCTGCAGCCAAGGCCTTCGGCGACCTTGACGTGGTCCACCCCGTAGCCGCCCACCTCCGGGCTGTTGACGTTGTCGAAGGACAGCTGGACGAAATAGTCCATGTCGAAGCCGCGCTGGCTCTGCCGGATCAGGCCGAGGTAGGAGTTGTTCACCACCACGTGGATCCAGGGGATGTTGAACTGCGCCCCGACCGCGAGCTCCTCGATGAGGAACTGGAAGTCGTAGTCGCCGCTCAGCGCGACCACCGTCGACCCCGGGTCCGCGGTGGCGACCCCGAGCGTGGCGGGCACGGTCCAGCCCAGCGGCCCCGCCTGGCCGGCGTTGATCCAGTGCCGCGGCTTGTAGACGTGCAGCATCTGGGCCGCCTGGATCTGGGAGAGCCCGATCGTGGAGACGTAGCGGGTGTCGGGCCCGAACGCCTTGTTCATCTCCTGGTAGACCCGCTGCGGCTTGACCGGCACGTTGTCGAAGTTGGTACGCCGCAGCAGCGAGCCCTTGCGCCCTCGGCATTCCGCCGCCCACTCGCTGCGGTCGGGCAGCCGGCCCCCGGCGGCCCGCTCCCGGACGACCTCGACGAAGACCTCCAGCGCCGCCGCTGCGTCCGAAACGATGCCGTAGTCCGGCGCGAACACCCGGCCGATCTGGGTCGGCTCGATGTCGACGTGCACGAACGTGCGCCCCTGCGTGTAGGTCTCGACGCCACCCGTGTGGCGGTTGGCCCACCGGTTGCCGATGCCGAGCACGAAGTCGGATGCCAGCATCGTCGCGTTGCCGTAGCGGTGCGCGGTCTGCAGCCCTGCCATGCCGGCCATCAGCGGGTGGTCGTCGGCGATGGTGCCCCAGCCCATCAGCGTGGGCACCACCGGGACGCCGGTCAGCTCGGCGAGCTCGACCAGCAGGTCGGCGGCGTCGGCGTTGATGATCCCGCCGCCGGCCACGATCAGTGGCTTCTCGGAGGCGGCCAACATGTCCAGGGCCTTCTCGGCCTGCGCGCGGGTGGCGGCCGGGCGGGCCACCGGCAACGGCTCGTAGGTATCGATGTCGAACTCGATCTCCGCCTGCTGCACATCGATCGGCAGGTCGACCAGCACCGGCCCGGGTCGGCCCTCGCGCATCAGCCGGAACGCCTTGGCGAAGGTGCCGGGCAGCTGTGCCGGCTCCAGCACGGTCGCCGCCATCTTGGTCACCGGCGCGGCGATGTCGATGATGTTGATCGCCTGGAAGTCCTCCTTGTGCAGCTTGGCCACCGGCGCCTGCCCGGTGATGCACAGGATCGGGATCGAGTCGGCAGATGCCGAGTAGAGCCCGGTGACCATGTCGGTGCCGGCCGGCCCCGACGTGCCGACACAGACGCCGATGTTGCCGGCAGCCGCCCGGGTGTAGCCCTCGGCCATGTGCGAGGCCGCCTCGACGTGCCGCGCGAGCACGTGCCTGAGCCCGCCGTGCGCCTTCATCGCCGAGTAGAACGGGTTGATGGCGGCGCCCGGCAGCCCGAACAGCTGGGTGGCGCCCTCCTTCTCCAGGATCAGGACGGCGGCGTCCACCGTGCGCATGCGTGCCATGTCAGTGTTTCCCTTCGACCGTGCGGGCTGTTGTGGATGGGCCGGGCATCTGCGGGGCTCGCAAGCTCACTCCTCGACCCGGCCCGAGAGGCGCTCGACGCCGCGCAGCAGGCCGGAGTGGTCGAGCCCGCCGTCCCCGTTGGCCCTCGCGCTCGCCATCAGCTGGGCGACGAGGGAACCGAGGGGTACGACGACTCCCGCCTCTCGTGCGGCGGCGGTGACGATGCCCATGTCCTTGTGGTGCAGCTCGATCCGGAAGCCGGGCTGGAAGCTGCGGTCGAGCATGTTCTGCTTCTTCTGGTCCAGCACCTTCGAGCCGGCCAGCCCACCGCCGAGCACCTCGAGCGCGGCGGTGGTGTCGACGCCGTACGCCTCGAGGAACACGACCGCCTCGCTCAGCGCCTCGATGTTGGCCGCGACGATCAGCTGGTTGGCGGCCTTGACCGTCTGGCCGGACCCGCTCGGCCCGACGTGCACCACCGTCTTCCCGACGATGTCGAAGAGCGGCCCGGCCTCCTCGAAGTCCGCCGCATCGCCGCCGACCATGATCGAGAGCACGGCGTCCTGGGCACCCTTCTCGCCGCCGGAGACCGGGGCGTCGAGCAGCCTGAGCCCCTTCTGCACGGCCTGCTTCGCGAGCTCGACGGTCACGTCGGGCCGGATCGACGAGAAGTCGACGACCAGGGCACCCTTCCTCGCGTTGTCGAAGACGCCGCCGTCGCCGGCCAGCACGTGCTGTACGTCCGGAGAGTCGGGAACCATCACGCAGACGACGTCGGCGTCCCTGACCGCCTCGGCGATGCTGCCGGTCCCCCGCCCACCGGCGTCGACCAGCGGCTTTGTCTTCTCCGGGCTGCGGTTGTAGCCGGTGACGGCGTGGCCGGCTCCGGCGAGGTGGACGGCCATCGGGCTGCCCATGACGCCCAGGCCGATGAACGCGATGTTGCTCATGATCGTCTCCTTGCTGGTCGGGGTGGGTCGCTCAGGTCCCGGCCGCGCGGCGCGCGTGCTCGAGCCAGGCGAAGCTGTCGGCGGAGGCGGCGGCGGGCTTGTACTCCAGGCCGACCCAACCGGTGTAGCCGTTGGTCTCCAGCGCGGTCAGCTGCTCGTCGAGCGGCAGGCTGCCCGTGCCGGGCTCGTTGCGGCCCGGACTGTCGGCGACCTGCACGTGCGCGATGCGGGCGGTGTGCTCGGCGATCACCTTGTCGACGTCGTCGCCGTTGACCGCGAGGTGGTAGAGGTCGGCGAGCAGGCCGATGTTGCGTGCGCCCACCCGGTCGACGACGGTGAGGGCGTCGGCGGCGGCCTTCAGGGGGTACGACGGTGCCCCGCTGACCGGCTCGACCAGCACGGTGCCGCCGATCCGCGCCGCCGCCCCGGCCGCGAGTGCGAGGTTCTCGGCAGCGAGCTCGTCCTGCCGGGCCGGGTCGACGCCCTCGACGCGGTTGCCGTAGAGCGCGTTGAACGCCGTACAGCCCAGCTGCTCGCCGATGCCGATGGTCGCGTCTATGTTGCCGCGGAACGCCTGGCTGCGCCCGGGGTCGGAGAGCACGCCACGGTCACCGGCCGGCATGTCACCGGCGAAGAAGTTCAGGCCGACCAGCTGTACCCCGGCGTCCTTGATGGCTGCGACGAAGGCGTCGGCCTCCGGGTCGGTCGGGACCGGGGCGGCGAACGGCCACCAGAACTCGACCGCCCCGAAGCCGGCCCGCCTCACCGCGGCCGGCCGCTCGAGCAGCGGCAGCTCGGTGAACAGGATCGAGCAGTTCACCTCGTAGCGAAGGCGGTGGCTCATGGACTTGGCTCCGTATTCCGTAATGTGAAAGTCTAGAATCGTTATATGGAAAAACTTTAGGATGTGGCGCCCCGCGCCGTCAAGGCCCACCCGGGAAGGGCACACGGCCTCGCGGGCGCCCGTTGGGCACGAACGGCACCCCACGGGCCCGGACTCATGCGGTTTGGGACCAAACCGCAGCCCGAGTGCCCGACCAGCAGCCGGCCGACGGAAGCGCCCTCAGCAGGAACCGGGGACGCCGTGCCAGGCGTTGCCCGGCTCCGACGCCTCGTCGCGCACGACCGTGGCCTCGATCAGCCCGTAGGGCCGGTCCGCGGCGAAGAACACCTCGCCGGGGTTGTCCACGCCGAACGGCTCGAGGTCGACCAGGAAGTGGTGCTTGTTCGGCGCGGAGAACCGGATCTCGGCGACCTCCGGGAACTGCTCGAGCGCCGCCTCGCCCATGCCGTAGAGGCTCTGCTGCAGGGCATAGGAGTGGATCTCGGCGAACCGCTGCAGCAGCAGGGCCTTGATGGCGTCGTACGACTTGTCCCAGTCGATGCCGCGCTCAACCGACGCCGAGTCGTAGCGCCAGTGGGCGACCAGCGAGGTCGCCAGGATGCGGTCGTCGGTCTCGGCCAGCGTGGTGTAGCGGTCCTGGAGGAAGCCGTGGAACTCCGATCCGGTGGTCTTGAGCACGGTGAGGTCCTCGATTCCGGAGACGACCTGGGCGCGCCGCTCGGGGCCCTGGCCGTCGACGTTGACCACGGTGGTGCGGACGCCGTCCCCGGACTTCACGAACGAGTGGTCGTGGCCGGCGCCGTCGACCGGGATCCGCTCCCAGGCGTACTCCTGTACCGCGATCCGGGCACCCTGCGCGGCGGGTGCGGTGGAGATGAAGTGGTCGGCCAAGTCGAGCGCGAACTCCTCGACCGAGGCGACCCCGACCTCCCGCGCCCGGGAGAAGATGGTGTTCTTCTGGGTGTCGGTGGGCAGCACGTCGCTCTGGTCGCCCGACACGTGCGCGGCCGCGAAGTCGCCGCGCAGCGCGGAGGACACGTTCAGGTCCCGGATCCGGTGGCGGGGGGTGTCGCGGTCGACGCGGACGAGGCGGACCTCGGCCTTGCCGTACTGGTTGGAGCCCAGGCGGATGGCCATGGGGATCAGCTCCCTCGGTAGGTGGAGTAGGCGAACGGACTGAGCAGCAGGGGTACGTGGTAGTGCGCGCCGTCGGGCGAGGTGGGCCCGGACGCTGTGAAGCTGAGCGCCACCTCCGGGAAGAAGCAGTCCTGGCCCGAGGAGCTCGCATAGGCCGCGACGTCGAAGACCAGCCGGTAGGTGCCGGGGTCGAGTCGTTCCGGGCCGAGCTCGGCGACCCGGCCGTCGCCGTCGGTCACGGACTCGGCGAGCACGCCGGCCCCGGCGTCGGTGACCTGCTCGAGCCGGACGGGTACGCCGGCGGCAGGTCTGCCGCGAGCGGTGTCGAGCACGTGGGTGGTCACGGCACTGGTCATCGCAACCCCTCCCGGATCTCCTGGTCGCCGGGCTGCAGCAGCCGGCCGAGCCGCAGCAGCGCGATCTTGCGCAGCTCCCCGCCGACCACGGACGCCTCGGTCCCAGGGTCGTTGTCCAGCCGCTCGCGCAGCTCGGCGAGGATCTCCGCCGAGGAGCGGCCGGACGCGCAGGTCAGGAAGACCCGGCCGAAGCGCTCCTCATAGGCCCGGTTGCCCGCGGCGAGCGCGGCCCGGGTGCCGGCGTCCCGGTCGACCCCGGACTGCTCGCGCCGGGACCAGGCCGCGCCGGCGTCCGCGCCGGCGGCCCGCTCCCCGATCCGGGGGTGCCGTGCGAGCGCGCGGTCGACGTCGGCGCGGTCGATCCGCCGGGCGGCCGCGTCGGCCGCCTGCAGGGCGGCGTCCGCGTCGGCGTACGGACGGTCGGCCAGCACGGCGTCGGCCCACGCCGGTACGTCGCAACAGGCGAGCAGGTCGGACCGGATCTCCTCGGTCGGAGCCGCGTTGAACGCATCCAGTCCGGAGAACACCCCGGCCCCTTTCGCTTAACGGAAAACTGCTTCCGATCCATGAAAGCCTGTGATGCGGGCCACGTCAACAGTTTGTTGAAAAATAGCTCGGGAGCCGCCCATCGCGAACCCCTCAGCCGTCCCGGTTCAGGTAGTTGTAGACGGTGAACCGGGTCACCCCGAGGGCGACCGCGACCGTCTCCGCGGACCGGCGGTAGTCGAACGCGCCACGCTCCTCCAGCAGTCGCACCGCGCGCTGCTTGTCCACGCGTGGCAGCTGGGCCAGCGCGCCGCCGAGCTCGGCGGCCACATCGGCGAGCAGCCGGTCGAGGCCGGCCTCGGCGCCGTTGGCCCGGGCGGGGACATCGGGCTGGTGCACCTGCAGGGTGACCCGGGTGGCGCCCTCGGCGAACGCAGCGCCGAGCACCTCCCGCAGCGCGTCCAGCAGCCGCCCGGAGTCCCCGGAGACGCCCGTGCCGAACGGTCCGAACTCGACCTCGAGGCCGGAGTCGCGCAGCACCTGCAGCGGGACCGTGGCGTGGCCCGGGGGATCGCCCTCGCCGCGGAACGGTTCGGTGGTGAACTCCGCGCGCAGCCGCATGTCCGGGACGCTACCCCGCGGCAGCGGGCGTCGACAGGTCAGCCGCTGCGCCGGGCGAGCCCGGAAAGGCGTTCCCGGTCGATCCCGGCCAGCTGCTCGACCTCGGCCTCGTCCACGGCGCCGCACTCCAGGCCGCGCATCACGAAGCCGGCCAGGGCCGCCGCCGTCGCGGGCTCGTCCAGGAAGCCCGCGCCACCGCTCCCCCCGACGTACGCCGCCAGCCGCGCGGCGGCCTGCGGCAGCCCGTGCCGGTAGAACGCGAAGGTGGCCAGGAACCGGGTCGGCAGCTGGGCCGGGTGCAGGTCCCACCCCTGGTAGAAGCCGCGCTCCAGCGACCGGCGCACCAGCCGCGCGTGCAGCACCCAGGCGGCCCGCACCTCGTCGGCCGACCCGACCGGGATGACGTTCGTCGACCCGTCGGACAGGAACACGCCGGTGCCTGCCGCGGCGACCTGCATCACCGCCTTCGCGTGGTCGGCAGCGGGGTGCTCCATGGACTGGTACTCCGCGGCGATCCCGCACGAGGCCGAGTAGTCGTAGGTGCCGTAGTGCAGCCCGCTGCACCGCCCGTCGGCGGCGTGGATCATCCGGGCGACGAGCGCGGTGCCGTCGGCCCCGAGGATCGACTGCGGCGTCTCGACCTGGATCTCGAACCGCAACGGCCCCACGCCGACGGCGTCCTCCAGCCGCTCGAGGGCGGACACCATCGCGGAGACCTGCTCGACTGCCGTCACCTTCGGCAGCGTCACCACGAAGCCATCGCCCAACGGGCCGAGGGCGGACACGAACAGTCCCAGCGTGCGCAGCCCCCGCCGCCGGGTCGGCGCTTCGAACGACTTGAACCGGATCCCGTAGTACGCCGGCTTCGGTCCCGGCCCGTCGAGCACCTCCCGCAACGCGGCGGCCGCGCCGAGCACGGCGGCGTCCTCCTCGTCGTCCGGCCGGTTGCCGTAGCCGTCCTCGAAGTCGATCCGCAGGTCCTCGACCGGCTCGGCGGCCAGCTTCGCGCGCACGAGGTCGAGCACGTCCTTCACCAGCGCGAGGTCCAGGCCGATCCCGTCGGCGAGCTCACCGGCGGACGCGCCGTACCTCCCCAGCGCCGCCCGCGCCTGCTCTCCCCAGGCCGCGACCGTGCCGGCGTCGAACCGGTCGGCGGGGACGTAGACCGTGTGCACCGGCTGGCGCACACCCCTGTCACCCGGGTACGACGACCTCAGCCACTCGTCGACCCCGGCGAGCCGCCCGTCGAGCTCATCGGCCAGCCCGGCAAGGGGATCCGTCATTCCGCGGCCACCATCGACTCGTACGCCGGCAGCGTCAGGAAGTCGGCGAAGTCGTCGGAGAGCGCGACCGTCTCGAAGAGCGCACGGGCTTCGTCGAGCCTGCCGGAGACGCCCTGGGCGCGGATGTTCGCGACCTCCTCGTCGAGCACCTGCCGCACCAGCGCGTCGGTGACCACGGTCCCGTCGGACAGGTTGGCCTCGTTGTGCACCCACTGCCAGATCTGCGAGCGCGAGATCTCGGCCGTCGCCGCGTCCTCCATCAGGCCGTAGATGCCGGCCGCGCCGTTGCCGCGCAGCCACGAGGAGATGTACTGGATGGCGACGTTGACGTTCTTGCGCACCCCACGCTCGGTGATCGCGCCCGGCGTGGCGGCGACGTCGAGCAGCTCGGCGGCACCGACGTCGACGTC
>JBOHDO010000116.1:0-10211 GCA_050699415.1 Marmoricola sp.
TCCCCGCACACATCAGGTACGCCGCGCATGAGCAGCGGTCCGGTCTGGCCGTCTTTGGCGACGCTAAGTCCGATCTGCCAGGCCGGCACGGCGAAGATGCTGCTGACCCCGCCGCCGCCGGCGCCGCCAGTCGCGCCGTCGTTCCACGCCACTTCGCCGCGGATCGCGAGATCGGCAGCCTGCAGGCTGGTGCCGCCGCAGGCGAGCACGTGCGGGCTGGACGCCGGGAAGTCGGCGTGCTTCGCGCCGTCGGCCGAACCGTCCGCGCTGCCGTTGTCGCCCGCGGCGACGGTGACGGTCACGCCGAGCGTCACCGCGTCGGCGAACACGCTGTCCAGCGCGGTGCGGGCCTGCGCGGTCCAGCCGTCCTCGCTCTGCCCCCAGCTGATGCTGATCGCGGCCGGGGTCGGGTCGGCCTCCGCGGCGGTCGAGATCGCGTCCACGAAGCCGGCGTCGGAGTTGGGGGCGAAGTAGACCACGATCTCGGCCCTGGGCGCGATCGCCCCGACGACCTCGATGTCGAGCAGCACCTCGACGTCGGCACCCTGGGGGTCCTTGCCGGGCTGGTTCTTCGCGCCGTCCACGCCCACGGCCCGGACCGTGGGCGACTTCAGGCCGAGACCGCTGAAGTAGTGGTCGAGGTCGTCCTGGGCGAAGCCGCCGCCGAGCTCGACGATCGCGATCGTCTGCCCGGTGCCGTCGCCGTCGGGCATGCCGTAGGCATCGGCGAGCTGCAGCGGGGTGTAGCTCACCTTCGTCGCGGTCGGGTCGGCGATGATGGCACGAGGTCGCGCCAGTGGGCCCTCGTCGAGGCCGAGCACGGCCGCCACCCGGTCGTCGTCCTCGAGACCGGCCAGGGCGTCCGCCGTGCCCTGCACGCGCAGCCGCCGGGACGAGCCGTGCTCCTCGAGCACCTCGGCCCCGCGGTCGGCCAGCAGCCGGCGTACGGCGGCGACGTCGTCGGGGTGGGCGCCGTACTTCTCACCCAGCTCGGCGGCGGTGATGCGGCGACGCAGGCCGACCGGCGGGCTGTCGCTGCCGCGGCGCCGGAGCACCACGGTCGCCTGGACGGTCGCGGGGGAGGGGGTCGGTTCGGCGGAGTCAGTCATGCGGCCCAGTATGAGCACAGGGCTGGTGAGCTCCCGTCGACCCACGCCCGGCCGGTAGCCGGCTCACTGCTCCTCGTGCACGTCGGGGTCGCCGCCGAACAGCCGGCCATCGGGCCGGGCGAGACCAGAGATGGCGGCCATCTCCTCGTCATCGAGCTCGAAGCCGAACACGTCGAGGTTCTCCTGCTGGCGCGAGGGTGTGGCCGACTTCGGGATCGGCAGTGCGCCGAGCTGGAGCTGCCAGCGCAGGACGACCCTGCCGGGGGAGGCGCCGTGTCGCTCCGCGGCCCGGCGCACCGGCGGCTGGTCGAACGGTGCCTGCCGCTTGCCCAGCGGGCTCCACGACTCGGTGAGGATCCCGAGGCGCTCGTGCACTGCCCGCATCTGCGGCTGCGGGAAGTAGGGATGCAGCTCGATCTGGTTGACCGCGGGCGTCACGCCGGTGTCGTCGATGATGCGGTGCAGGTGGGCCTCGGAGAAGTTCGAGACGCCGATGCTGGTGACCAGGCCCTGCTCCTGCAGCGCGACCAGTGCCCGCCAGGTCTCGGGGTACCGGCCGTCGCTGGGGTTGGGCCAGTGGACCAGGTGCAGGTCGAGGTGGTCGACGCCGAGCGCCTGCAGCGAGTCGTGGGTGGAGCGGATCGCGTCGTCGTACGCATGGTGCCGGCCCGGAATCTTGCTGGCGACCCGGACCTGGTCACGGGGGAGACCGGAGCGGCGGAGCGCGTCGCCGACCTCCCGCTCGTTGCGGTAGTTGACCGCGGTGTCGATCAGCCGGTAGCCGTTCTCCAGGGCGCTGCTCACCGCGGCGATCGCGTCGTCGCCGTGCAGCCCCGCGGTGCCGAAGCCGATGGCCGGGAGCGCGTGCCCGTCGTTGAGCGTGTATGTCGGGAAGTCGGTCATGGGTCCCACCGTAGGCGGCTCCGGGCTAGGCTCGTCGGTGTCGTCGGCACTGCGGGGGAGCGGTGGTAGGGCTCAAGCGCACCGGTCTGATCGTGTTGGGGTGGCTGCTGGTGCTCGCCGGCATCGCCGCCCTGGTGCTGCCCGGCCCGGGGCTGCTGATGCTGTTCGCCGGGCTGGTCGTGCTGTCCCAGGAGTACGCGTGGGCCGAACGCCGGGTCGAGCCGGTCAAGGCCGCGGCGTACCGGGCCGCGGCCGACGGGGTGCAGACCTGGCCGCGGATCGCGGTGTCACTGCTCGCGGTCTGCTGCCTCTGCGGGGTCGGCGCAATGTGGATCGTGCAGCCGCCGGCTCCCGGATGGTGGCCGGTGCGTGAGGAGTGGTGGCTGCTCGGAGGCTGGGCAGCCGGCGCGACCCTGGTCATCTCCGGGCTGCTCGCGCTGGCCCTGCTGGTCTACAGCTTCCGGACCTTCCGCGGGGTGCCCGACCCCGACGGGGTCGCCGACGAGACCGTCCGACGGCACTGAGCCGGACGTGAGCCCGCTGCCCGGGGGCGGCTTCGTCCAGGGGTCCTCGGACGCGTCCAGTTCAGTCCGGCGCCGGTGATGCTCCGGTCACGGGCAAGGCCGACGATCTCCTCGACCGCCTCGTCTTCCCTTCTCCAGCACGAGCGCGAAGACTCGCAACCCGCCGGTGTCGCCGAGCAGATGGCTCTTCATCGTCTGGGAATTGTCAGATTCCCGGGGCACCATGCAGGACAGACCCGTCACGAGGAGGACGCCGATGTCGAAGCCACCCCTGCCCGCCGACGCAGTGGCCCTGCTGGAGAAGCCGAACCCGGCCGTGATCACCACGCTGCGACCGGACGGGCAGCCGGTCTCCACGGCCACCTGGTACCTCTGGGAGGACGGTCATGTCCTGGTGAACATGGACGAGGGCCGCAAGCGGCTGGAGCACCTGCGCAACGACCCCCGGGTCACGCTGACCGTGCTCGACGAGCAGGGCTGGTACACCCACGTCAGCATCGTCGGCCGGGCCACCGACCTGGACGACGACGCAGACCTGGCCGACATCGACCGGCTGGCCCGGCACTACACCGGCTCGCCGTACCCGGGACGGGACCGCAGCCGCGTCACCGCCCGGATCGCGGTCGACCGCTGGCACGGCTGGGGATCGATGAAGGACAGCAACCAGTCCGGGTGAGCGCTGCCGCGACCGACGCTGAACCCCTCGGGGGCCCGCGACGTGTGGCCGGCATGAACACGTGGAAAACACAACTTGTCGGGACAGCCCTGGCCTCGGGTGCCTTCGCGCTGGTCCTCAGTGGCTGCGGAGCCTACGGCAGCAGCAACAACACCAGCAGCAGCGGCAACGGGGGATCGGGCGCCGCGGCGAGCACGTCATCGAGCGGCGCAGTCACGGTGGCCTCGGTCCACGGAACCCGCGTGCTCGTCGACTCCGGCGGACACACCCTGTACAGCACCACGGCGGAGAAGGGCGGGAAGGTCCACTGCGTCGCCGGCTGCACCTCCTTCTGGGGCCCGGTGAAGGCCTCGAGGGCACAGCTGAAGGCCGACAGCGCGAAGGTCAGCCGGCTGGGCGTGGTACGGCGTCCCGACGGTACGTCGCAGCTGACCTTCCGCGGGCTGCCGCTGTACACGTTCGCCCAGGACGGTGTGCACCAGCTCAAGGGCAACGGCTTCAGCGACGACTTCCAGGGCACCCACTTCGTCTGGTCGGCAGCGACGACCAGCGGCTCCACCACAACGTCCGGCGGCGGGTCGAACGGGTCTTCGAACAGCGGGGGTGGCGGCTATGGCGGCTACTGATCGCGGGCTCGTGACAACCAGGACGACCCGGACGCTGGGTGCGCTGTGGTTGCTGGCATTCGTCGCGGTCCACCTGGAGCAGTACGTCGTCTCGGCGGACCTGTTGTCGCCGGTGCAGCGGCTGCCGGGCCCCGGGCCGGGGAGGGGGCCACGGCCCCGGGGTCTGCCCCACGCCCGTATTAGATGACATAATGTCGGTTATCGGACACACGTGGACGCGCTGAGAAGGACCCACCCTGCCGTGTCCGACTCTGATACGTCTCAGTGGGACCCGGGCACCGAACTCGATCCGCTCGGAGGCCATGGAGCTGCTCCTGCGCGACGTCCGTGCGGGCGAGCGCACCGAGAAGGAGGCGCTGGCGCGGCACGAGCGAATGACCGGGGCTGGCGACCAGGGCCGCAGGCATCGTGCCCGTCGCCGCCCCCGAGGACCTGACGGCCGGCACGTAGCCGGCGGGCCGGACGGTCAGCTGACGCGCTGGTAGGTCATCGTGAAGTCGTGCTGCCAGGTGGCGCCCCGGTCACCGGACCGTTCCCCGGTGCTCTCCATCAGGTCGGCACCACGGAACCAGGTCCGGTGGCGCTGGGAGAACTCCTCGCCCAGGCGCAGCATCGACCATCCGTCGTCGTCGATCTCGAAGTCGAAGATGCGGGTGACCCCGCGTACGTCGAAGTAGTGGTAACGGTCCTCCGAGAGCAGCCCCATCGCGTCGGGGAAGTCCGGGTGGTCGTAGGTCCATCGCTGCAGCACGAAGGCGCCGTCCAGCACCCGCTCGTACTCCTGCCGGCCGGTGACCGGCTCGGACATCTCCGCGTGGTGCATGGTGGTGGCCCAGCTGCCCAGCAGGGGGTCCAGCGCGCTCATCGTCGGCCCCCGACGTACGCCGAGAGGTGCTTGCCGGTGAGCGTCGAGCCGTCGGCGACCAGGTCGGCGGGCGTGCCCTCGAAGACAACCCGGCCGCCGTCGTGCCCGGCACCGGGGCCCAGGTCGATGACCCAGTCGGCGTGCGCCATCACCGCCTGGTGGTGCTCGATCACGATGACCGACCTGCCGGAGTCGACCAGCTTGTCCAGCAGGCCGAGCAGCTGCTCGACGTCGGCGAGGTGCAGGCCGGTGGTCGGCTCGTCCAGCACGTAGACCGAGCCCTTCTCGGCCATCCGGGCGGCCAGCTTGAGCCGCTGCCGCTCCCCGCCGGACAGCGTGGTCAGCGGCTGGCCCAGCTTGACATAACCCAACCCCACGTCCGCCAGCCGCTGCAGGATCCTGTGGGCTGCCGGCGTACCCGCCTCGCCGTCGCCGAAGAACGCCTCCGCCTCGGCGACCGACATGGCCAGCACCTCGGCGATGTCGCGTCCGCCGAGCTCGTACTCGAGCACGGCTGCCTGGAAGCGCCGGCCCTCGCACTCCTCGCAGGTGGTGGCGACGGTCTCCATCACGTTCAGCTCGGTGAAGACGACGCCGGCGCCCTTGCAGGTCGCGCAGGCGCCCTCGGAGTTCGCGCTGAACAGTGCCGGCTTGACGCCGTTGGCCTTCGCAAACGCCTTGCGGATCGGGTCCAGCAGGCCGGTGTACGTCGCGGGGTTTGACCGGCGGGAGCCCTTGATGGCGCCCTGGTCGATGATCACCACGTCCTCGCGGCCCTCGAGGTTCCCGTGGACCAGCGAGGTCTTGCCGGAGCCTGCGACGCCGGTGACGACGGTGAGCACCCCGGTCGGCACGTCGGCGTCGACGTCGCGCAGGTTGTTCTGCCGGGCACCGCGGATCTCGAGCGTCCCGGTGGCCCCTCGCACGGACTCCTTGAGGTGGGCGCGGTCGTCGAGGTGGCGCCCGGTGGTGGTGTCACTCCCCCGCAGCCCTTCGACACTGCCCTCGAAGCAGACACTCCCGCCGTCGGAACCCGCACCCGGACCGAGGTCGACCGCGTGGTCGGCGATCGCGATCGTCTCGGGCTTGTGCTCCACGACCAGCACGGTGTTGCCCTTGTCGCGCAGCTGGACGAGCAGGTTGTTCATCCGCTGGATGTCGTGCGGGTGCAGGCCGATGGTGGGCTCGTCGAATACGTAGGTCACGTCGGTCAGCGAGGAGCCGAGGTGCCGGATCATCTTGGTGCGCTGCGCCTCTCCCCCGGACAGCGTGCCCGCCGGCCGGTCGAGGGAGAGGTAGCCGAGGCCGATCTCGGTGAACGAGTCGAGCAGGTGCCGCAGCCCGCCGAGCAGCGGGCCCACCGACGGCTCGTCGCGCTCGCGGGCCCATTCCGCCAGGTCGCTGATCTGCATCGCACCGAGGTCGGCGATGTTCCGGCCCGCGATCTTCGAGGAGCGGGCGCCGGCATTGAGCCGGGTCCCCTCACAGTCCGGGCAGGTCTGGAAGGTCACCGCCCGGTCCACGAAGCGTCGTACGTGGGGCTGCATCGCCTCGCGGTCCTTGGACAGCATCGACTTCTGCATCTTCGGGATGATGCCCTCGAAGGTCAGGTTCACGCCCTCGACCTTGATCTTGGTGGGCTCGGCGTAGAGCATCGTGTCGAGCTGCTTCCTGGTGAACGTGCCGATCGGCTTGTCCATCGGGAGTCCCATACCCTCGAAGAGGCGCCCGTACCAGCCGTCCATCGAGTAGCCGGGCACGCTCAGTGCGCCGTCGCTCAGCGACCTGGTCTCGTCGTAGAACGCGGTCAGGTCGAAGTCGCTGACTCGCCCCATGCCCTCGCACAGCGGGCACATCCCACCGAGGTAGACCGCGTCGCGGACCACCTTCTTCTCGACCCGGCCACCCTTCTCGGTGCGCATCACCCCTCCGGCCCGGCGGGTGGGCACGTTGAACGAGAACGCGGTCGGCGGACCGACGTACGGCGTGCCGAGCCGGCTGAACAGGATCCGCAGCAGCGCGTTCGCATCGGTGGCCGTCCCGACGGTGGACCGTGGGTTCGCCCCCATCCGCTCCTGGTCGACGATGATCGCGGTGGTCAGCCCCTCGAGCCGGTCCACCTCCGGCCGCGCCAGGGTGGGCATGAAGCCCTGCACGAAGGCGCTGTAGGTCTCGTTGATCAGCCGCTGCGACTCCGCCGCGATGGTGTTGAAGACCAGTGAGCTCTTGCCCGAGCCGGAGACGCCGGTGAACACGGTCAGCCGCCGCTTCGGGATCTCGACGGTGACGTCCCTGAGGTTGTTCACCCGCGCGCCCTGCACGCGGATCAGGTCGTGGCTGTCGGCCACAGGGCCCATGGTCTCTCCATCCTCCTCGTCGGCCGTCCGCGGTTCAGACGAGCCAGGTACCGTCGCGCATGAGGGTATTCGAGGGCCTCGGGCATCAGGCGTCCTCCCACTCGAAGCCGTCGGGGTCGGTGAAGGGGCCGGCGTCGCTGACGACGGCGATCCGGTGGGAACCGTCGCCGTCCGCCGGGACGCCGGTGTCCTTGGCGAGGGCACGTCGCCCGTACAGCGCCAGCTTGACCGGCCCCGACCCGGCGAACTCGACGTACTTGCTGCCGAAGCCCTTGCTCACCGTCAGTCCGCGGTCGACGTAGAACGCCTTGGTGGCCCTGACGTCCTCGACTCCCAGCAGCAGCGCGACCTCGTCGACCTCCCGGTTGACGGGCCCGTTGTCCTTCTTGGACGAGGTCGCGACCTTCCAGATCGCCCCGTCCGGGGCCCGCACCACGGCGCCGTATCCCCAGAAGCTCTTCGCGGGGGGCTTCAGGGAGGTGGCACCGGCCTCGACCGCCGTACCGATGAGGCTGTCGACGGTGCCCGGCTGCGAGACCACCAGGGACAGGGTGAAGCCACGGAACCCGGAGGTGGGCGCGTCAGGGGCGGCGCGGAAGCCGATCGGGCCGTCGAGGTCGAACGCCGAGGCGTAGAACTCCTGGGCAGCCGCAGGATCGGGCACCTCGAGTGTCACGGACCTGATGGTGGTCATGACACCTCCTGGATGCGGATCTGGTTGCCGGCGGGGTCGCGGAACGCGCAGTCGCGGGCGCCGTACGGCTGCTCGGTCGGCTCCTGGACGACCTCGGCGTCGCTGGCCTGGACCCGCTCGAAGGTGCCGGCGAGGTCCTTGGTGGCCAGCCGGATCCAGCCGTAGGTGCCCTTGGCCATCATCTCGGTGATGGTGCGGCGCTCGTCGTCGGTGACGCCCGGGTAGGCGGCGGGTGGGGCCAGCAGGATGCTCGTGTCGGGCTGGTGGGCAGGGCCGACGGTGATCCAGCGCATCCTTCCCTGCCCGTAGTCGCTGCGCACCTCGAAGCCGAGGACGTCGCGGTAGAAGGCGACCGAGTCCTCCGGGTCGTCGTGCGGCAGAACGGTGGTGTGAATGGTGAGGTCCATGGCGTTCACGCTAATTGTCGTGGTGCCGCCGGCGCTTCTCGATTCCTGACCGGTCTGGTCACCTGTTTCACCACGCACGGCGGCATGTCATCCGTCGCGTGCACCCCCTGCGCCCGGTAGACACTGGGCGGTACCCCGACCAGCTCGCTGAAGCGCGTGCTGAAGGTGCCCAGCGACGAGCAGCCGACGGCGAAGCAGACCTCGGTCACGGTGAGGTCGCCCCGGCGCAGCAGCGACATCGCCCGCTCGATCCGCCGCGTCATCAGGTAGGAGTACGGCGACTCGCCGTATGCGAGCCTGAACTGGCGGGACAGGTGTCCGGCCGACATGTGCACCCCGCGGGCGAGTGCCTCGACGTCGAGCGGCTGTGCGTACTCCCGGTCGATCCGGTCGCGGACCCGGCGCAGCCGCGCGAGGTCGCGCAGCTGCTGGTCGGCCCGGTTGCGGCTCACCCGCGTCATGGCTCCACGCTACCGATCAGCGCGCTTCGGGCACCCTGCTGGATCGGCTGCTCCGGCTCAGCACCCATACCCCCGATGCATGATGTGCCGGCGTCGCCGCCGCCCTTCAATGTCGAATGCACCCGAACCGGGGGGTGCCGGGGGACCATCACGACCTTGGAGGGCCCGATGCTGAACCGCTTGCTCCACCCCAGCCGACGATCCCGGCTGGTGGCCTGCCTCGTGTCGGCGGCCGCCGTCTGTGTTGTCACGGCCGGGCCGGCCATGGCCGACCTTCCCGATACGCCCTACCCCCAGCTCCAGCTGGACCACGTCATGCACACGAGCCCCTTCCAGGGGAGCAACGTGTCGATGAGGGACAACGAGGGGTCGGCGTACGTCCCCCAGGACCAGGCGCTGTGGCTGGCCGACGACGACGGCCGGATGCTCTACGAGGTCGACCCGTTCACCGGAACCCTCGAGCGCACGATCGGGCAGGACGTCCTCTCCACGGTCCGCAAGTACGGCGGCGGCCCCCAGGCCGGCACCTGGCGCGTCCGCGACCTGGAGTCGCTCGCGTACGACGCCCACACCGACACCCTCTACGCCTTCTCCGGCAAGTGCTGCACCACCTCGGAGCTTCCCACCGTGTTCCGTCTCACCCGCGACAAGCACGGCAACTTCCAGCCGGACTCCTACCAGGCGCTGCCGGCCGGCAGCGACTTCACGGCGGCGGCGTGGAACCCCGGCGACGGCAACGTGTACGTCGGCGTCAACCATGACCTGCAGACCTACACCTACGCCACGAACACGCCCGGTCCAGTGATCCAGGTGCCCGGCCTCTACAACATCCTCGGGATGGAGTTCTCCTCCGACGGAGCGCACCTGTACGTGGTGCACAGCCACACCCAGCTGGCCCGGGTCGACTGGTCGACCAAGACGCTGTCCGCGGGTGGCTGGTCGTGGGACCTGTCCTCCTTCGGCATCGCGGACGCGCGCGCGGTGGTGCTGATCGACGACAAGTTCTGGGTCTGCGACGGATACGACTTCCGCCCCGCCGGCGATCCCCTGGCCCATGCCGTCTACGTCTTCGACGTCACGCCGGCACCGCCGGGCTACAACATCGTCGGGAACCCCGGGTTCGAGCAGAACACCGATGGCTGGAACCCCAACCACGACCCGGCGGTCACCCTCGAAAGAGTGCCGGGAGGGCACTCGGGCTCGTGGGCGGCACGGCTGTCCAACACCGGCACGTCTCCCACGACGCTGACCCTCAACGACCACCCCAACTGGGTCGACGTGACCGCCGCGGGGACCTACACCGTGACGGCCTGGGTGCGCTCCGACACCGGCCAGGGGAACGCGTTCCTGCGCATGCGTGAGTACCAGGGCGCGACGAAGGTGGCGACCACCCAGGCGTCGGTTCCGCTGACTCCGAGCTGGCAGCAGCTGACGATCCAGGTCGTGCCGACCGCCCCAGGGACTTCGTCCCTGGACATGGACGTGTACGCCTTCGCCGCCCCCGCAGGCACGAACCTGTACATCGACGACGTCGCGATCAACTACACGCCCTGACCCACAGGGCCCCGACCGCAGGGCGGGAGTGCGCT
>JBOHDO010000117.1:0-10625 GCA_050699415.1 Marmoricola sp.
GGCCGCGGGCGTCGACAAGGGCAGCGCCGAGCCGCACAAGACCAAGGTCGGCTCGATCAGCGCCGCCCAGGTCCGCGACATCGCGCAGACCAAGATGCCCGACCTCAACGCGACCACGATCGAGGCCGCCGAGAAGATCATCGCCGGCACCGCCCGCTCGATGGGCATCAAGGTCGAGCGCTGATCCGTTAGCACGCTGATCCGTCAGCAACAGCCGAGCGGCACCGGCCGCTCGGCCGTGTGTGGCAGGGTCCTGGCGCGGGCCCGCTGACCACGACCTCCAGCCTTATAGGAGACAGAACCATGAAGCGCAGCAAGTCCTACCGCCAGGCCGACGAGCAGATCGACCGGTCCAAGTTCTACAGCCCGGCCGAAGCCGTCGCCCTCGCCAAGGCCGGGAAGGTGACGAAGTTCGACCCGACCGTCGAGGTCGCCCTGCGGCTGGGGGTCGACCCCCGCAAGCAGGACCAGATGGTCCGCGGCACCGTCAACCTGCCCAACGGCACCGGCAAGACCGCCCGGGTCCTGGTCTTCGCCACCGCGGACAAGGCGGAGGCGGCGCGGGAGGCGGGCGCCGACCACGTCGGGGGCGATGACCTGATCGAGAAGGTGGCCGGCGGCTGGCTCGACTTCGACGCCGTGGTGGCCACGCCCGACATGATGGGCAAGGTCGGCCGGCTGGGCCGGGTGCTCGGGCCCCGCGGCCTGATGCCGAACCCGAAGACCGGAACCGTCACGCCCGACGTTGCCAAGGCGGTCGGCGAGATCAAGGGCGGCAAGATCGAGTTCCGCGTGGACCGGCACGCCAACCTTCACTTCATCATCGGCAAGGCCTCGTTCACCGAGCAGCAGCTCGCCGAGAACTACGCCTCCGCGCTCGAGGAGGTGCTGCGACTCAAGCCGAGCAGCTCCAAGGGCCGCTACGTCAAGAAGGTGACCATCTCCACCACGATGGGGCCCGGTGTCCAGGCCGACCCCAACCGCGTCCGCGACATCGCCGTGGAGGACGACGCCTGACCCGATCCGGTCACCAGCGCTCGTCTACGCTGGCTGCGCACGAGCCAACCCGGAACGGGGGTCACCGATGTTCTCCACCCGTGCACGGCGCGGTCTGGCCGCGTGCGTGGCTGCCGCGGCGCTGACGCTGGTCTCCGGCTGTGGCGGCAGTGGCGGCTCGGCCGGGCAGTCGGGTGCCGGAGCAGGCAGCAGCTCGGCGAACGGCTCGGGCAGCCCGAGCGCATCGGCCTCGTCCGGCGGCACCGCCGGCACCACGACCGACCTGACCGGGTCCAACTTCGGCAAGGCCCTGGTCGCCGCACAGCGGAAGGCCGGCTCGTTCACGTTCACGCTGACCTCGCGCACCGCCGGTCAGAAGACCACGGCGAACGGTGCGGGGGAGTTCGCGGGCAGCGGCCCGGCCGAGGTGCGCACCAGCATGAAGGTGGCCGGCGAGCCGATGCAGTTCATCTCCGCCGGCGGCTACTACTACATGAAGTCGCCGATCCTGCACACCGCGAAGCCCTGGCTGAAGGTCGACCCCCACGCCAAGTCCGGGATCGGGGCCCTGGTCGGCCGGTTCGGCGGCGGCAACCCCTCCACCAGCCTCGACGCCCTGTACGGCGCCAGCAAGGTGCACAAGGTGGGTGCCGGCTCCGCCGGCACCACCCACTACCGCGTGGTGGTGCCGCGCTCGGCGCTGGTCGACGCGATGCACTACCCGAAGCAGGTCGTCTCGCTGCTCCCGCAGCACATCGTCTACGACGTCTGGGTGGACGGCCACAACCTGGTGCACAAGATGCGCATGTCGATGCACATCCGGGGGCAGGTGTCGCGGACGGTCATCACGATGGGCGACTACGGCAAGAAGGTGGCGGTCAAGCCGCCGCCGGCCGACCAGATCACCACGAAGTCGCCGATGGGCTGACCGCGCCCGCCGATTTGGCCGCCGGGGCCGGTTCCGCGTATTCTTCCCGCGAAGCCGAAGACCGCCGGTCCTCGTCGCCCTCGGGTCCCACGATCCGAAGGTGGCGGGCGAAGGTCCCACCCGAGTGGGCGGCCCGCGCAGGTGACACGAACGTTGGCGCCGTACGCGCCGTACGCCCCGTGCCCTGCGCCGGGGCGTTCGTCGTGTTCGGGATCCGGACGGTCCGGCAACCAGCGGCAGGCAGACCCGCCTGGCGCGACGACCGGAAGGAGACCCATGGCGCGGGCAGAGAAGACGGCCGCCGTGGCGGAGATCGTCGATGCGTTCAACGACTCCACGGGTGCCGTGCTGACCGACTACCGCGGTCTCACCGTGAAGCAGCTGCAGGAGCTGCGGCGATCCCTCGGTGAGAGCGCCGACTACGCCGTGGTCAAGAACACGCTCACCAAGCTCGCCGCCGAGCAGGCCGGGGCCGAGGGCTTCTCCGAACTCCTGACCGGCCCGACCGCCATCGCCTTCATCAACGGCGACGTGGTGGAGGCGGCGAAGGGGCTGCGTGACTTCGCCAGGGCCAACCCCGCCCTGATCATCAAGGGCGGGTACATCGACGGCGCCCCGGTGGCGGCTGCGGAGATCGCCAAGCTGGCCGATCTCGAGTCCCGTGAGGTGCTGCTGGGCAAGCTGGCGGGTGCGATGCTCGCCTCGCTGTCCGAGGCCGTCCGCCTGTTCAACGAGCCGCTGTCCCAGGCTGCCCGCCTCGCGGGGGCGCTCCAGGAGAAGGCGGAGCAGGATCCGTCGATCATCGCGGGCGCCGGCGAGCCGGCGGCTGCCGGTTCGACCGCCGAGCAGGCAGCGGAGGCTCCGGAGGCCGCTCCGGGCGACGGGGCGGACGAGGCCGCCTCCCAGGAGGAGCCCTCCACCGTGCAGGCACCGGCTGAAGCGGAGGACAGCACCGGGGTGAGCACCGAGACCACCGGGGAGACCCCTGAGGCCTGAGGGCCTCGCCCATGCCCGTCCGGGCCCACCCGGGGTCCGCCAGGCCAACCCGTCCGTCGTACGACGGACCAGCGAAGAGGAAGGAACGCCACCATGGCGAAGCTCAGCACCGACGAGCTGCTCGACGCATTCAAGGAGATGACCCTCCTGGAGCTGAGCGAGTTCGTGAAGCAGTTCGAGGACGCCTTCGGCGTCACCGCGGCCGCGCCGGTCGCCGCGGTCGCCGCTCCGGCCGCCGGGGCCGGCGAGGGCGCTGCCGACGAGGCGGCCGAGCAGGACGAGTTCGACGTCGTGCTCGAGTCCGCGGGCGAGAAGAAGATCAACGTCATCAAGGAGGTCCGGAGCCTGACCAGCCTGGGCCTGAAGGACGCGAAGGACCTGGTCGAGGCCGCCCCGAAGCCGGTCCTCGAGAAGGTCGACAAGGAGGCCGCGGAGAAGGCGAAGGCGGCCCTCGAGGGCGCCGGAGCCACCGTCACCCTCAAGTGACCCACGGGCCGTCCCGACCGACGGTCCGCTCGGCCGCCCCCGGCCACACCTGGCCCGGGGCGGCCGACTGCTGTCCGGGCGCGGCTCGCCGGGGATCGGCCGGTCGGAGTCTGGACGGGGCCGGGCAGACGTACGCTGGTCGCAGCGGTTCCGACGGCTGCATCCCCGATGGTGAGACGCTCCGGCGGGGCAGTGCGCTCGGGCGGCTGCTCGCGTAACTTAGCCGCAGCCTGCTCGTTTGTCGCGGCAGAAGCAGCGTGGTCGGCCACTGCGGGGCGGGTGTTGCGGAGAACTACTCGAGGACAAGGGAGCGTCCATGGGTGTCGAGATCCAGGTGGAACACCTGACAAAGTCCTTCGGGAAGCAGCTGATCTGGGGAGATGTCACCCTGACGGTGCCGGCCGGGGAGATCTGCGTCATGCTCGGTCCGTCCGGGACCGGCAAGTCGGTGTTCCTGAAGTCGCTGATCGGGCTGCTCAAGCCCGAGGAGGGCACCATCGTCATCGAGGGCGTCGACATCGCCAGCTGCCCCGAGAAGGAGCTGTACGAGATCCGCAAGCTGTTCGGCGTGCTGTTCCAGGACGGTGCGATGTTCGGCTCGATGACGATCTACGACAACGTGGCGTTCCCGCTGCGTGAGCACACCAAGAAGTCCGAGTCCGAGATCCGCAACATCGTCATGGAGAAGCTCGACCTCACCGGAATGATCGGCACCGAGGACAAGCTTCCCGGTGAGATCTCCGGCGGGATGCGCAAGCGCGCCGGAATCGCCCGCGGGCTGGTGCTGGACCCCGAGATCATCCTCTTCGACGAGCCGGACTCCGGTCTGGACCCGGTGCGTACGTCGTTCCTCAACCAGCTGATCGTCGACCTCAACGCGCAGATCGACGCCACCTTCCTGATCGTCACCCACGACATCAACACCGCCCGGACCCTGCCGGACAACATCGGGCTGCTCTACCACAAGCACCTGGCCATGTTCGGGCCCCGGGAGATGCTGCTGTCCTCCGAGGAGCCGGTGGTCCGGCAGTTCCTCAACGCCCAGAAGGTCGGGCCGATCGGCATGTCGGAGGAGAAGGACGCCGACGAGCTGGAGGCGGAGAAGGACCAGGACATGCCGCCGCTGCCGCCGATCCCGATGCAGCTGGATCCCTCCAACGGCATCAAGCGGCGCAGCCAGCGCGAGCCGGGCGCGTGGTGCCGGGAGCACGGCGTGACCCCGCCACCCGGGTCCTTCGAGGAGAACATGACCATGGTCACGGGAGCCTGAGGGTCCCATGTCCAGTCCAGCCGCCACTCGGGTGCTGGCTCCGATCGGGGCGGCGGGCAGCCTGTTCGCCTTCGGCCTCGACGTGGGCCGGCAGCTGTTCCGGCGCCCCTTCCAGGTCCGGGAGTTCATCCAGCAGGCCTGGTTCGTCGCGTCGGTGACGATCGTTCCCGCGGCGCTGGTCGCGATCCCATTCGGCGCGGTGATCGCGCTGGAGGTCGGGGGCCTGATCAAGCAGTTCGGGGCCCAGTCGTTCACCGGCTCCGCGTCGGTGCTCGCGGTGGTGCAGCAGGCGGCCCCGATCGGTACGGCGCTGTTGATCGCGGGCGCCGGTGGCTCGGCCGTGGCCGCCGACCTCGGCGCACGCAAGATCCGCGAAGAGCTGGACGCGATGATGGTGCTCGGCATCGACCCGATCCACCGGCTGGTCGTGCCCCGTGTGCTCGCGATGATGCTGGTCGCGGTGTTCCTCAACGGGATGGTCAGCGTGGTCGGCGTGGCGGGCGGCTACGTCTTCAACGTGATCCTGCAGGGTGGCACCCCGGGTGCCTACATCGCCAGCTTCACCGCGCTCGCCCAGCTGCCGGACCTGTGGGAGGGGATGATCAAGGCGCTGCTGTTCGGGCTGATCGCCGCCACCGTGGCCTCTTTCAAGGGCGTCAACGCCGGGGGTGGCCCCAAGGGCGTCGGCGACGCGGTCAACGAGGCCGTGGTGATCACGTTCATGCTGTTGTTCGTGGTGAACTTCGTGGTGAGCGCGGTGTTCCTCCAGATCGTCCCGCCGAAGACGGGTTGAGCTGATGGCAGACATCCGCGCGGTCTACCGCCGACCGCTTTCGTTCGTCGACGACCTGGGCCAGGAGCTCAGGTTCTTCATCGGCGTGCTCACCGCCGCCCCTCGCTCGGTGGGCCGCTACAAGAAGGAGATCCTGCGGCTCCTGGCCGAGGTGACCCTCGGCAGCGGTGCCCTGGCCGTCATCGGCGGCACCGTCGGCGTGATCCTGGCGATGACGTTCTTCACCGGCGCGCAGGTGGGCCTGTCCGGGTACGCCGCCCTCAACCAGCTCGGCACTGCGGCGTTCGCCGGGTTCGTCTCGGCGTACTTCAACACCCGCGAGATCGCCCCGATCGTGTCCGGCATCGCCCTGGCCGCCACCGTCGGCGCCGGCTTCACCGCCCAGCTCGGTGCGATGCGGATCTCCGAGGAGGTCGACGCGCTCGAGGTCATGGCGATCCCGTCGATGCCCTTCCTGGTGACCACCCGGGTGATCGCCGGGCTGATCGCGATCATCCCGCTGTACGTCGTGGGCCTGCTGGCGTCCTACTTCGCCACCCAGCTGACGGTCACGATGTTCGAGGGGCAGAGTGCGGGCACCTACCAGCACTACTTCAACGAGTTCCTACCGCCCGGCGACGTCTTGTGGTCCTTCGGCAAAGTGCTCATCTTCGCCGTGGTGGTGATCCTGATCCACTGCTACCACGGCTACAACGCCAGTGGCGGCCCCGCGGGCGTCGGCGTCGCGGTGGGCAGGGCCATCCGGACCTCGATCGTCGCGGTGAACGTGATCGACCTGTTCATGTCGATGGCGATCTGGGGGTCCAACGTCACCGTGAGACTGGCGGGGTGAGCGCCTCGTGAACGGTCTGCGCGCTGTCCTGCAGCACCGGATCCTCGGACTGCTCTTCATCGGCCTGATGGTGTTCGCCGTCTGGCTGGTCTATGCGATCTTCCAGCAGAAGTTCACCTCCTTCGACAAGGTCACCCTGACCACCAGCACCGTGGGGCTGCAGCTGCCCGACCGGGCCGACGTCAAGATCCGTGGGGTGCTCATCGGGGAGGTCCTCGACCGGCACGCCAACGGCACCAGGAACGCCACCCTGACCCTGGGCATCCACCCCAACCAGATCGGCCAGGTGCCGCAGAACGTCACCGCCTCGATTCTGCCCAAGACGCTGTTCGGCGAGAAGTACGTCCAGCTCGACATCCCCAAGCGTCCCGCCACCGCATCGCTGCAGGGCGGCGACCACATCGCGAAGACCCAGCGGCCGATCGAGGTGCAGAAGATCCTGCGCGACATCTACCCGCTGCTGCGCACCGTGCAGCCGGCAGAGATCAACTACACGCTGAACGCGCTTGCCACCGCGCTCGAGGGCCGGGGCCAGCAGATCGGCCAGAGCATCGTCACGCTGGACAACTACCTCAAGCGGCTCAACCCGCAGGTGCCTGCCCTGGTGCACGACCTGCGGCTGCTGTCACAGGTCAGTGGCACCTACGCCGACGTGGCCCCCGAGATCGCAGCCACGTTGCGCAACACGGTCAGGACCGGTGGCACGCTGATCCAGAAGCAGGCCGCGCTGCACCAGTTCCTGCGCAACGTCAGCGGGCTGTCCGACACCGCCACGTCGTTCCTGAACGCGAACGGCGACAACATCATCGAGCTCGGCAGGCTGAGCCGCCCCGAGCTGTCCCTGCTGCAGCGGTACTCCCCGGAGTACCCCTGCCTGCTCAAGGGCCTGGTCAACCAGATCCCGAGCCTGGCCGACACCTTCCGCGGCTTCGTCTTCCACATCAGCGCGGAGACCATCCCGTACCAGCCTCGCGGGTACAACCCCAGTGACCGCCAGGTGTACGGCGCACACAATCCGCCCACCTGTGCGGGACTGCCCAATCCGCCGGGGAGCCAGGCCCACCCCTACGGCAGCCCGGGCTACGGCCACATCCCGAACGTCCGCGACGGTGTCGACGACAACGGCGGCACCCTTCGCAGGCACGACGGACAGCGGCCGCCCACCGGGTTCGCCCGGATCATGCAACCCACCACGTTCGCCGCCGGCACGCCCAGCCAGCAGGCGAAGATCCGGTCCCTGGCCGCACCGGCACTCGGTGTCCCGGCCGACCGGGTCCCCGGCGTGGCCACCATGCTGTTCGGACCGCTCGCCGCGGGCACGAAGGTGAGTGCCCGATGAAGCTGTTCGACAAGAAGACCAACGCCGACCTGGTCAAGCTGATCGCCTTCATCGTGATCACCGGCCTGGCCACCGGTGTCCTCGTGGTGCTGATCGGCAACCTGACGTTCCAGAACAGCCGCGAGTACAAGGCGGTCTTCAGCGACGCGACCGGGCTGGTCAAGGGCGACGACATCCGCATCGCAGGCGTCAAGGTCGGCAGCGTCAAGGGCGTCCAGATCGTCGGCACCAAGCACGCCGAGGTCACCTTCGACGTTGCCGACACCACCACGGTCACCCGCAGCTCCGAGGCCGAGATCCGCTACCGCAACCTGGTCGGGCAGCGCTACATCTCGATCAGCCAGGGGGTCGGGAACACCTCGCCGCTGCCCCAGGACGGCACCATCCCGCTGTCCCGGACGCAGCCGGCGCTCGACCTCACCGTGCTGTTCAACGGGTTCAAGCCGCTGTTCGCTGCGCTCTCGCCGTCGGACATCAACCAGCTCAGCTACGAGATCATCCAGGTGTTCCAGGGCGAGGGCGGCAACCTGCAGGGCCTGCTGCAGAACACCGCCTCGATCACCAGCACGCTGGCCAACCGTGACCAGGTGATCGGCGACCTGATCACCAACCTGAACTCGGTGCTGCAGACGATCAGCAACCGCAACCGGCAGTTCGACGACCTGATCGTGCAGCTCCGCGACTTCCTGCACGGACTCAAGCAGGACCGTCACGCGCTGCTGAACCCCCTCGACCGGATCTCGACCCTGGCCCGGCAGACCGCGGCCCTCACGAAGGGGATCCGGCCGCACTTCGCCCAGGACATCAAGGGTCTGCGGCACGTCGCCGGCAACCTCGACCGCGGCCGCGCAGAGATCGACCGGACCCTGCAGATCCTGCCGATCAAGCTGAACAAGATCGGCCGCACCGCGATCTACGGCTCCTACTTCAACTTCTTCCTGTGCCAGGCGCAGGTCCGGCTCTCGGCCGGCAAGGTGAGCCTGAAAACGGCCATGACCTTCGGCTACGGCCGGTGCGACCTGCATCCGAAGGGGGCCGGCTGATGGCTGTGCCATTCCGCGAGCGCAACCCGGTGGTCATCGGAGCCATCGGCATCCTGGTGCTGCTGGTGGTGCTGATCGGTGCCTTCAAGGCGGGCAGCCTGCCCCTCATCGGCGGCGGCGACACCTACCACGCGGACTTCCCCGACTCCTCCGGGCTCAAGTCCGGTGACGAGGTGCGCATTGCCGGGGTCCGGGTGGGCAAGGTCACCGACGTGGCCCTGGCCGGCGACCATGTCGACGTGACCTTCAAGATCAAGACCGACTCCCGGTTCGGCCAGGACTCCGGCGCCCAGATCAAGGTCAAGACCCTGCTCGGCGCGATGTACCTCGCCCTCGACCCCCAGGGCCCGGGCCAGCTGCCGACGGACAGCACGATCCCCGAGTCGCGGACCCAGTCGGCGTACAACGTGGTGCAGGCCTTCTCCGGGCTCGCCTCGCACGTGCAGAAGATCGACGTCGGCCAGCTGCGCACGTCGCTGAACACGCTGGCCGATGCCACCCAGGGCACGCCGCAGGCGTTCCGGAGCACGCTGCGCGGGGTGAGCGCGCTGTCGACCAACGTCGCCAAGCGCAACGACCAGATCAACACCCTGCTGCACCACATCAAGACGGTCTCGGGCATCCTCAGCTCGCACAACCACGACATCGTCTCGCTGATGAAGGACGGCGACGTCCTGCTGCGAGCGCTGGTGCAGCGCCGGGCGGCGATCCACCGGCTGCTGGTCTCCACCAGCACGCTGTCGAAGCAGCTGACCGGCCTGGTGCAGGATTCGCGAGCCGACCTGAAGCCGGCCCTACGCAACCTGCAGGGCGTGGTGGACATGCTGTTGAAGAACCAGAACAACATCGACCAGAGCCTGCGGCTGATGGCTCCGTTCTACCGGGTGTTCGGCAACACCCTGGGCAGCGGGCCGTGGTTCGACAACTGGATCGAGAACCTGCCTCCCGCGACGGCCAAGATCCATCCGGGCGGGGGTGGATGGAAGTGAAGCTCTTCCGGAGCCTGTCGTCGGTCGTCGCGGTGGTCGTGGCGATCGCGATCGTGGTCGCACTCGTGCTGGTCTTCACCCAGCGCGGTGGGACCAGGACCGTGGTCGCCGACTTCCCGCGTACGATCGCGCTCTACCAGGGATCCGAGGTGAAGATCCTCGGCGTCAAGGTCGGGTCGGTGGACTCGGTCACCCCGGTCGGCACCAAGGTCCAGGTGAGGTTCCACTACGACGACCAGTACAAGGTGCCTGCCGACGCCAAGGCGGTGGTGATCTCCCCGTCGATCGTCGGCGACCGGTTCGTCCAGCTGATTCCGGGCTACCGGGGTGGCCCGGTGCTGCAGAACAACGCCCACCTCGGCATCGACCGCACCGGGACGCCGCTGGAGCTCGACCAGATCTTCGGCAGCATCAACACCCTCGACAAGGCCCTCGGGCCCCACGGTGCCAACAAGTCGATCAACGGGGGCCCCGGTGCCCTCACCCGGCTGCTGGACTCCACCGCACGCAACTTCGGTGGCGAGGGCGTGCAGTTCAACCAGACGCTGCGCAACCTCGGCAAGCTGACCCAGACGCTCGCCGACAACAAGCACGCGCTGTTCGGCAGTGCGGCCCAGATCGAGAAGTTCGTCAACGCGCTCTCCCGCAACGACCGCACCGTGCGCCGGTTCGCGGACTCGCTGGCGAGCGGTTCGCAGCTTCTGGCGGGTGACCGGCAGGACCTGGCTGCGGCCGTGCACAACCTGGCCGTCGCGATGCACCAGGTCCGCGGCTTCGTGCACAGCAACCGGGGCGCGCTCTCACGCAACATCCACGGCCTGACCCAGATATCCAACACCATCGTCAAGCGGCGCCGTTCGCTCAACGAGATCCTCACGGACGCACCTGCTGCGCTGAACAACCTGGCCCTGACCTACGACAAGAACACCGGCACCCTGGACACCCGCGACAAC
>JBOHDO010000118.1:0-4103 GCA_050699415.1 Marmoricola sp.
ACCCGGAGTCGGTGGCCCGCACCATCCGGGGCGACGTCCTCGCGGCCACCGGCCTGCACTGCTCGGTGGGGATCGGGGCCACCCGGGTCCGCGCGAAGACCGCCACGGAGCTCGGCAAGCCGCGAGGCACGTTCCGGCTCACCGCGGAGAACTGGTTCGCGGTGATGGGCGAGCGGCCCCCCCAGGACCTGTGGGGCGTCGGCCCGCGGATCTCCCGGCGACTCGCCGGCCTCGGGATCGGGACGGTGCGGCAGCTGGGCGACTCCCCCGAGGAGCCGCTGGTCGCCGAGTTCGGGCCGAACACCGGACCCCACATCGGCCGGCTCGGACGGGGCGCGGGCAGCAACCGGGTCGACGACACCCCGTGGGTCGCCCGCGCGCGGGGCCGGGAGACGACGTACCAGCACGACCTGACCACGCCGGCCCAGGTCGAGGAGGCCGTGCATGCGCTCGTCGCCCAGGTCGTCCGGGACATCCGCGCGGAGGGACGCCGCTGTGCCCGGGTGCACCTGAAGGTGAGGTTCGCGCCGTTCTTCACCGTGAACCGGTCCCGCAAGCTCACCGAGCCGACGTACGACGCCGGACAGATCGCCTCGACGGCCCTGGACCTGCTCGCCCGCCTCGAGGACGACCGTCCGATCCGGCTGCTCGGCGTGCGCGCGGAGATGGTCCCCCCGCCCGGTGGCTACGACCCCCCGCGCAGCCACGGTCGACGAGGCGCGCCGTGAGCCCCGGCCGTTCAGAACACCAGGAAGTGCAGCACCAGCCAGGCGGGGGCGACCAGGACCAGCAGCGAGTCCATCCGGTCCATCAGGCCACCGTGGCCGGGGATGATCTGGCTCATGTCCTTGATGCCCAGGTCCCGCTTCATCACCGACTCGACCAGGTCCCCGAGCGTGGCCATCACCACGCCCACCACCCCGAGCACGACTCCTGCCCACCAGGGCCCGTCGAGCAGGTGGACGACCAGCAGCCAGCCGGCCACGACGCACGCGACCGTGGAGCCGGCGAACCCCTCCCACGACTTCTTCGGGGAGATCACCGGCGCCATCCGGTGCCTGCCGAACAGTACGCCGGCCACGTAGCCCCCGATGTCGGAGGCGATCGTGACCACGACGAAGGTGAACACCGCCTTGGCCCCGTTGCTCCCCGGCTCGGCGAGCATCAGGCCCACGAAGCCCGCCAGGAACGGCACGTAGACCAGCGTGAAGATCGACGCGGTGGCGTTCGCGACGTAGCCCGGGACACCCCGGCGCAGCAGCCACAGCAGCGTGGCGAGGGCGGAGACCGCGGTCGCGCCGACCAGCCCGACCGGACCGTAGACGTAGGCAAGGCCGACGATGGCGACGCCGCCGACCATCAGCGGCTGCTGCGCGATCTCGATCCGGTTGGCCTGCAGGCCGCGGTGCATCTCCCAGGTCGCCACCACGACGGCCGCGGCGACGATGATCATGAAGGCCGGCTTCCAGAACACCAGCGACACGATCACGGCACCGCCGAGCACCACGCCCGAGGCGATCGCGGCCGGCAGGTCACGCCCGGCGCGGGAGCTCTTCCCGGGCCCGTCGGCCGGGGCCGGTGTGGTCTGCGTCATCGTCGGCAGGCGCTCAGACCTCGAGCAGCTCTGATTCCTTCTGCTTGAGCATCTCGTCGATGTGGTCGGTGTGGTGCTTGGTGGTCCCGTCGAGCTTCTTCTCCGCGCCGGTGACATCGTCCTGGCCGACCTCGCCGTCCTTGTCCAGCTTCTCCAGCGCCTGCTTGGCGTGGCGGCGGACGTTGCGCACCGAGACCCGGCCCTCCTCCGCCTTGGACCTCACGAGCTTGACGTACTCCTTGCGGCGCTCCTCGGTGAGCTCGGGGAACACGCACCGGATCACCTTGCCGTCGTCGGCCGGGTTGACCCCGAGGTCGGAGTCGCGGATGGCCTTCTCGATCGCCTGCAGGGAGTTCATGTCGTACGGAGCGACCAGGATCGTGCGGGCGTCCTGGGAGGTGAACGACGCCAGCTGTTGCAGCGGGGTCGGCTGGCCGTAGTACTCCGCGGTCAGCTTGTGGAACATGCTGGGGTGGACCCGGCCGGCGCGAACCGCGGCGAACTCCTCGCGGGTGACCTCGACGGCCTTGGCCATCTTGGACTCGGCATCCCTCAGGGTCTCCTTGATCACGCTCTGCTCCTTGTCGGTCCTTGGCGGTCGTACGACACGGCACCGGTGGTGGACTGGGCTCAGTCGCCGGAGGTCACCATCGTCCCGATCTTCTCACCCTGGACGACCCGCAGGATGTTCCCCTCCGGTTCCATCCCGAACACCACCATCGGGAGCCGGTTCTCCCCGCACAGCGCGAATGCGGTCTGGTCCATGATGCGCAGGCCCTGGCTGATGGCCTCGTCGTAGGTGACCTGGTCCAGCTTCACCGCGCCGGGGTCCGTGCGCGGGTCGGAGGTGTAGACCCCGTCGACGCCGTTCTTGGCGACCAGCACCACCTCGCACTTGCTCTCCAGGGCGCGCTGTGCGGCCACGGTGTCGGTGGAGAAGTACGGCAGTCCCATTCCGGCGCCGAAGATGACCACCCGGCCCTTCTCGAGGTGCCGGATCGCACGGCGGGGAATGTAGGGCTCGGCGACCTGCCCCATCGCGATCGCGGTCTGCACCCGGGTCTCGACCCCCTCCTTCTCGAGGAAGTCCTGCAGGGCCAGGCAGTTCATCACGATGCCGAGCATGCCCATGTAGTCCGCACGGGCACGTTCCATGCCGTGCTGCTGCAGCTCCGCGCCCCGGAAGAAGTTGCCGCCGCCGGTCACCACCGCGATCTGGACGCCGGTGCGCTGCACCGCGGCGATCTCCCGGGCGATCTGCTGCACCACGTCGGGGTCCAGCCCGACGCGACCGCCCCCGAAGACCTCACCGGAGAGCTTCAGCAGCACCCGTCGGTACCCGGTCATCTGCGTCCTCCCGTGTCGCTGCGTCGGGCCCATGTCGGCCAGCGTGTCTTACCCGCAACCTACTGGAGTCCGACCCGTCGGCGCGAGGCACGAGGCACCAGGGAACGAGAGGTCCGGTCAGGCGCCGACCTCGAAGCGGACGAACCGCGTGACTCGCGTCCCGGCCTCGTCGAGGACCGCCTTCACGGTCTTCTTCGACTCGGTCACCGACGGCTGCTCCAGCAGTACGACGTCCTTGAAGAAGCTGTTCAGCCGCCCCTCGGCGATCTTCCCGACGACGTGCTGGGGCTTGCCCTCCTCACGGGCCGTGGCCTCGGCGATCAGGCGCTCCTTCTCGACCACGTCGGCCGGGACCTCGTCGCGGGTGAGGTACTGCGGGCGCATCGCGGCCACCTGCATGGCCGCCGTCCGGGCAGCGTCCTCGGAGTCCCCGTCGTACTCGACCAGGACGCCGACTGCCGGCGGGAGGTCGGAGGCACGCTTGTGCAGGTAGCTGACGGAGATCCCCGCGAACGAGGCAACCCCGCCGAGCTCGACCTTCTCGCCGATGCTGACCGCGAGCCCGTCGACCACCTCGCCGACGCTGCTGCCGTCCATCTGCACAGCGCGCAGCGACTCGATGTCGTTGGCGCCGGCGCCCGCCGCAGCGTCCGCGATCCGCTGGGCCGCGGCAACGAACTCGGCGTTCTTGGCGACGAAGTCGGTCTCGCAGTTCAGCTGCACCAGGGTGTTGCCGGAGCCGGCCACGAGCCCCGCCGTGGCCTCACGCTCGGCGCCGCGCTTGGCCGCCTTGGCGGCCCCCTTGGTGCGCAGCACGTCGATGGCTGCCTCGAAGTCGCCGTCGGCCTCCTCCAGCGCCTTCTTGCAGTCCATCATCCCTGCGCCGGTCAGCTCCCGGAGCTTCTTGACGTCGGCAGCGGAGAAGTTCGCCATGACGTGTCCTACCCCTGTCCTGATGTTCTCGTGGGTCTACCTGATGTGGTGGGCGAGGTCGGGCCGTGCCCGCCCTCAGCCCTCGGTGGTCTCGGCCGGCGCACTCGCCTCGGGAGCAGCCTCCACCGGCGTCTCGGCCGGCGTCTCGGCCGGCGCACTCGCCTCGGGAGCAGCCTCCACCGGCGTCTCGGCCGGCGTCTCGGCCGGCGCACTCGCCTCGGGAGCAGCC
>JBOHDO010000119.1:0-15830 GCA_050699415.1 Marmoricola sp.
GCACCGGAAACTGGATGTCCGGGTCGTCGGACGCATACGTCGGCAGCACCGGCACGTCCGCGGCGTGCGCGAACGTGCGCGCCGCGTCTTTGCGGCCCATCGCCTCGATCGCCTCCGGCGTCGGACCGATGAACACGAGCCCTGCGTCGCCGCACGCGCGCGCGAAGGCGGCCCGCTCGGACAGGAAGCCGTAGCCGGGGTGCACCGCGTCGGCGCCGCTGGTCTTCGCCGCCGCCAGCAGCGCGTCGATGTTCAGGTACGACGCGGCCGGCGCGCTCGAATCGGACTCGTCCGCGCCGATGCGCACCGCCTCGTCGGCCGCCGCGACGTGCGCGGCGTCCCGGTCGGCGTCGGAGTACACGGCCACGGTCCGGATGCCCATGGCGCGTGCGGTCCGGATGACGCGCAGCGCGATCTCGCCCCGGTTCGCGATCAGGATCTTGCTTATCTCACTCATCGTCAGTCGCTCCCCGCTACATCCGGAAGACGCCGTAGCCCGTGGGGGCCGGCGGCGCGTACGAGGCCGCGGCCAGGGCGAGCCCGAGCACGCGGCGGGTGTCGACCGGGTCGATGATGCCGTCGTCCCAAAGGCGTCCGGTCGAGTAGTAAGGCGAACCCTGCGCCTCGTACTGGTCGCGCACCGGCTTCTTGAACGCCTCCTCGGCGTCGGCCGACCACTGTCCGCCGTCCGCCTCGATCCGGTCGCGGCGCACCGTGGCCAGCACGGTCGCGGCCTGCTCGCCGCCCATCACCGAGATGCGCGCGTTCGGCCACATCCACAGGAACCGCGGATCGTACGCCCGTCCGCACATGCCGTAGTTGCCCGCGCCGAACGAGCCGCCGATCACGACCGTGAACTTCGGCACCGTCGCACAGGAGACCGCGGTGACCAGCTTCGCGCCGTCCTTGGCGATGCCGCGGTGCTCGTAGTCGCGGCCGACCATGAAGCCGGAGATGTTCTGCAGGAACACGATCGGCGTGCGGCGCTGGTTGCACAGCTCGATGAAGTGCGCGCCCTTGAGCGCGGACTCGCCGAACAGGATGCCGTTGTTGGCCACGATCCCGACGGGGCGGCCCCAGATGCTCGCGAACCCGGTCACCAGGGTCTCGCCGTACAGGCGCTTGAACTCGTGGAACCGGCTGGCGTCGACGATCCGGGTGATCACCTCGCGCACGTCGTACGGCGTCCGGGTGTCGGCGGGCACCACGTCGTACAGGGTCTCCGGTGGCTCCAGCGGCTCCTCGATCCCGCAGGCTGATCCGCGTGGTGACTCGGCCGCCGCGACCTCCGGCGGCAGCGTCGCCACGATCGAGCGCAGGATCGCCAGCGCGTGGGCGTCGTCGTCGGCCAGGTGGTCGACCACGCCGGACCTGCGCGCGTGCACCTCGCCACCGCCGAGCTCCTCGGCGGTGACCACCTCCCCGGTGGCGGCCTTCACCAGTGGCGGGCCGCCGAGGAAGATCGTGCCCTCCTCCTTGACGATCACGGTCTCGTCCGACATCGCCGGCACGTACGCACCGCCGGCGGTGCACGAGCCCATCACCGCGGCGATCTGCGGGACCTGCTGCTCCGAGAGGTTCGCCTGGTTGAAGAAGATCCGGCCGAAGTGCTCCCTGTCCGGGAACACCTCGTCCTGCATCGGCAGGAACGCACCTCCGGAGTCGACGAGGTAGAGGCAGGGCAACCGGTTCTCCCGGGCGACCTCCTGGGCACGCAGGTGCTTCTTGACCGTCATCGGGTAGTAGGTGCCGCCCTTGACCGTGGCGTCGTTGGCCACGACCACGCACTCCCGGCCGTGCACCCGGCCGATCCCGGTGACGATGCTCGCGCTCGGCACCGCGTACACATCGTCGGCATCGGCGCCGTACATCCCGTACGCCGCCAGCGGGCTGAGCTCCAGGAACGGACTGCCCGGGTCGAGCAGCCGGTCGATCCGGTCCCGAACCAGCAGCTTGCCGCGGCCCAGGTGCTTCTCACGGGCCCGTTCCGGGCCACCCAGACGTGCCACCGCCAGCCGCTCACGCAGCTGCTCGACGAGCTCTCCCATCTCCGGACCAGGCTGCACCATGGCTACATGTTAGCGATCATTAACCTGCCGGTCCACGGCTCACCGAAGTCGATCGGCCATGGCCCGCCGGAACACCCGGCCCACGTCGCTCGAGTCGCGGGCGACGAAGCTGGCGCCCCCGGTCGCAGCCGCGATGCGCCGCAGCGCAGCGGCATCGGCCTGCGCGCTGATGCCGATCGCCACCACGGTGACCGGCCGGTCCGGGTCGGCGGCCGCGCGCAACCGCCGGAGCAGGGCACGCAGACCGATGCTGCCCGGGTCCTGGTTGCGGCCGTCGGTGAGCACCAGCACGCTGTTGACCGCGCGCGGGTCGTAGCCGCGCTGCACCCTCCGGTACGCCGCCAGCACCGTGTCGTAGAGCCCGGTCCCGGCGTGCGGCCTCGCCCGGAGCCGGGTCAGCACCCGTGCGAGCACCTGGGCGTGGCTGCGTCCGCCGCTGGCCTCGGCACCGAGCGGGCGGATCGGCACCAGCTGCCGGTGGTCCCGGCGACCGTCCAGGTGCCGGGCGAACGTCCAGAGCCCGATCGAGGCCGAGTCGGGGAACAGCGCGATGCCTCCCCGCGCGGCTCCGACCGTCAGCTGCATCCGGGTGCTGTGCCCCGCGGCGACGCCCATCGACCCGGAGATGTCGACCACCGCGAGCGCCCGGGTGGGACGCGTCAGCCGGGCGAACCCGTGCCGGGCCGTCTCGACCACCGAGGGCGTGACGTGCAGCGTGCGACGCACCCGGCCCACGCCGCGGCCGGGCAGCGGGGTGCGGTCGGGGGCCCGGAACCCGGCCCGGGCCAGGGCATGGCGCCAGGCCACTCCCCGCGCCCTCGCCCGCAGCCACCGGGCCGCGTCGTACGCCGCGTGGCGGGACCCGGGCCGCGCCGTGACGACCAGCGGGTAGTCCAGCCACAGGGTCCCGTCGCGCGGGACCGAGGCGGTGACCCCGGTCGGCGACACGGCAAGCAGGCGCTGCTCGGAGACCACGGTCGACCCGCTGCGCTCCACCGCGCGGCGCAGCCGGGCGGCGTCGTCGGGGATGTCTCGGCGGCCGGCGAGACCCTGGGCCGGCTCGACCCACGAGGCCGCGACAGCCCGGGGCGGGCGTCCCCCGGACGCCCCCTCGGCGATGCTGCCGTACAGCGGCACCGCGGAGGCCGTGCTCGTCAACGGGTCGCCGGTGAGGTAGGCGTCGCCGCCGAGCACCGTGGTCCAGCTCACCGGCCGGCTCCCGTCGCCGGTGACCACCACCACGGGGGACGACGCCAGCGAACCTGCCGCGACGGGCAGCCGAGCGGTCGTCCGCGCCCGGGCGCCGCCCACCCACCCGCTCCAGTCGGGGACCCACAGGTCCGGGCGCTGCCCGCGGGGCAGCCCGGCAGCCACGTCGGCGGCCCGGCGCGCGGCCACGCGGACCGTGGTGCAGCCGGAGTCACGCAGCACCCGGGCCACGGTGCTCGCGAGCTCGGGCGCCACCGCCGCCGTCGTACGCCGCCGCGGGCAGCCCGGCGCCGGGGACGAGTCCGCGCCACGGCCGAGGGCGACCGTCGCGACCGAAGCCACCAGCGCCACGGCCAGCGGCACGACCAGCAGGGCCAGCGCGGTCCGGCCGTCGGGGCGCGCGGGTCCGTGCGCAGATGCGTGTCTTCCGGACAACGCACGCCCCCCTTCCGGTCGACGACGTGCCGGGGATCCTTGCACTAGTCGCACCCGGCGGCATCCCTGTCGCGGGCAGCCTGTGGACAACGGGTCCGGCGTACCCCGCGGCGTCGTGCGGACCCGCCACCCGTGTTAACAACCGCTAACCTTGCGGACGTGACCCGTCGCGACCAGATCCTGCGCACTGCGGCCGAGCTGTTCGCCCGGCACGGCTACCACGGGGTGTCGATCAACGACCTCGGGGCGGCCTGCGGGATCTCCGGGCCCGCGCTCTACAAGCACTTCCGGGGCAAGCAGGCGATCCTGTCGGAGATGCTGGTCGAGATCAGCGACGAGCTGCTCACCGAGGGGCGCCGGCGGGTGCGCGAGGCGTCCGACGACGCCGCGGCGCTCGACGCCCTGATCGACTGGCACGTCGGCTTCGCCCTGGAGCGGGAGCCGCTGATCGTGGTCCAGGACCGCGAATGGGCGGCGCTGCCGGCCGAGTCCCGGGAACGGGTGCGCGAGACCCAGCGCAAGTACGTCGAGGTGTGGGTGCGGGTGCTGCGCCGGCTGCGACCCGAACGATCCCTGCGCGCGACCCGGGCGATGGTGCACGCCTGCTTCGGGCTGATCAACTCCACGCCCCACAGCGCGCTCACGAACGAGGCCGAGATGCGTGAGCTGCTCGCCTCGATGGCCCGCGCCGCCCTCACCGTGGCCTGAGTGGGTCCAGGCTCAGGACAGCACGTCGTCCAGCGCGCCCAGCAGCAGCACCACCGAGTCCGGGGTCGCGTTGGGGCCCATCAGGCCGATCCGCCACACCGAGTCGGCGTACTTCCCGGCGCCTGCACCGATCTCGATGTCGTACTCGTCGAGCAACCGGCCGCGCACGGCCGCGGAGTCGACGCCGTCGGGGACCTTGACCGTGGTCAGCTCGGGGAGTCGGTAACCCTCCTGTGCGAACAGCTCCAGCCCACGCTTCTGAAGGCCGTCCTGGAGCGCCTGGCCGGCCCGCTCGTGACGGGCCCAGACGTCCTCCAGACCCTCGGCGAGGATCCGGTCCAGCGCGGCCTGCAGCGACACCACCATGGCCACCGGCGCGGTGTGGTGGTAGGTGCGCTTGCCCTTCCCCTCCGCCTCGCCGACGTACCCGCCGAGCAGGCCGAGGTCGAGATACCACGACTGCGGCCGCCCGACCCGGCGCCCGAAGGCGCGCTCGTTGATCGTGAACGGCGCAAGGCCGGGCGCGACGCCGAGGCACTTCTGGGTGCCCGCGTACCCGACGTCGATGCCCCAGTCGTCGGCCCGCAGCTCGATGCCGCCGATCGAGGTGACCGCGTCCACGACCAGCAGGGCGTCGCCCTTGGCCTGCCCCAGCGCGGCGATGTCGGAGCGTACGCCGGTCGAGGTCTCCGCGTGCACCGCCGCGATCACCGCCGGGCTGGGGTGCGCGTCGACGACGCGCTGGACGTCGACCGGCGTACCCCACTCGTGCTCGACCGGCACCACCTCGGCGCCGCAGCGCGCGGCGACGTCGCACATCCGCTGTCCGAACAGCCCGTTGACCGCGACCACGACCACGTCGCCGGGGTGCACCACGTTGACGAACGCGGCCTCCATCCCCGCCGACCCGGTCGCCGAGACCGGCAGCGTGCGCCGGTTGTCGGTGCCCCAGACCTCCCTCAGCCCGTCACAGGCGGCGTCCATCAGCTGCAGGAACACCGGGTCGAGGTGCCCGAGCAGCGGCCGGGCAAGTGCCTCGGTGGCCTCCGGGTAGGGATTGGTGGGGCCTGGTCCGAAGAGGTGTCGCTCGGTGATCACGCCCCGACCGTACAGCGGCCCCGGCGCCCCTTGGCGCCGAGGCCGCTTGCGATCCAGGCTGTCTCAGGCGCCCGGCCCGTTCGCGGTCCATCCCGGGACGTACCCGAGACCGCCGAACTCATAGCCGCCCTCGCCGCTGGCCGCGCGGTAGCTGCCGTTGGGGCGCAACCGGAGCAGGTGGATCTTCTTCTGGCCGTCGGCGGAGACCAGGAGCCGCTTCGACGTCTCCCAGCGCGCGACGAAGTAGGCCTGACCGGCCGGCCGGAAGGACCGGACGACGTGGCCGGTGCGAGCGTTGCGCATCTGCACACTTCCGACGAACTGGCCGTCGTCACCGCCGAACCGCCAGGTCGCCACCAGGTTCCCGTCGGGAGACCAGGCGTACAGGCCGGAGTTCTCGGGCGTGGTCCAGGCCTTCCAGGGGGCGCCCGTGCGCAGCGGGAAGAACGTCATCCTGACCTGGCCGTGCCGGCGCACGGCGAACCCGTGCACCAGGTCCACGGCGGCCGCCGCGGGGTGACCGGTGCGGTACACCCTGCCGGAGTGCCGGTTCCACACCTGCAGCTTGCCGCCCTTGTCGAGCCACACCTTGCCGTCGCGGAAGGCCAGTGGGCCCGACCCCGAGCCTCGCTGGCCGACCACCTTGCCGTTGTCGACCCGCTGCACGCGGATCACCTGGTGCGGGCGGGCGTGGACCCGGTACAGCCCGTAGGCGACCTGACCGCGTGGGCGCACCGAGACCTGGTAGCCGCCGCTCATGTGCTTGGTGAGCAGCCGCGGCTTGCCGACGCCGACGACGTAGAGACGTTGCTGCGTGACGTCGAAGTCGTGCCAGATGTTGTCCTGGACCACGAACCGGCGCGCGCCCACCCGGCGGAAGCTGTAGACATACCCGGCGGTGGGCAGCCCGATGCGACGCTTGCCCACATGCAGCACGTTGGCGTGGTTGTCGACCCACGGCACCGTCGGGTTGTCACCCCGCTTGACCTGGAGCGGAATGGTCACCCTCGTCGATGCGACCGCCGATGCGGCCGTCGGCGCGGCCACTGCCGGGCCGAGCGGAGCCGCCAGTGACACGGCGACGGCCGCCCCCAGAACGACGTACGAGCGTCGTGGACCCATGGTGTTCCCCCTGTTGCTGTGTTGGCTGTCCCCGACACGGTGTCGGGCACCCATGGGACGCAGTGGTGCCCCGGTTTGGTTGACATCCTCCACTTCGGAAGACCGGGGCCCGCCCGGGTCGCCGCTACAGCACCGCGCCCGGGTTCATGATCCCGGCGGGGTCCAGCGCCTGCTTGACCCGCCGGTTCAGCGCCATCACGTCCTCCCCGAGCTGCTCGGGCAGGGCGGACCGCTTCGCGCGGCCGACCCCGTGCTCGCCGGTGATGGTGCCGCCGAGGGAGACCGCCAGGCTCATCACCTCGGCGAACGCGCTGCGGGCAGCCGCCTCCGAGCCAGGGTCGGCGGCGTCGTAGACCACCACCGGATGGGTGTTGCCGTCACCGGCGTGCGCGACCACCGGGATCTCCAGGCCGTGCGCGGCAGCGATCCCCGCGACGCCGTCGACGAGGTCGGGCAGCTGCGGGATCGGCGCACCGACGTCCTCGAAGAGCACCGCACCCTTGGCCTCCATCGCCTGCAACGCCACCCGACGGGCGCCGATGAACATCTCGGCCTCCTCGGGGTCCTCGGTCGCGAAGACCTCGGTGGCCCCCGCCTCCTCGCAGGCGTGCTGCATCAGCTCCAGCTCCCCCGCCCGGGAGGCTCCGGGGGCGTCGCTCTGCGCGAGCAGGAGGGCGCCGCAGTCCCGGTCCAGGCCGTGCGGCTTGTAGTCCTCGACCGCGTTGATCGAGGCGTTGTCCATCAGCTCCATCATCGACGGCCGGATCCGGCGCCGGATGTCGACCACGGCCAGCGAGGCCGCCGTCATCGAGCCGAACGCGGCCACCAGCGTGGCCCGCGGCTCCTGCGCCGGAACCAGCCGCAGGATCGCCCGCGTCACGATCCCGAGGGTCCCCTCGCTGCCGACGAACAGCTTGAGCAGCGAGAGTCCGGCCACGTCCTTGATCCTCCTGCCGCCGAGGGTGACCAGGGTGCCGTCGGGGAGCACCACGTCGATGCCGAGCACGTAGTCCGTGGTCACGCCGTACTTCACGCAGCACAGGCCGCCGGCGTTGGTGGCCACGTTGCCGCCGATCGAGCAGATCTCGTACGACGACGGGTCGGGCGGGTACCACAGGCCGTGCTCGCCGGCCGCGGCCTTCACCTCGACGTTGAGCGCACCGGGCTCGGCAACCGCGACCTGGCAGCCGGTGTCGATCTCGATCGCGCGCATCCGCTCGACGCACACCACGATCCCGTCGGCGACGGCCGACGACCCGCCGGACAGGCCGGTGCCGGCGCCGCGCGGCACCACCGGTACGCCGTACCGGGCCGCCCACCGGACCGCCGCCTGCACCTGGGTCGCGTCCTCCGCGCGCACCACCGCCGCCGGGGTGCCCGCGGAGCCGTCGTCGGCGAAGTCGTGGCTGTACCGCTCGGTCACCGCCGGGTCGGTCAGCAGCACGCCCTCCGGCAGCGCCGCGCCCAGCTCCTTCAGCTGCTGCTCGTCCATGACCCCACTCTCGCACCACGCTGGTGGGGCCGCCGACCCACGGGCGCAGGTCACGCACTGCCGCCCGAGCGATGCCCCCGAAAGATGTTGCGCGGGCCACATTGCCGAACCGGGAAAATCGCGTGCGCCGGATGAAACGGATCCGTACTCTTGTCCGGGTGACCGTCGACCTCGAGCTGCAGACCCCCACCCCGGAGCCACCGGCCTCCAACAAGTCCGACAAGCTGGACAAGCGCGTCCTGCTGGTCGCGGGCGTGGTCGTGCTGGGCGCGATCATGTCGATCCTCGACATCACCGTCGTCTCGGTGGCACTGCGGACCTTCCAGCAGGTCTTCCACGCCAGCGCGGCGCAGGTGGCCTGGACCATGACCGGCTACACGCTCGCGCTGGCGACGGTGATCCCGCTGACCGGCTGGGCCGCGGACCGGTTCGGCACCAAGCGCCTGTACATCCTGGCGCTGGTGCTGTTCGCCGGCGGGTCGGCGCTGTGCGCCACGGCGGGGAGCCTGCAGATGCTGGTCGTCTTCCGGGTGCTGCAGGGCCTCGGCGGCGGCATGCTGATGCCGCTGGGCATGACGATCATGACCCGGGCTGCCGGACCCGAGCGGATCGGCCGGGTGATGGCGGTGCTCGGTGTCCCGATGCTGCTCGGCCCGATCTTCGGCCCGATCCTCGGGGGCTGGCTGATCGACGCCGCGAGCTGGCACTGGATCTTCCTGATCAACGTGCCGATCGGCCTGGCGGCGGTCGTCTACGCGGCCGTGGTGCTCGAGAAGGACGACGTACACCCTTCGGAGACCTTCGACTTCGTCGGCATGCTGCTGCTGTCACCGGGCCTGGCCGCGTTCCTGTACGGCGTCTCCTCGATCCCCGGCTCGGCCCAGAACCACGAGGGACCGCACGCCCTGGGCGTCTACTGGAGCGCCGAGGTCCTGGCCGGGATGGCCCTGGGTGTCGTGCTGATCGCCGCCTTCGTGCCGTGGGCACTGCGCCGGCGCAACATCCACCCGCTGGTCGACCTCCGGCTGTTCCTGCACAAGGAGATCACCATCGCGGTGATCGCGATGGCGCTGTTCGCCATGGCGTTCTTCGGCGCCAGCCTGCTGTTCCCGCTGTACTTCCAGCAAGTGCACGGCGAGACCCCGCTGGACTCCGGCGTGCTGCTGGCGCCGCAGGGTCTGGGCGCGATGATCACGATGCCGATCGCGGGCATGCTCGCCGACCGGATCGGCCCGGGCAAGGTGGTGCTGACCGGTCTGGTCCTGGACGTGGCCGGGATGGCCTTCTTCGCGTTCAGCGACGCCGGGTCAAGCTACGCCTACATCATCACCGGACTGGTGATCATGGGGCTGGGCATGGGCGCGACCATGATGCCGATCATGAGCGCGGCGCTGGCCAAGCTCAACCAGGCCAGCATCGCCCGCGGCTCGACGCTGATGAACATCACCCAGCAGGTGG
The DNA here is from genome assembly GCA_050699415.1 of Marmoricola sp. Lineage (GTDB taxonomy): Bacteria > Actinomycetota > Actinomycetes > Propionibacteriales > Nocardioidaceae > Marmoricola. The sequence continues at coordinate 9,592 of JBOHDO010000119.1, forward strand.
CGGCGTCGATCGGCACCGCGCTGTTCTCGGTGCTGCTCACCAACGCGCTCAACTCGCACCCGGTGATCGCCCGGGCAGCGACCGACAAGAGCCTGCTGCCGCAGGCGATCCACGACATGGGCGGCTCCTACGCCAGCGTGTTCGTGATCGCCACGATCCTGGTTGCCTGCTGCTTCGCCCCGGCGTTCTTCCTGCCGCGGACCAGGATCACGCAGTCCGCCGAGACCGCAGTGGTGCCCGCCGGGCACTGAGAGCCTGTCCCGGCCGGAGGCCGTCATCAGCCTCCGGCCGCCGGGCCCCGGCTGCGTACGTCGGCGACCGTGCCCATCGCCTCGCGGAGCTCGCTGAGCCAGTCGTCCTCGTGCTGCCCGACCAGCCGGACGCACCACGCCAGCGCCTCCGACCGCGACCGGGCGACGCCCGCGTCGACGAGGGTGTCCAGCACCAGCCGCTGGGGCTGTCGCAGCCGGGTCATCACCGGCGCCGCGACGTTGGTCCACAGCTCCTGGCGCCCGCCCACGTCGACGCCCCAGGAGACCTTGCGCTCGTAGCGGCGCTGTGCCTCCCGCGCGATCCGCATCCGCTCCTCGCGGGTGTCCTCGCGGAATCCCTGCGCACGACCCGCGCGCGCCTCCTCCACCTCGGCCTGCTCCACCTCGTCCCCGGAGAGCTCCACGTCGGGCAGCACCAGGGTCACCGTGATCTCCTCACGATCGACCCTCACTCGCGGCTCCGCGGCCCGCCACGGGGCCGGGAGGCGGCCCGCGAACCAGCCGCGGATCCGCTCCAGTGCTTCATCTGTAATCATGTAATAATAATTACACGCACGGTCAAGAGGCGGGCAGCCGCAGCGCCACGGCACCGGTGTTGGTCACCACCACGAGCAGCCGGCGGGTCACGACCAGCTGGTAGGGCCACCAGGTGGTGTTGATCCCGTCGACCGGCAGCCGGTAGCGGCGCATTCGCCCCGTGGCGAGATCGACCGAGACCAGGGCGCGGGTCTGCCCGAGCAGCACGTGGCCGGAGTCGGGCATCGGCTGCTCGGCGAGGACGAAGCCGTACGGGTACGGCTGCGGACGGGTCGGCACCGGGTCGAACCAGCCCGCCCGGCCGGTGTCGGCGTCGTAGGCCCGGAGGCCGTGCTGCTCGCGGACCACCACGACGCCGCCGAACAGGGCGGCATCCAGCACGGGCCGGCGCGGGCGGGTCGACCAGCGGGTCCGCCCGGTGGCCGGTTCGAGCCCCACCAGCCGCTGTCCCCGGCCGCCCTGCCGCAGCATCACGACGGTGCGCGGCGTCCCGCCGAGCACGTGCACCCCGGTGCCGGACGGGACCCGGTACCGCCAGCGGGTCCGGCGCGAGCCCAGCCCGAGTCCGCTGACCACCGCCCCGCCGGGGCGCGCGGCCCCGAGCTCGTACTGGGGCCGGCCGCCGGCCACCACCACGCCGTGCCAGGGGCCGCCGAGGAAGTCCGCGCGGCCCACGCCGGTGACCGGGCGGGAGCGGTCCACCCCGGCTCCGACCCGGCTCAGTGTGATCCGGTGGCGGGGACCGGAGAGGGCCAGCAGGTCGCCGCCCGGAAGTGCGAGCGTGCTCAGCGCGCCGTCGCGGCCGAGCGGGCGGGAACCGACGGTGGCGCACCAGGCGGGGTTGCCGTCGGACAGGGCGTACGACGTGACCTCGGGCGGTGAGTGCTTCGGCTCCTCGATCCCGAAGAACCGGGTGCCCGAGGTGTCGTACGCGTGCGGGTCGGCACCCTCCTCGATGCCCCAGGCCGGTGCCAGCCGGTCAGGGTCGAGCACCGCGAACCGGGCGTTGCGCTTGGTCCAGGTGCCCAGCCGACCGGGCAGCCCGGCGACGGTGAGCCACTGGCCGTAGTCGTAGCCGACCGCCCCGACGACATGCCCGCGCCGCCAGCCGCGAGCCGCCGAGACCAGCCGGGACAGTCGCCGGTCCCCGGGCTGGACCGGGTCGTGGCCGGTGTCGAACGGCGAGCTGACCGAGCCGGCTGCCAGGGGCCGGTCACTCCCGGCACAGCCACCCCGGTGGCCCCGCCGGACCACCAGCACGACCACGGCCGCCGCCACCAGGGCCAGCACGAGCACGGCCGGCAGCCATACCCGGTGTTGTGTCTTCATGTCGGCGTGGGCAGCTGTCCGGGGCTCGGCGAAGCGAGGCGAACCGGGTGGCCCGGGAAGCTACCAGATCCGCACGCGCTGGTCCGGCTCGAGCCAGAGCCCGTCGCCGGGGTGGGTACCGAAGGTGTCGTGGAACTCCCGCAGGTTGCGCACGATGTTGGCCCGGAACTCCGGCGGGCTGTGCGGGTCGACCGCGAGGAACTGCTGTGCCAGCTCCTTGCGACGCTTGGTGCGCCAGCAGTGCGACCAGTTGAGGAACAGCCGCTGCCGGTCCTCCGGGGTGGCCTCCTCGCCGGCGTTCTGACGGGCGATCCGGTAGGCCAGCAGGGCGATGGTCAGGCCGCCGAGGTCGCCGATGTTCTCCCCGACGGTCAGCGCCCCGTTGACGTGCTCCCCCGGGAGGTCGCGCGGCTCGAAGCCGTCGTACTGCGCGACCAGGGCCTTGGACTTGACCTCGAAGGCGGACTTGTCCTCCGGCGTCCACCAGTCGTTGAGGTTGCCGTGGCCATCGTACTGTGCGCCCTGGTCGTCGAAGCCGTGCCCGATCTCGTGACCGATGACCGCTCCGATGCCGCCGTAGTTCTCGGCCTCGTCGGCAACGGGCGAGAAGAACGGCCGCTGCAGGATGCCGGCGGGGAAGCAGATCTCGTTGGTGCCGGGGTTGTAGTAGGCGTTGACCGTGTGGGGCAGCATGAACCACTCGTCGCGGTCGACCGGTGACCCGATCTTGTGCAGCTCGCGGTCGGTCTCGAACGCCGCGACGGCGCGGGCGTTGCCGACCAGGTCGTCGCTGCTGACCTCGAGCAGCGAGTAGTCGCGCCACTTGACCGGGTAGCCGATCTTCGGGTTGAAGGTCTCCAGCTTCGTAGAAGCGCGCTGCTTGGTGCCGTCGGTCATCCAGTCCAGGTCGGTGATGCTGCGGCGGTACGCCTCCAGCAGGTTCGCGACCAGCTCGTCCATCTGCTGCTTGGCCTCCGGCGGGAAGTGGCGGGCGACGTACTCGCGACCGACGGCCTCGCCGACCCCGCCCTCCACGAACGAGACCCCGCGCTTCCAGCGCGCACGGAGCTCGGGGGTGCCCGACAGGGTACGGCCGTAGAAGTCGAAGTTGGCCTCGACGAAGTCGGAGGAGAGGCGGCCCGCGGCCGACCGGACCGCCTTGACCGAGAGGTAGGACCGCCAGGTCTCCAGCGGGGTCTCCGCGATCACCTTCTCCAGGTGCTCGACGAAGGAGGGCTCGCGCACCACGGCCTCGGCCATCGTCTGCTCGTCGCCGCCGAGTGCGCGGACATACGCGTCGAGGTCGAAGGAGGGCAGCGTCGTCCGCAGCTCCGCCAGCGGTGTGAGGTTGTAGGTCTTGATCACGTCACGGGTCTCGGCACGCTCCCAGTGGCCCTGGGCGATCCGGGTCTCCAGCGCGAGGACGGTCTCGGCGGTGGTGCGCGGGTCCGGGCGGCCCGCCAGGCCGAGGATCCGCTCGAGGTAGTCCACGTACTTGTTGCGGATCTCCGCGAACTTGTCCTCGCGGTAGTACGACTCGTCGGGCAGGCCCAGGCCGCCCTGGCTGAGGTTGACGATGTAGCGGTCGGAGTTGCGGTCGTCGGTGTCGACGTACGAGCCGAACAGGCCGCTGCCGCCGTGCCTCTCGAAGTCACCGAGGAAGGCACCCAGCTCCGACTTCTCGCGCAGCGCGTCGATCGCCGCGAAGACCGGCTGCAGCGGCCGCGCGCCGAGCTGCTCGACCCGGTCCTCGTCCATGAAGCTGGCGAACAGCGCGCCGACCTTGCGGCGGTCCTCCGCGTCACCGGAGCTCGAGGTGGGCGCTCCGGCCTCGGAGGCGCACTCCTCGATGATCTCGCGGACCTGCCTCTCGGCGGTCTCGGCCAGCATCACGAACGGTCCCCAGCTGGCGCGGTCCTGCGGGATCTCGGCGGTGTCGAGCCAGCCTCCGTTGACGTGGCCGAAGAGGTCGTCCTGCGGCCTGATGTCGGTGTCCATGCCCTCGCGGGCGTCGTCCAGAATGCTCACGCGGCGAGCCTACGTGAGGGCGCGATGTCGGGCGGAGCCGCTCCCGGGCGCGTGGGCGAGCAGGGACGGCTCACTCCCGCACGGTGACCACGCTCTTGCCGAGCGTGCGGCGGTCCTCCATGTCCTGCAGCGCGCGACCGAACTCCGCCATCGGGTACGTCGCCCCGATCGGCGGGTCGACCGCACCGGACTCCATCATCGGCAGCAGCGCATCCCACTGCTCGCGCATGAACCCGGGATGTCCGGCCAGCCAGGCGCCCCACCCGACCCCACGCACGTCGACGTTGTTCAGCAGCAACCGGTTGACCTTGACCTGTGGGATGGCACCGGCCGCGAAGCCGGCCACCAGCAGCCTCCCCAGCGGAGCCAGCGCCCGCAGCGAGTCGGTGAACACGTCCCCACCGACAACGTCCACCACCACGTCGACGCCACGCCCGTCGGTGACCTGCCTGACCGCGGCGAGGAAGTCGTCGACCCGCACCACCTCGTCGGCGCCTGCCCGCCGTGCCATGGCGGCCTTCTCGTCGCTGGAGACCACCCCGATCGTGCGGGCACCCAGCCAGTTCGCGACCTGGAGCGTGGCGGTGCCCAGCCCGCCGGCCGCGCCGTGGACCAGCACGGTCTCCCCCTCCCGCAGCCCGGCCCGGTGCTGCAGGGCGAACTGTGCGGTCAGGTAGTTCATCGGGATCGCCGCGGCCTGCGCGAAGCTGAACCGGTCGGGCAGCCCGAAGACGCTGTCGAGGTCGACGGCCACCGTCTCCGCGGCGCCGCCGTACGGCAGCACGCAGGCGACCCGGTCACCGGCCTTGTGCCCGCTGCGCGCAGGGGCCGAGCGGACCACGCCGGAGAAGTCCACGCCCAGGGTGAATGGCGGCTCCGGCTTGAGCTGGTACTCGCCCCTGCTCAGCAGCAGGTCGGGGAAGGCGATGCCGACCGCATGGACGTCGACCAGCACCTGGTCGGCGGCATCGGACGGCTCCGGGACCTCCTCGACGCTGACACCGGAGGGACCCGAGGGCTTGATGACTCGTACGGCGCGCACAAGCCGAGGTTAGCGACCACCAACCACTGCCCGGTGCTCGCCCGGGGCACCGGGTGAGGGGAGCCGGTACTGGACGAGGCACGAGCGGCTGGGTATAACGTCGAATCCGGATGTGCGCCGACGCGACTGGGTGCGTCGGCCGCTGAGGGGAGGGAACCCTTTGCGTCTTTCCGTTGTGGGGACACCTGATCGGATCAGCGGAACCGTGCAGGTGCCGAACTCGAAGTACCACGCCCATCGGGCACTCATCCTGGCCTCGCTGGCGGACGGTACGAGCCGGATCAGCGGACTGAGCGATGCCAAGCATGTCCACCACACCATGAGCCTGCTGCGCTCGCTCGGCGTGCACATCGAGACGAAGGGGACCGACCTCGAGGTGCACGGCGGCGCGTACCGTGCCGCGAAGGACACCGTCTCGGCCGGCAGCTCCGGCACCACCCTGTACTTCATGACCGGGCTGGTGTCACTGGCCGACCGCGATGTCGTGGTCACGGGCCAGAAGTACTTCACCCGACGGCCGATCGCACCGCTGCTGGACGCACTGCGGCAGATGGGCGTCTCGGTGGACTCCCCCAACGACTGCCCGCCCATCCGTGTCGGAGCCAGGCCGCCCACCGGCGGGGAGGTGCACATCGACGGGACCCTGTCCCAGTGGATCTCCGGCCTGCTGCTGCTGGCGCCCTTCGCCACCGGACCGACCACCATCGTCGTCGACGGAGCGCTCAACGAGCGCCACTACCTCGAGCTGACGCTCCAGATGATGAAGCAGTTCGGGCTGCAGGTCGAGGTCACCGACGGCGGCCACCGTTACCTCGTCGAGCCGCAGCAGCGGGCACAGCCGACCCACGTGGTGCTTCCCGCCGACATCGGGTCCGCGGCCTTCGGGTTCGCGGCGGCCGGCACCCACCCTGCCGACATCGTGCTCCGCGGCCTGCACCACACCCGGACCTCCGGTGTCGACCATCCCGAGGCGAGCCTGCTGGACATCCTGGCCCGGATGGGGATGCCCATGGCGTACGACGAGCACGCCG
>JBOHDO010000120.1:0-19994 GCA_050699415.1 Marmoricola sp.
GTGCTGCGCTACTACGAGGACCTCAGCGAGCGGGAGGTGGCCGCGCTGCTGGGCTGCAGCGTCGGCACGGTCAAGAGCCACGCCCACCGCGCCATCGCGCGGCTGGGCGACGACCCGCTGGTGTCCCGGGCGGGTGAGGACCGATGAACCCCGAGCAGCTGCGGCAGGAGCTGCGCGCGCAGGCGCGTGCGGCCACGCCCCCGCCCGGCGACCGGCTGGCCGGCGTACGACGCAGGCGGGGGCGGGTCCGGCGCACCCGCGGCGCCGCCGGGATCGTGGCCGTCGTCGTCGCGGTCGGACTGCTGGTCGGGCTGCCGCGCCTGGTCAACCGGGCGGAGTCGCCCACCCGGCCGATTCCCGCAGCACCCGCCCACACCCAGCACCGTCCCCCGACGTCGGCCGCCCCCACGCCGATGGGTCGCTGGCAGTCGCTGCCGCCGATGCAGCTGCTCCACCGGGGCCGCTACTACCACCAGGCCGACGGCGCCAACCGGTCGGTACTCCACCCGGGCGGCAGCAACCGCACGATGAACCTCTACGGCCAACCGCGCTACCGGCTGGTGCTGGCCGGGACGCTGCACGCACCCCACGGGGCCGGAGCGACCATCGTGGTGGACGGCCGGCCGGTCCGGACCGTGCACGGGACCGGGCTCGTCCTGGTCGACCTGCGAGGGAGCACGGGGTGGGGCAAGCTGACGCTGAGTGCGACCGGCCCGCTGAGTCGCCGGGAGAGCCTGGTGGTGCGCGCCTACAAGCCGCTGCGGCACCCGACCGCCCACGAGCGGGCCCGCGCCGTGCGACGATGAGCGAACGGCCTGAGGCAGGATGGCCGGGTGAGCGCCAGGGCCCTCGACGTGACCGTCACCGGGCTGGTGCAGGGTGTGTTCTTCCGGGCCCGGTGCGCCGAGGAAGCCGACCGGCTCGGAGTGACCGGCTGGGTCAGCAACGAGTACGACGGCTCGGTGGCCGGGCATTTCGAAGGGCCCCCGCGGGCGGTCGAGGCACTGGTCGAGTGGTGCCACCTCGGCTCGCCGCGGTCGAGGGTCGACGCCGTACGGACGCGTGACGCCGAGGTCGGAGGGTTCACCTCCTTCCAGGCCCGGTGACCCCGCCCCCGGCCCGGTCGCCGATGAGGTAGGTCACCGCGGCCGCCCCGAGGACCACCGCGGCCAGGGCCAGCCCGAGCCCGGGGCCGCCCGAGCGGTCGGCGAGTACGCCGGCCAGCACCGGCCCGAGGCACTGGCCGACGCCGAACGCCACCGTGAGCTGGGCGATCGTGCTCGTCCACGCCGGTGCCGGCAGTCGTTGCCGGGCCAGGTGCGCCATGCCTGCCGGCAGCGACAGGAAGCTGGCGCCGAACACCACCGCCGAGGCCAGCCCGCCGGCCAGGCCGTGCACCAGCAGCGGCAGCGCCGCACCGATGCACAGCACGGCCGTGATCAGGGCCAGGCAGTGGCCCGAGCGCATCCGGTCCAGCAGCCGGCCCCACAGCGGGACCCCGAGCAGGACGCACACGCCGAGCAGCGTCCAGAACACGGTGACCTGGGTGGCGGACAGCCCGGCCTCGCCGAGGTAGGCGACCACGAAGGTGACGTAGGCGATGTAGCCGCAGCCGAACAGGAAGTACCCGACCGCGGGAAGTCGCAGCGTCCCGATCCGGCCCCGCGCCTCGGGCTGTGCCCGGCCGGATGCTCCGGTCCGGCGTACGGCGGCCAGCGCGAGCGCGCTGCCCAGCGCCGCCAGCGCTCCCAGCCCCAGCCAGCCCTCGCGCCAGCCGCCGCTGTGCAGCGCCGACTGCACCACCACGCCCGAGACCACGATGCCGACCCCGCCCCCCGCGGTGTAGATGTTCAGCAGCAGCCCCGGCCCGTGCTCGCGACGGGGCAGGCCGGCGACGATGCCGGCTCCGGCGATGAAGCTGAACGCGGCGCCGACCCCGGCGACCAGGCGCAGTAGCAGCTGCACCGCGAACGCAGCGGTGAGCCCCTCACCGAGGACGGCCAGCGTGGTGGCGACCAGGCCGAGGGCGAACGTGAACGACCGGCCACGGTCCCGGACCAGTGGACCGGTGGCGAGGGCGCCGGCCAGGTAGCCGGCGGCGTTGAGGGTGTTCAGCGTGCCGGCCTGGGCGAAGCTCCAGCCGAGGTCGGCACGCATCGGCGGCAGCAGCAGGCCGTAGGCGAACCGGGCCAGCCCGAGGCCGACGGCCGGGCCCAGCGCCAGCCCCCACGCGATCGGTACCGAGCTGCGCACCCGGCGGCACTCAGTGCATCATCGCTGGCGAGGACGTCTTGTCGTCGGACTCGGCGCGCTGCCGGCGCCTCGGCAGCAGCAACGCCGGCACCAGCGTGAGGGCGACCAGCGCCCAGGCGACCCAGTAGGTGTGGGCGAACGCCGACGCGGCGTCGTCGAGGCCGCGCTGGACCACCTGCGTGCCCAGGTGCATGGCGTGGGCCAGGGGGCCGAATTTGTCCGGCTCGGTCTGGGCGAGGATGGCCGCCCTCGCCCTCGAGAGGCCCTCGCTGCCCAGCCCCGGTACGTGGGTGCTGCCCGGGATGACCGGAGAGCTGTTCAGGTGGTTGGTCAGCAGCACCGACATCACGGCCACGCCGCAGGAGCTGGCGACCTGCTGGGTGATGTTCAAGATGGTGGAGCCGCGGGCGGCCTCGTGGTGGCGCAACGTCTTCAGCGCCGCGGTGAACAGCGGCATCATCGTGGCGCCCATGCCCAGGCCCATCACGAAGAGCATCCCGATGATCACGGGGAGCGGCGTGTCCGCGCCGATCTGGGTGAATCCGAACAGCCCGACCAGGATGACCACGATCCCGACCGGGGTGATCCGCCCGATCGGGATCCGGTCGGCGAGGGCGCCGGCGATCGGCATGGTCAGCATCGCGCCGATGCCCTGCGGTGCCATCAGCAGTCCGGCGTTCAGCGTCGACTCGCCGCGGACCTCCTGGAAGTACGTCGGCACCAGCAGCAGGCCGCCGAAGAACGCGCCGGCGAACAGGAACATGGTCAGCACCGAGACCGTCAGCTGCCGGTTGCGGAACAGCCGCAGGTCCAGCAGCGGATGCCGCGGACGGAACGAGTGCCTCACGAAGGCCGCCATCAGTGCCGCACCGGCCAGCATGCACGCCCACACGCGGGGCGCCGTCGCCGTGCCCTCCTCCGGGATCGAGGAGACGCCGAACAGGAACAGCGCCAGCCCCGGCGACATCAGCAGCATGCCGAGGAAGTCGAAGGACTCCGACGGCTCCGGGTCGTCCTTCTCCAGCACGCGCCAGGCGTAGACCAGCGCGATCAGGCCGATCGGCACGTTGATCAGGAAGATCCAGTGCCAGCTCGCGATCTGGATCAGCCAGCCGCCCAGGATCGGGCCCATGATCGGGCCCAGCAGCATCGGCACACCCAGCACGGCCATCAGCCGGCCCATCCGGTTGGGGCCGGCGGCCCGGGTCATGATGGTCATGCCCAGCGGCATCAGCATGCCGCCGCCCAGGCCCTGCAGTACCCGGAACCCGATCAGCACGTGGATGTCCCAGGCCGTCGAGCACAGCGCCGACCCGAGCACGAACAGGAACACCGCGGTCATGTAGAGCCGCTTCGTGCCGAACCGGTCGGCAGCCCAGCCCGTCAACGGGATGACCGTCGCCAGGGACAGTGTGTACGCCGTGACCGTCCAGGCGACGGTGGAGTACGCCACCGGCTGGTCGCGGGTGCCGAACACGTTCTGGAAGGTCGGCAGTGCGACGTTGACCACGGTGATGTCGAGGATCGACATGATCGCGCCCAGCACGACCACGCCGGCCACCTTCAGCACCGCCGCGTCGAGCTTGTCGGGGTACTCCGGGGTGATGGGAGAGCTCACGTGACGCTCCTGGGGTGCAGGACCAACGATACTGGGGACAGTATCCACCCGACCACGAGGTGGCACCGTCGCGGGAGTGGTCCGGTGCGATCGGGCGACGATGGCGCGCCCCGCCGGCCGCTGGCAGACTCCGGTCATGGCCCGCACTCCCGCCGTACAGCTCGCGCCGAACGTGTGGCGGATCCCCACTGCCGTGAAGGACTACGTCAACTCGTTCGCGTTCGTCGATGACGACGGCAGCGTCACGCTCGTCGACACCGGCCTGAAGAAGGCGCCGGCGCGTATCGTCGCCGGGCTCGCGGTCATGGGCAAGCACCCGCAGGACGTGCAGCGCATCCTGCTCACCCACGTGCATCCCGACCACGCCGGCGGGGCCGCGGAGATGGCCCGGAGCACCGGTGCCTCGGTCGGGGTCCATCCCGACGACCGTGACTCGGCAGTGCGCGGTCGCCGGCAGCAGCAACCCGACCAGCGGTACCTCCTCGGTCGGCTGTTCGCCAGGCTGCCCCAGCCGGAGCACGAGTTCGAGCCCTTCACGCCGGACGAGCCCCTGGCGGACGGCGAGGTCCTTCCGGTGGCCGGTGGGCTGCGGGTCGTGCACACCCCCGGACACTCGCCCGGTCACGTCTCGTTCCTGCACGAGCCCAGCCGCACCCTGATCACCGGGGACGCGATGTTCAACGTCGACCTGCTGCGCGGGCTGCGGATCTCGCCGCGGGTGCTGTGCTCCGACTTCGCACTCACCCGCAAGACCGTGCACCGGCTGGCGGAGCTGGACTACGACGTCGCCGCGTTCACCCACGGCACCGCGATCACCGACAACCCCCGCGAGCGGATCCGCCGCTACCTCGCTACGGTCGGCTGACCCGACGGGCCGGGGTCAGACCAGCGATCTGCCCTCGTGGTGGGCCAGGTGCTCGGCGACGTAGGCCAGGTCGGCGCGCCAGACGTCCTCGGGCACCGGGGGCAGGATGTCGTCCCACTCGGTGACCGAGGAGCCACGCACCTGGGGGAACCGGGCCGGCCGGGCGAAGAACCAGACGTGCAGGTGCTCGCCCCCGTCGCCGACCTTGTAGACGTGCGTGCGGCCGATACCGTCGAGGCGCTCCATGATGCGGCTCAGCCAGACGCTGATCCGGCCGCACTCCGACGCCAGGTCGTCGTCGAGGTCGCCGTAGTCCAGGTGCTCCTTCGGCTTCAGGAACAGCACCAGCGGCATCCCGGTCGGCTCGGAGGTGCTGGTGACCATCCAGCGCTCGTTGGTCCAGATGGCGTTGCGTCCGGGGTCATCGCATGTCCCGCAGCCAGCGCCACCGTCGCCCTCGCGCATCTCCGCGGCGCCGACGGGGGCACTGAGCGGGCGGACCGACAGGTCGCCGTCCCAGGGGAAGATGTCCCAGGTCGTGACCGGTGGTAGCGGAAGCCGCCCGTCCGCATCGGCGACGCCCATCACGCGTGCGTAGAGATCCTCGGGCGACTCCGGCATGGCCCGACACTATCCCCGTTCATCGCCGGCCACCGCGCCGGGCCGAGGCCTTTGTAGGGTGTCGTGCGTGGCCGAGCTCAACGAGCACAACATCCCTCCAGCGCCCGCGGTCGACGGCGCGACCCCGCTGCACTCCGGCAAGGTGCGCGACCTGTACCGGCTCGATGCCGGCGAGCACGCTGGCCTGCTGCTGATGGTGGCCAGTGACCGGATCTCGGCGTTCGACCACGTGCTCGACACCCGCATCCCCGACAAGGGCGAGATCCTCACCCGGATGTCGTTGTGGTGGTTCGACCGGCTTGCCGACCTGGTGCCGAACCACCCGAACCACGTGGTGTCGGCCGACGTACCCGAGGCGGTGCGAGGCAGGGCGGTGGTCTGCGAGCCGCTGGAGATGTTCCCGGTCGAGTGTGTCGCCCGCGGCTACCTGACCGGGTCGGGGCTGCTGGACTACCGGGCCACCGGCAGGGTGTGCGGGATCCGGCTGCCCGATGGACTGGAGGACGGCAGCCGGCTGCCCGAGCCGCTGTTCACCCCGGCCACCAAGGCCCGGATCGGGGACCACGACGAGAACGTCTCGTACGACGCCGTGGCCGACCGGGTGGGGACCGAGGTCGCGGCCGGGCTGCGTGACCTCACGCTGCGGGTGTACGGCCACGCCGAGCACCTGGCCCGCGAACGCGGGATCATCCTGGCCGACACCAAGCTCGAGTTCGGCTCCCGCACCGACGGCACGATCGTGCTCGCCGACGAGGTGCTCACCCCCGACTCCTCCCGGTTCTGGCCGCTCGACGAGTGGCAGCCGGGCCGGTCGCAGCCGTCGTACGACAAGCAGATCGTGCGCAACTGGCTGCTCTCACCCGAGAGCGGCTGGGACCGCTCCTCCGGCGAGCGCCCGCCCGCCCTGCCCGACGAGGTGGTCGACCGAACCCGGGCACGCTACGTCGAGGCCTACGAGCTGCTTACGGGCGAGCGGTTCTGAGCTGGACCGTGCTGTTGCGGTTTGGTCCCAAACCGCAGCATTCCGGGGTCCCGTCGTGCCGTTCCTGCCCGATCGGAGGGTCCCCCAACCGTCCGCAGCTGTCGTACCGGCCAGTAGATTGGCGGCCAACCCCGACCACCGGAGGTGGCTTGTGTACAACCTGTCGATCCTGCTCGAGGACTCCGCCCGTCACCACGGCGACCGGGACGCCCTGGTGCTCGGGGACGCCCGGCTGACCTATGCCCAGGTGGAAGGTTTCGCCAACCAGGTGGCCAACCTGCTGGTCTCCCGCGGCATCGAGCCCGGCGACCGGGTCGCGCTGAGCTGCCCGAACCTGCCGTACTTCCCGGTGGTCTACTACGGCATCCTCAAGGCCGGCGCGGTCGTGGTGCCGATGAACGTGCTCAACAAGGCCCGCGAGGTCACCTACTACCTCGACGACTCCGACGCGAAGGCGTACCTCTGCTTCGAGGGCACCCCCGAGCTGCCCATGGGGGAGGAGGGCTGGAAGGGTGCGCAGGCGGCGAAGCGGACCCCTGAGTTCTTCCTGGTCATGGCCGATCTCGCCGCGGCGTCCGGCATCGACGGGGCACAGACCCTGGCCGAGGCGCTCGCGGACCAGCCCGCGAGGTTCGAGAGCGTGGTCCGTCCCGAGACCGAGACCGCGGTGATCCTCTACACCAGCGGCACGACGGGCCAGCCCAAGGGCGCGGAGCTCTCCCACGGCAACCTGATGCTGAACGCGCTGACCTGCAACCGGCTGTTCGGCTCCGAGCCCGGCACCGACGCCCAGGTGGTGGCGCTGCCGCTGTTCCACTCCTTCGGGTCCACGGTGCAGATGAACGCCGGCTTCGCCACCGCGGCCACGCTGCACCTGGTGCCCCGGTTCGACGGCAGGCAGGTGGTCGACCTGATGCAGAAGGAGACGATCACGTTCTTCGCCGGCGTACCCACGATGTGGTGGGGAATCCTCGGCGCGCTCGACGAGGACGTGGACGTCGAGCGCATCGCCGACAACCTGCGCATCGGCGTCTCCGGAGGCGCCAGCCTGCCGGTCGAGATCATCCGCATGGTCAGGGACCGGCTCGGTGTGCAGATCCTCGAGGGCTACGGGCTCTCGGAGACCTCGCCGGTGGCGACGTTCTCCGACCCCGGCCGCGACCCGCGGCCCGGCTCGATCGGCATCCCGGTCTGGGGCGTGGAGTGCAGGCTCGTCGACAGCGAGTGGAACACCGTCGACACGGTCGGCGAGGTGGGCGAGATCGCGGTCCGCGGCCACAACGTGATGACGGGCTACCTGAACCGCCCCGAGGCCACCGCCGAGGTGATGCGCGACGGCTGGTTCCGCACCGGTGACCTCGCCCGGGTCGACGAGGACGGCTTCTACTACATCGTCGACCGGTCCAAGGACATGATCATCCGCGGCGGTTACAACGTGTACCCGCGGGAGGTCGAGGAGGTGCTGATGACCCACCCCGACGTCTCGCTGGCGGCGGTGGTCGGCGTACCCCACGAGAGCCACGGCGAGGAGATCAAGGCGTTCGTGGTGCTGCAGGAGGGGGCTGGCGTCACCGGGGACGAGCTGGTTGCGTGGGGCAAGGAGCAGATGGCGTCGTACAAGTACCCGCGGGTCGTCGGCATCGTCGACAGCCTGCCGATGACCGCGACCGGCAAGATCCTCAAGCGAGAGCTGGTGCAGTAGCGATGGACACAAGGTACGGCGTGGCCGAGTCCCGCGTGGTGGCCGCCGATCCCGAGCGGACCTTCGAGGCGGTGCTCCCCGCCCCGTTGACCGGGATCTTCACGCACCGGTTCTGGGTGATCCCGCCGATCCGCGAGGTGCTCGACCAGCCGGGCACCTGGGGCACGGTGGGCCAGACCCGCACGATCGTGCTGGCCGACGGCGGCCGGATGCACGAGGAGCTGACCGCGGTGCAACCCGGCGTCGGCTTCGAGTACCGGATCTCACAGGTCTCGGGCCCGATGAAGCCGGTGGTCTCCGGTGCGGAGGGCAGGTGGACCTTCCAGCCGGCGCCCGGCGGCACCCGGATCACCTGGTCGTGGCAGATCGAGCCCACCCGGCAGGGTCTGCGGCTGATGCCGGTGTTCGGCTGGTTCTGGCGCGGCTACGCCCGCCGGGCGCTCGCCGAGATCGAGGACCAGCTGGCCGCCGGGGACTGAGGCGGCGGCTCGGGTTTCGGGCCTGGGTCGTCAGGCGAACGGGTCAGGGGTGCCGCCGGGGAGCTTCGCCAGCAGCTCGCGTGCCCGCGCCGCGTGCTTGTGCTCCACCAGCACCTCGTAGCGGGTGGCGGTCACCGTCGTGGTGGAGGAGAAGTCCCGGCGGCCGCGGGTCGCGGCGTACCCGACGATCGCCCAGATCGCTCCGAAGCCGGCACCGAGCAGCGCGGTCGCGATGATCACGCCGAGGGTGTTCGAGCGCCCGAACAGCGAGAAGATCAGGCCCACGAAGATGCCCAGCCACAGCCCGCTCAGCGCGCCGGTGCCGGCCACCTTCGGGTACGTCAGCCGACCCGTGATGCGCTCCACCTGTTTGAGGTCCGTGCCGACGATCATGCAGTTCTGCACCGGGAACTCCTCGTCGGAGAGGAAGTCCACTGCGCGCTGCGCCGCCGCGTAGTCGTCGTACACCGCGAGCGACTGGGGGAACTCCAACGTGAAAATGCTGGTCCCGAAGGGCTGCTGGCGTGGGGCGCTCATGATCGCCATTGTGCCGGGTCGTGCCGCACCGGCAACCAAGATCGACGGCCGTCTAGACTCAGCGCGTCCGATCCTCCGACCCTGCGCCAGGAGACAACAGTGGCCCGTGTCGTCGTCCACGTGATGCCGAAGCCGGAGATCCTCGACCCCCAGGGCAAGGCGGTGCACGGGGCCCTGCAGCGGCTCGGCTTCGACGGCGTGACCTCGGTGCGGCAGGGCAAGCGCTTCGAGCTCGAGATCGAGGGCGAGGCCACCGAGGAGAGGCTCGACGAGGTGCGCCGCATGGCCGAGACGCTGCTGTCCAACCCGGTGATCGAGGACTTCACCGTCGAGGTCACCGCGGAGACGGCGCCGTGAGGATCGGGGTCGTCACCTTCCCGGGGTCGCTCGACGACGTCGACGCGGCACGGGCGGTGCGGGTCGCCGGCGCCACGCCGGTGCCGCTCTGGCACGGTGACCACGACCTGCACGCCGTCGACGCGGTGGTGCTGCCGGGCGGGTTCTCCTACGGCGACTACCTGCGCTGTGGTGCGATCGCACGGTTCTCGCCGGTGATGACCGAGGTCATCGCGGCGGCCGGCAGAGGGCTGCCCGTGCTCGGCATCTGCAACGGTTTCCAGGTCCTGTGCGAGTGCCACCTGCTGCCCGGTGCGCTGATCCGCAACGACCAACAGAAGTTCGTCTGCCGCGACCAGCGGCTGCGCATCGACAACGCCCACACCGCCTGGACCGGCCAGTACGCCGGGGCCGCCGAGCTCGTCGTACCCCTGAAGAACGGCGAGGGCGGGTACGTCGCCGACGCAGGAACCCTCGCGATGCTGGAGGGCGAGGGCCGCGTGGTCGCCCGCTACCTCGAGGTGAACCCGAACGGCTCGATGCACGACATCGCGGGCGTCACCAACGACCGCGGCAACGTGGTCGGCCTGATGCCGCACCCGGAGCACGCCGTGGAGGACCTGTGCGGTCCCGGCACCGACGGGCTCGGCTTCTTCACCTCGGTGCTGCACGCGGCCGTCGGCTGAGACTGCCTGCCGCGGGGGCCTCGGGCGGCCCGGATCCGCGTCAGAGCGACGACGGCGTCCAGGCCGCCTGCATCACCTCGACGCCACGGTCGCGGGTGATCAGCTGGGCGCGTCCGGGGATCGACGGCCGCGGCTTCGCGGTGCCGATCAGCGGGCCCTCGTCGGGGCTGCCGGACAGCAGTGCGCCGGGCATCGCGAGGTCGCGCAGCGACTGCACCACGGGCTCGTACAGCGCGCGCGTCGCGCCCCCGGACCGCCGGGCGACCGCGAGGTGCAGCCCCACGTCGTGGGCCTGGGCGAGCAGTGGCACCAGGGGCTGCAGCGGTGAGCCGGCCTGGGTGGCGACCAGGTCGTAGTCGTCGACCACGATGAACACCTCTGCGCCCGTCCACCAGGAGCGGTTGCGCAGTTGCTCCGGCGTGACGTCCGGACCGGGCAGCCGGTTGTTGAGGTACTGGCCCAGCTCGGCCAGGGCGGGCTCGGCCTGGGCGACGCTGGTCAGGTAGTGCACCAGCCAGTCCTCCGGCACCTCGCCGAGCAGCGAGCGGCGATAGTCGACCACCACGATCTGGGCTTCCTCGACCGATCGCGTGCGCATGACCTCCTGCAGGTAGCCGCGCAGCAGGGCGCTCTTGCCCGAGCGGCTGTCGCCGAACGCGAGCAGGTGCGGCTCCTTGTCCACGTCGAGGCCGACCGGGGCGAGGTCCCGCTCGTCGATGCCGAGGTAGACCCTGCGCTCGGGGGCGCTCGCCGGCACCTGCGCGAGCACCTTCTCCAGCGAGATCTCGTCGGGCAGCAGCCGCAGCTTCGGGCCGCGCTTGCCGCTCCAGGTCTCCCTGGTGCGCCGGACCAGGTCGTCCACGCCCGGGCCGAGGGTGTCGGGGTCGTGGGTCCCGTCGATCCGCGGCAGGGCGGCCAGGAAGTGCAGCTTCGCGGTGGTCAGGCCGCGGCCGGGCCGGCCGGTCGGCACCAGCACCGCGGTCTTGCGGTCGATCTCGGAGTCGGCCGGGTCGCCCAGTCGCAGCTCGAGCCGGGTGCCGAACAGGTCGCGGGTGGCGGAGCGGAAGTCCGCCCACCGGGCGGCAGCCCCGATCAGGTGCAGCCCGAAGGTCAATCCGCGCTGGGCGAGCGCCTGCAGCTCCATCTCCAGGGTCTCGAAGTCGGCCCGCAGCGTGCTCCAGCCGTCGATGACGAGGAAGAGGTCGCCGTACCCGTCGTCGGCGTCGCCCCGGGCCCGCCTGGTGCGGTAGGTCTCGATCGAGTCGATGCCCTGGCGGCGGAAGTAGGACTCCCGCCGGTCCACGATGCCCTGCACCTCGGCCAGCACCCGGCGTACGACGTCGGGCTCGGCGCGGGTGGCGACGCCGGACACGTGCGGGATGTCGGCCATCGGTGCGAACGTGCCGCCGCCGAAGTCCAGCACGTAGAACTGCGACTCGGTGGGCGTGGTGGTCAGCGCGAGGCTGCCGACCAGGGTGCGCAGCAGGGTGCTCTTGCCGCTGCGCGGCCCGCCGACCACCGCGACGTGCCCGCCGGCGCCGGACAGGTTGACCGAGAGCACGTCACGTCGCTGCTCCCGTGGCCGGTCGACGATGCCCAGCGGCACGCTGAGACCGCCGCGGCCGCGCCAGTACGGCGAGACCAGGCCGAGCTCGCCGTCCGTGGTCAGGTCCGGCATCAGCGTGTCCAGCGTGTCCGGCTCGTCCAGCGGCGGCAACCAGACCTTGTGGGCCTCCGGCCCCTTGCCGACCATCTCGTCGACCGCGATGTCGAGCACCGTCCGCTTGTCCTCCTCCGCGGCCGGGGCGGCGACCTCCTGCTCCTCCTCCTCGACCTCCGGGACCTCCTCGCGCGGCGGCAACACATGGGTGAGGCCGAACGGCAGGATGCTGCGCACCCGGGAGTCGCCCCGGCTCGCTCGCGCGGTGCTCTGCCGCGGCGGCTGCCCCGAGACGTACGCCGCCTTGAACCGCAGCATCGAGGACGGGTCCGGCTTCAGGAAGCCGAGCCCGGGCACGTTGGGCAGCTCGTAGGCGTCGGGGACGCCGAGCACCGTGCGGGACTCGGCGCTGGAGAACGTGCGCAGCCCGACCCGGTAGGACAGGTGGCTCTCCAGCCCGCGCAGCCGGCCCTCCTCGAGCCGCTGCGAGGCCAGCAGCAGGTGGATCGCGAGCGAGCGGCCGAGCCGGCCGATGGCGACGAACAGGTCGATGAACTCCGGCTTGGCCGAGAGCATCTCGGAGAACTCGTCGACCACGACGAACAGGCTGGGCAGCGGGTCGAGGTCGGCCCCGTCGGCGCGGGCCTTCTCGTAGTCGCGCACCGAGGCGTAGTTGCCGGCCTCGCGGAGCAGCTCCTGGCGCCGTACCATCTCGCCGGACAGCGCGTCCTGCATCCGGTCGACCAGGGTGAGCTCGCTCTCCAGGTTGGTGATCACCGCGGAGACGTGCGGCAGGTCGGAGAGCCCGACGAACGTGGCGCCGCCCTTGAAGTCGACCAGCACCATGTTCAGCGTCTCGCTGGAGTGGGTCATCGCCAGGCCGAGCACCAGCGTGCGCAGGAACTCCGACTTGCCGGACCCGGTGGCGCCGATGAGCAGGCCGTGCGGGCCCATGCCCTGCTGGGCCGCCTCCTTGATGTCGAGCTGGAGGGGGCCGCCGGAGTCACCGACGCCCACCGGCACCCGGAGCCGGTCGCGGGCCGGGCGCTGTCGCCATGCGGAGGCGGGGTCGAAGTCGTAGATGTGGCCCAACCCGAGCAGCTCGACCAGGTCGGGGGTGGCCGACAGGGTGTCCTCGCTGGCCGGGCCGTCGCCGGCGCGCAGCGGGGAGAGCCGGCGGGCGAACGCCTCGGCGGTGGCGGCGTCCATCTGGTCGCCCTGCGCGCGGCTGGCGCCCTCGCGCAGCCGGATCGCGGAGACGTCGACCTGCTCGCCGTCCTGCCGGTCGGGCTGGATGTCCAGCCGCAGCCGGCTGGGATCGCTGAGCTCGTCCCAGCGCTCGGGCAGGCTGAGCACGGTCATGCCCTGTACACCCTCCTCGGGTGCCAGGTGGTTGCCGGGCGGGAGTACGCCGCCGTCCACGACCAGCAGCACGTGCGGGGTCAGCGGCCGCTGGTCGGGCTCGAACCGGGGCCGGTCGGCGAGCTCGCGGGGCAGCATCGCAGCCAGGTCGTCCAGCGACTCGGCCACCATCCGGGTGGGGCCGACCGCGTCGCTCTCCACGGGGCTGTGGGCGTGCGGCAGCCACTTCACCCACTCCCAGTGGGGCATGGTCTCCTCGCTGGCCAGCACGGCCACCAGCACCCGGTCGGGGGAGTGGAAGGCGGTGGTGGAGCAGATCAGCGCGCGGGCGAGGGACCGGGCCTGCTCGGCCTCACCGGTCACCTCGACGCGGCTGAAGCTGCGCCAGTCGATGGCCGCGGGCAGGTCCGGCTGGACCCGGTGCACCACGAGCAGCCGGTGCAGAGCCGAGGAGGCGACCGGGTCGAGCTGCTCGACCGGGGCGGTCTCGGGGGGCACCAGCTCCAGGGCGAGCTGCTGGGCGGTCACGCCGTACCGCGCCTGCAGGAACTCGGGGCTGTCGGTGCCCCGCTCCCACAGCCGGGTGCGGTCCTCGGCCAGGCCCGGCAGGGCACTGGGGGGAGGGAACCGCCACAGCAGCGCCTGGCGCTGCTGGGCCGCCGCCTCCCGTACGGTCTTGCGGGTGCTCGAGAGGTACTGCAGGTACTCCCGGCGAGCGCCACCGACCTGGGCGGAGCGCTGCTTGCGCTGCCGGTCGAACTGCACGCCGACGAAGCCGAGCGTGGCCAGCAGGAACATCCCTGCGGCGATCATGCCCTTGCCGCCGGGCTGGGCCGCGGCGACGAAGACGATGGAGCCGACGCTGCCCAGCATCGGCAGCGCCATCATCAGCGCGCCGCCGGCTCCCTCGTTGGACCCAAGCTCCGGGGGTGCCTGCAGGGCCAGCTGGCCCGAGGGCATTTCGGGCTCCTCCAGCTTGCGCCGGAGTCCCAAGGTGCTGGTCACGCGAGGCCTCCCGATCGGCTCGAGCGGGGCGAACGTCCCACTACTCGCGTACGTCCCCGATGGTGCAGGATAATGGGAACAGCGCAGTTGCCGCGAGGGCAGACCGCGTCTCGGGCCAACGGGAGGTCGGGTGCCGGCGGACGTCACGGCGAGCACGATCCGGCTCAGCATCGTGGGGGACCAGGGCCGTGCCGACCTGTCCGCGCCGCTGTGGTCCGAGGTGTCCGCGGTCGCCGAGAGCTATGCGCACACCGTCGGGGCGTCCGGGGCGCCCGCACTGGCCACCGCCACCGGGCGGGCGCTGGACCCCCACCAGCCGGTGGACCAGCTGGGCCTGGAGAACGGCGACCTGCTGGTGGCGCTGGGTGGCGAGCCGGCGACCGGTGAGGCGGGCCACCCCGCTGCAGCGACGGATGACCGGCGGGCGCGCCCCTGGGCCGGGTCAGGGGTGCTGCCGGTGGCCGGACTCGCGGCGATCGGTGCCGGGATCCTGGCCGGACTGGCGGGCGGGCTGGCCGCGCTGGTGTGCCTGGCCGTGCTGCTGGCCGCGGCGCTGGCCGCGGCCGTGCCCCTGGGGGTCGGCTCCGTACGGGGCCGCGGTGCCGCCGCGATGGTGGCGCCCGCGTTCGGGGCCGGGGCCGGGCTCGCGGTGGCGCTCGGCGACGGGCCGGGCCGGGCCGTGCTCGGGGTCGCGGTCGGGGCCATGGGTGCGGTGGTGGTGGCCGCGATCGCGCGGGCGTTCCGGGAGGACGAGGACGTCGTCGACGTACTCGACGTGTGGCTGGTGGTCGCGGTGGTCGCCGCCGTGGTCGCCGGCATCGTGCTGGTCGCGGGTGCCCAGCTGACCTCCGTGCTGGCGCTGGCCTTCGGGATCGCGGTGGTGATGGCCCGGCTGCTGCCGTTCGTGGTGCTCGACGTGCCCGACCAGGCGCTGCTCGACCTGGACCGGCTCGCGGTGACCGCGTGGTCGGTGCGCGAAAGGCGCCGGTCCTCGCGCCGCCGGACGGCGGTGCGGGCCGACGGGGTACGCGAGGTGGTCCGCCACGGGCAGCGGCTGCTCTCGGCCGGCTCGGTGGCCATCGGCGTGGTGGTGTGCGTGTGTGGAGCGCTGCTGGTGGTTGCGGCCGGCGGCGACCTGCGTGGCATCGGTGCCCTGGTCATGGTCGGGCTCGGCGGTTGCGCGCTGGCGCTGATCGGGCGGTCGATGCGCGCCCGGCTGCCCCGGCTGGTGATGCGAGTCGCGGCGGTGTTCTGCGTCGCCTTCCTCGGTGTCGCGCTGACCGACCGGATCCCGGCGGCCGAGCAGTGGCTGGTGTTCGCCGGCTGTGCCGGCCTCGGGCTGATCGTGGTCCTGGTCGCACTGGCGATGGGGCGCGGCTGGCGCTCGATCTGGTGGGCGCGGATGGCCGACATCGCCGAGACCCTCACGGTGGTGCTGGTGGTGGCCGCGATCCCGCTGGCGTGCGGCATCTTCGACGGCGTACGCCAGCTCACGTCGTGATCCGTCGACCGGCACCGTGCGACTGACCCCTGTTGGCGCAGGCTCTACGTGCGTCGGTGGAAGCGGAGGTCGCCGTCGGGCAGCTCGCGGTGGAGGTAGCGGTCATCGTGGGCGCGATGGTGGTGGAAGGAACACAGCAGCTTGCCGTCGGCGACGTCGGTTCGGCCGCCCTTCGACCATGGCAGCTTGTGGTGGTGAGCCTCGCACCAGGTGGCCGGGACCGAGCAGCCCTCGGCGCGGCAGTGGTGGTCTCGGAGGGCCATGGCCTTGCGCTGGGCGGGGGTGAACAGCCGGCTGGTGCGTCCCAGGTCCAGCGGGACCGACTCGTTGCCCAGCACGGCAGGAATGATCCGGGCGGTGCAGGCCAGCCGGCGAGCCTCGGCGGCCGAGATGGTCCCGGCGCCGTCGTAGCCGAGCCCGGCGATCCCGATCTCGCGGCGGAGCTGGTCCAGGGTGATGGTGACGACCAGGGTGGTCGCGTCCCCGCCGTGCAAGGGGAGTCGTTGGGGGTCGAGGGTCTCCAGCAGGGCGCAGAAGGCTCGGCCCTTGCGCCGGTAGGACGGGACCTTCTCCTCGTTCCCACGCATACCCACGGGTGCGGTCGGGTCGAGTTCCGGGCGGTGGCGCGGTGCAGTGAAGGACTCGAGGTGAACCAGCAACCGGTGGGCGACGGTGTCGGGCACGGTGATGTCGAACCGGGTGCGCCCGTCGCCGATGTTCCTGGTGAACAGGCTGGTGCGCTCCCAGGCTCGCCGCTCCTGCTCGGCCAGGCGGCGGGCCTCCCGGTCTTCGTCGAGCCCCGGTGCCACCACCTGCAGGATGCGAGCCGCGAGCCGGCGCAGCTGCCGCGGCGTACATCCCCGCGGGCCGGCCGCGGCCTCGAGCAGGTGGGCCTCGGCCGCCGCGATGGTCTCGGGTGGCACACCGACCACGTCCCGGACTGCGCCGCCGGGCTCGTTGATGCGGTACGGCGTCTTGTCCGAGGCCAGCTCGTCCAGCCCGCCGGTGAGCACCTGGGCCTGCGGCACCGTCAGCTCCCCGGCCAGCAACGCCCGGCCGGTGGCCGGCCACCGCCGCTCCAGCGCCTCGGCCAGCTGCAGGTCGCGATGGTTGGGGCCATGCTCGGTGGGCGTGTGAGCCTCCAGCCACGCCGCCACGTTGCGGGCTCCGTCCAGCTCCGCCACGTCGCCGGAGCCTGCCAGCAGTCGCAGTCGCACCGCGTGCAACCGCTGCTCCGCACGATGCAACGCCAGCAGCGCCGCCCGCTTCTCACCCGTCGCCGCGAAGCACGGCTCGATTCCCGCTGCCTTGTCCAGTGCCTGCTCCAGCCCAAGCGCGAACCCCAGCACCGGATGCACCCGCTGCGTGGCGCCGGTCTCGCCGGTGGTCCCCTCCATGGATCGAGTCAACCACTGCCCGCCGACATTCTCGAGAGGCTGTTCGCATCTGTGGAAAAGAGACTCGCACTCGTGAGCTGTCGAGTCAGCCCTGGTCGGAGCGATCGGGCTGGACCAACCACTTCTCAGCCAGGCTCACCGTACGGCCCTCGGTGAGGGACACCGCGAGCCAGCTCTCACCGGGCGTGCCCGCACACCAGACCGCCTGGCGGCCGAACAGGGAGTGCCGCTCGGCCGGGTTGGTGTTGTAGACCCACGTGACGCCTTCGGCGGTGGTCAGGGAAACGTTGAGGGGACCCGCCCCGTTGACGGCGGGCGTGCTGCTGATCTCCCCGGGGTACTCGACCCACGGATGGTCGGCCAGCAGCTTCTTGAGCTTGCGGCGGCCGAAGAACCGCAACCGCGCCTCCGTGGTCTCCGGGAACTCGGCCGCCGGGCCATCGGTGACCTGGTGCGGGGCTGGCGGCGGGGGCGGTGGGCCCAGCCTGGGATCTCTCGAGGTCATGGCTCTCAGTGTGCGACGTCGGCCTGCACAGGCGAGCGATGCCGGGTTGTCGGGAGGTTGACGCCGTCAGCCTCAGGCTCGTCGCATCGGCGAAGAGGAGTAGCGGGAGCCGACCCACGAGATGTAGGCCATCCCGGTGCAGGCGCCGTCTCGAAGAGAGATCACCGCCCCGTTGTGGCCGGGCTGGCCAGCGAACCATATGGCGCGCTCGCCCTCGGCGAAGTCATCATCGTTGGGCGCCATCTGGTATCGGTACTGTTTGCCGGAGGCGTCGGTGAACACCACCTTCACCCTTCCCACCTTGGTGTAGGCCGTCCGCTCCACCGCAGCGTCGGGGAACTCCACCCAGGGGTACTTCCGCAAGTAACGCCGTTGCCGCACCGCGGGGTCGACGTACCAGGCGAGGCCGAGGCACAGCACTGCCCACACGCCGGCCCCGATCCACACGCCCAGGGGGGTGCCCCCGAGGCCCACCGGTCCGGTCAGGGCCGCGTAGATGACGCCGATGAAGCCGAACGCCCCGATGGCCATGAGCCCCCACAGATGCTTGACGTGCCATTGCTGGTCGCGGGTGCTTGGGTGGGCCAGTCCGGGTTGGGGCTCGATCACCCGAGTCCGGGACGCGTCGGATGCGCTCACGGCACACGCACCCGCGGCAAGTGGTTCGCTACGTCGAGTGCACCATTACCGAAACCATAACCGCCCTCGCCGTAGGCAACCTGGTCGGTGCCGGGGGCCGTTGTGTCGAGACCGTTGACTCCCTTGTAGATCAGATCTGCTCCTCCCATAACCCCACCGGCACCGGCGACGCCCTTCTCGATGTTGGCAGCGAGGCCGAGACCGTCGTGCACGGTGACGCCCGGGAGCTTGCTGATGCCGCTGACGGCCGCCCGGCTCAGGTGAGATCCGAACACCTTGGTCTCCTGCAGACTGTCCAAGCCGTCCTTGGCCAATCTTGGCGCTGCGCGCATGGCGTCGCCCACCCCGGATATGGCGTACCGGGCGCCGAACGCAGCGTCACCGGCGGACTCAGCGCCCCGCGCGAACTTGACCCCGTCGGCGATCGTCTCCGCTGCCCGGGCACCCTTCGCGACGTCCCCGACGGCGCCGATCCCAGGCACGGCTCCCACCAGGGAGACGCCCATCTTGCCCCACTCGCCCTTGTAGGCGTGCAGGCCGGCGGCGCCGAGCGAGCACCCGACCGCGACACCGAGGGCGATCGCGTCGATCGGCGGTGGCGTGACCAGGGCGACGATGCCCGCGACCGCGGAGATGTCGTCGAGCACACCGGCGATGTCGCTGGCGTGGTCGCTGATCCAGTGGCCGATGGAGGAGAAGAACCCCGGCTTGCTGGGTGCCAAATTGTCGGGGGCGTCGTCCAATGACTTCGCGGTCGAGCCGGCGGCGTGGTCGTGCTCGCCCTGTCGGGAGCGAGCCCGCTTGAGGATGTCGTCGAGGCTGCCCTTGGCTGTGCTCACCGCGCCGTTGGCGTCGCTGACGGCCTGTTGCTGCAGGTGGTGCGCGCGCGTGGCCAGCTCGCCGGTCGGGTCGGACCCGGTGACGTGGTAGGGGTTCGCGTTCACATCGGTCAGGTGGTTCTCGGCCGAGGTGACGTCGGCCTTGGCCTGCTCGGCCTGTCGTTCGAGGGTGTCGGCCTGGCGCTGGTACTCCGAGAGGTCCGCCGACCAGCCCTGCATCGCCTTGTGCGCCTTGGCGAAGGAGTCGTGGGCGTTGCGCAGCGCCTTGGTCAGGTCGGTGTTGGCGTGCTCGCGGTAGGCGTCGGCGGCCTTGCCGCGCCAGTCCGAGCCGGTCTTGGAGGACAGGTTGCCGAGCAGGCCGGCGCTCTCGCCCAGCGAGGTCACCGCGCTGTTGAGGTCGCCGACCAGGGCCTCGACCTCGCCGAGCTCGCCGGGTGCCGGGTCGAACCCGAGCGCGGGAAAGCTGCGGCCCCCGCCTCCGCCGCCCGCCGCGGCGATCATGTCGGCAGTCTGTACTCGTTGAGCGCCCGCACGATGTCGGCCTCGCTCGCGTCGTACTGCTTCGCGGTGGCCCCGATGTTCTTGGTGGTGTCGGACAGGTCGTCCTTGAGCTTGCCCAGCCCGTACTTCCAGGAGTCCTTGAAGCCCTTCGCCGCGTCGTCCAGGTCACCGGTGCCCAGCGAGCCTGCCCCGTCGCGGGACTCCATCGCGTCCATCGCGCGGCTCATCACGTCGGTCACGTTCTGAAGGTCGCCCGCCAGCCGGTTGAGTACGTCGCCCTTGACCTCGAAGCCGTCAGTCATTCTTGTCGCCCTCTCCACCCTCGTCGGCGTCGTCGGCGTCATCGCCGGTCACGGTGTCGCCGACCTCGACAGTCTTCCCACCCAACCGGTCGGCCAAACGTTCCTGTCGCACACTGGACTCGTGCTCCTGCTTCGCCTTCTGCTCCGGATCCTCGAAGGTGACGCTGGGCGCGACCAGCTCCAGCACCACGTCCCGGTACGACG
>JBOHDO010000121.1:0-76813 GCA_050699415.1 Marmoricola sp.
GTCGTGGTCGACGACGGCTCGGCGGACCCGGGCGAAGTGGCGCGACTGGCGCGGCGCGCCGGCGCGCGGCTGGTCCGGCACGAGCAGGCGCGGGGGCCCGCGGCCGCGCGCAACAGCGGACTGTCCGTGGCGGCCACCCCGCTGGTCTGCTTCGTCGACTCCGACGTGGTGCCCGAGACCGGCTGGCTGGCCGGGCTGCGGCGCCACTTCGACGACCCCGCCGTGGCCGCGGTCGCGCCGCGGGTGGTGGCGCTGGACGACGACGCGCGGGGCGGGTGGGTGAGCCGGTACGAGGCGGCCCGGTCCTCCCTCGACATGGGCCCGGTCGCGGCGGCCGTCCGACCGCACGGCCGGGTGCCGTACGTCCCCGGCGCGACCCTGTTGGCCCGGCACACGCTGCTGGGAGAAGGCTTCGACGAGGCGATGACGGTCGCCGAGGACGTCGACCTGGTCTGGCGGCTGGTCGCGCGGGGCTGGCGGGTGCGCTACGAGCCGGCCGCGCTGGTGCGCCACGACCACCGCACCGGCGCGACGAGCTGGCTGGCCCGGAGGGCGTTCTACGGCACCGGCGCCGCGCCCCTGGCGCGTCGGCACGGGGGCTCGGCGGCCCCGATGGTGCTGACCTCGTGGACCGCCGCCCTCTCCGGTGTCGTGCTCGCCCAGCGGCGCTGGTCGGCGCCCGCCGCGGGGTTGCTGTGCGGCATGGCCACCGCCCGGACGGCGTACCGGATGCACGGCGACGCCGCCGCCTGGCGGACCGCGGCCACGGCCACCGGGATCGGGATCGGGGCCGTCGGGCGACAGACCGCCGCGGCACTGACCCGGCACTACTGGCCGCTCACCGTGGCGCTGGCCGTGGTGAGCCGTCGCGCCCGCCGGGCGCTGCTCGTCGCGGCGGTCGCCGAGGGGCTGGCCGACCATCGGCGCGCCCGCCCCGCGCTGGACCCCGTCCGGCACCTGATGGCACGCCGGCTCGACGACCTCGCCTACGGCACCGGGTTGTGGTGGGGAGCCGCCCGCGGGCGGTCCGTCCGGGCGCTGCTGCCGCGCTGGCGCATCCGCACACCCGCCCCACCCGACCCACCTGCAGGGAGGCACCGCGATGTTCCGGAACCCGTGGTTCGAGACGGTCGCTGAGGCACAGCGACGATCCAGGAGGAGGCTGCCGCCGTCGGTCTACAGCGCGTTGCTCGCCGGCTCCGAGCGCGGCACCACGTACGACGACAACGTCGCCGCGTTCGCCGAGCTCGGCTTCGCCCCCCACGTGGCCGGGCTCCCGGCCGAGCGCGACCTCGCCACCACGGTGATGGGCCAGCCGATCTCCCTGCCGGTGCTGATCAGCCCCACCGGCGTGCAGGCGGTGCACCCCGAGGGCGAGCTGGCCGTGGCCCGGGCAGCAGCCGCGCGCGGCACCGCGATGGGACTCAGCTCGTTCGCCAGCAGGCCGGTCGAGGAGGTGGTCGCGGCCAACCCGCAGACCTTCTTCCAGCTCTACTGGACCGGTGGCCGTGACGCGATCCTGCGTCGGATGGACCGGGCAGCTCGGGCCGGGGCGGTCGGCGTGATCGCCACGCTGGACTGGTCGTTCTCGATGGGCCGTGACTGGGGCAGCCCCGAGATCCCCGAACGGCTCGACCTCCGGGCCATGGCGAGGTTCGCGCCCGAGGCGCTGCGCCGGCCGCGGTGGCTGCGCGACTACCTGCGCTCCGGCGGCGTGCCGGACCTGACCACGCCCAACCTCGCCGAGCCTGGGCAGCCCGCCCCCACGTTCTTCGGCGCCTACGGCGAGTGGATGCAGACGCCGCCGCCGACGTGGGAGGACGTGGCGTGGATGCGCGAGCAGTGGGACGGGCCGTTCCTGCTCAAGGGGGTCTGCCGGGTCGACGACGCCCGCCAGGCGGTGGAGGCCGGGGTCTCCGCGATCTCGGTGTCCAACCACGGCGGCAACAACCTGGACGGCACCCCGGCGACCATCCGGTGCCTGCCGGCCGTCGCCGAGGCGGTCGGTGACCGGGTCGAGGTGCTGCTCGACGGCGGCGTACGACGAGGCGGTGACGTGGTGAAGGCGCTCGCCCTCGGGGCCCGGGCGGTGATGGTCGGCCGCGCCTACCTGTGGGGCCTGGCGGCCAACGGGCAGGCCGGTGTGGAGAACGTGCTGGACATCCTCCGAGGCGGCATCGACTCCGCGCTGCTGGGGCTGGGACGCACCAGCGTGCACGATCTGACCCGGGCCGACGTCATCGTGCCGGACGGGTTCACCCGGAAGCTCGGCGACTGAACCCGAGCAGGCGCCGTAGGGTCAGCGGCATGGCCAGCCCGCCCGACGTACCGATCCGGACCGAGCGGCTCACGCTGCGACACTTCGAGCCCGGGGACCTGGACGCCGTGCTCGACTATTACGCCGACCCGGAGGTGGCGCGGTACCTGCTCGAGGAGCCGTGGACCCGTGCGTACGCCGAGGAGCAGGTCGCCAAGCGCGTGCTGCGCCGCCACATCGACGGACCGGGGAGCGGGCTGGCCCTGGTGGTCGAGCGCGACGCCACGGTGGTCGGTGACGTGGCGCTGTGGCCCGTCGACGACACCCTCTCCCGGTCAGAGATCGGCTGGGTCTTCCATCCCGCCCACACCGGTCACGGCTACGCCACCGAGGCGGTCCGCGCCGTGCTCGATCTCGCGTTCGTCCACTACCGGATGCACCGGGTCCTGGCCCAGCTCGACCCCCGCAACGCCGCCTCGGCCCGGATGTGTGAGCGGCTCGGGATGACCAGGGAGGCGCACCTGCGCGAGGACTGGTGGAGCAAGGGCGAGTGGACCGACAACGCGATCTACGGCCTGCTCGCGGCCGAGTGGGCGTGACGCCGCTCCCGGATCCGCGCCGAACCCGCCGGTAACAATCCGGTCTCGCCCCGTCCGATGGCTGAGATTCGGCAAGGAACCGGCGGGGGTGGTCTGGAGCATCTCCGGAGACAGTGGTGTCCGTTCTCGGGACATCTCGCCATCGGAAAAAGGAGCAACATGCGACACAAGCGACTGATCTCGGCAGCCGTCGGATCCGTGTTCCTCGCCAGCAGCCTGGTGGGCTGCGGCTCCCAGGCCAAGGACGCCATGAACAAGGCGAAGGACCACGCCGGCAAGGCGGCGGCATCGGCCAAGGCCCAGGCGAAGAAGCAGGCCAAGCAGCACGCGAAGGACATGTCCGGCAAGAGCGGCAAGAGCGGCAAGAACGCCAAGGGCGCCAACGGCGCGAAGGGCGCCAAGGGCGGCTCGAAGGCGGGCGCCAAGTCCGGGTCCGCAGCCAAGGGCAGTGGCAGCGCGGCAGGCATGGGCAGCCTGAACGTCGACATGGGCAGCTACGCCAAGGACCCGGGCGCCAAGGCGGTGGCGGAGTTCTACACGGTCCGCCAGGCCGCGATCGCCGGCAGTGGCAAGCTGGGCCAGGTGAAGTCGGTGACGTCGCCGGCCATGTTCACCAGCGCCACCCACTACGTGAAGGGCCACGCGGGCGAGAAGAGCCCGTTCAAGGCCAGCGTGGTCGGCGTCAAGGGTTCGTCGGTCAACGTGTGCGTCGGCCCGAAGGGCACCCGCGCACGCACGCTGACGGTGAAGAGCGACAAGGTCACGCAGAACACCGAGGGCAGCCAGAGCTGCGCCTGACCCGCAACACCCACGCTCGGCCCGTCGTCCCCTCGGGGCGGCGGGCCGAGCCGCTTCAGTCGTCTGGACGACTGATTCCAGCGGCGGTTCGTCGATGACGACGAGCGCCGGGGGGCGGTCGAGGCGGTGCGCGCCCGGGGCGTGACCCGTTCCGCGGCCGGTCGTTGCCGGTGTGACCGATGAGGAGGGCCATGATCCGCCGTACTTCGCTGTGCTGCCTCGCCACCCTCGGCCTCGCCCTGGCGCTGGCCGTCGCGCCCGCCACCGCGTCGAGCCGGCCGCACCACCCCGTGGGCCACGACTTCCTGGAGAACACGATCCGCACCGGGACCTCGCTGTCGGTCCCCGGGGAGAACATCTGGAGCTGCCGGCCCCCCGCGGCCCACCCGCGCCCGGTGGTGCTGGTACACGGAACCGGCGGCAACCAGGCCAGCAACTGGCGCACGTACGCCGCCCTGCTGGCCAACCACGGCTACTGCGTGTTCGCGCTCACCTACGGGCTCTCCCCGCAGCTCGCGGCCTCGCCGTACGAGGTCGGCGGGATGGCCGACATCCGCGGCAGTGCCCGAGAGCTGAGGGACTTCGTCGCGAAGGTGCTGCGCCGGACCGGCGCCCGCAGGGTCGACCTTGTCGGCCACTCCCAGGGCACGTTCATGCCCGACTACTACGTGAGGTTCCTCGGCGGGGCGCGCAACGTCGACCACTACGTCTCGCTGGCATCGCTGTGGCACGGCGAGGGCGCGGGCGTGTTCGGGCAGCTGGTCCACTCTGGGGCGGCGTACGGCTTCGACCCGGCGAAGCTGGTGCCTGTGTGCACCTCATGCGGTCAGATGGTCACCGGCTCCGCGATCGTGAGGAGGCTGCGCTCCGGTCCGCACGGCGTGGCCGCTCCCGGGGTCTCCTACACCAACATCGTGACCCGGTACGACGACGTGGTGCTCCCCTACACCAGCGGCATCGAGACCGGCCACCCGAACATGCGCAACATCGTGCTGCAGGACGTCTGTCCGAACGACTTCTCCGACCACCTCGAGATAGCCTCCAGCCCCAACGCCGCACGCATCGTGCTGAACACCCTCGACCCCGCGCACGCGCAGCCGGTGCGCTGCCGGACCACGCTGCCGGCCGACGGGCTCGTGACCCCCGGGACCTGACGCTCGGGTCCGCTCCGCTCCGTCGGGAGGGGCGTCCGGACATCACTTCCTCGACCGGGCGGCCCTGGCCGCGGACCGTGCCTCCTGCTCCAGCAGGGCGAGCGCTCGTGCCGCCGCTGGGGTGTGCTCCACCCCGTCCCGGACGAACGCGACGATCCGTCGCCGGGGCGCGGGCTCGTCCAGCGGGCGGAAGCGAACCTGGGGGGGAAGCAGGCCGACGGCGAGCTGCGGCACCGCGGCGACACCGACGCCGGCCGCGACCAGCGAGGCGGCCGTGTAGTGGTCCTCGGTGCGAGCAACGCAGCGGGGGGTGAACCCGGCGGACCGGTACGCCGCTCGCATGATGCGG
The DNA here is from genome assembly GCA_050699415.1 of Marmoricola sp. GTDB lineage: Bacteria > Actinomycetota > Actinomycetes > Propionibacteriales > Nocardioidaceae > Marmoricola. The sequence continues at coordinate 5,158 of JBOHDO010000121.1, forward strand.
CCACAGGTGCTGGTGCCGAGATCCTCCTCGATCCAGGGCTCGGCGGCGAAGTCGGTCAGCACCACCCGCTGCCGGCCGACCAGCGGGTGGTCGGAGCGCATCAGCAGCACGTAGCCCTCCTCGTGCAGCTCCCGGCGGGTGTACCCCGGCAGGGTGGTCGGGGCGTCGATGGTCTCGGTGCGCACGTCGATGTCGGGGCTCTCCTGGGACGGCCGGCCGCCCACCTCGTTCAGGTTGAGCATGACCAGGACGTCGGGGAACTCGGTGCGCAGCGTCCTGGCGACCGAGGGGACCCATGCCTGGGCGGCCGAGGCGAAGCAGGCGATGGACAGCGTCCCGGAGCGGCCCACGCGCAGGTCCTCGACCACGCCGTCCAGCCGGGCAAGGCTGCCCATCAGCTGGTCGCTCTCGTCGGCCAGCACCCGGGCCGCCGAGGTCGGCCTGATGCCGCGGCCGGACTTCTCGAACAGCCTCAGCCCGGTCTCGCGCTGCAGGGCCGAGATCTGCTGGCTGACCGCCGAGGGCGTGTAGCCCAGATTGGCCGCGGCCGACTGCACGGAGCCGGTGGCGACCACGGCACGGAACACCCGGAGACGACTGGTGTCGAGCATGCCCACCAAAGTACAGGAGCACTTCATGGTTGTGAAGGAACAATCGCTTGTGCTTATGTTTTTCGACCGGGATCATGGAGCCATGAAGAAGACAACGACCACCCAGCACAGGACCGGACACACCTCGTTCTCGCGGCTCGGCAGGGCCGTCAGGCACCAGTGGCAGGAGCAGCAGCACCTCCAGGAGCGGCTGCTCGAGATCAACCAGCCCTGGGCGCGGTGAGCTGCCGCGCTGACGGCTCATCCGGCTCCCACGAGCCAGAGCCTGACCGGGCACGGCCCCGGCACGGTCGAGCGGTCGGCCATGCCGGGGCCGACTCGCGTCCGCAGCCGTAGGCTCGGCATCCGGAGCGGGAGGAGGACCGTGATGAGTGGTGAGCAGGTCAGCAGGTTCGGGCACGTCGAGCTCGAGGACTTCCCCGATGACCTGAGAGAGCGGGTCGAGCCGATCGCGGAGAAGTCCGGCTTCGTGCCCAACGTGTTCCGGGCGCTGGCCCGCCGGCCCCGGGAGCTGCGGGCCTTCATGGACTACCACGACGCGCTGATGGAGCCCGAGCTGGACGTGGGCGGCGAGCCGGTCGGGCTCAGCCGCGCCGAGCGTGAGCTGATCGTGGTCACCACCTCGGGCGCGAACCACTGCACGTACTGCATCGTTGCCCACGGCGCGATCCTGCGGATCCGGAAGAAGGACCCCCAGATCGCGGACCGGGCGGCCGCCAACCCGTACGCCGTGGAGCTGAGCCCCCGCGAGCGCGCGATCGTCGACCTGGCCCTGCAGGTCTCGCTGGAGTCGGCGACGCTCACCGAGGCGGACCTGGACGCGGCCCGGGAGGCGGGGCTGACCGACGAGGAGATCTGGGACGTCGGCGCGATCGCCGCGCTGTTCGGGCTGTCCAACCGGATGGCCCACCTGACCGCACTGCAGCCGAACCCGGAGTTCTACACCATGGGGCGGGCGCCGCGGTAGGCCCGGCCCACGGGCCCTTCCCCCTTCCGGTTTCGGCGCGGTTCCGGTAAGCCTGAGGAGTCTGTCTCGGCGAAAGGTCCGTCATGCTCCGACTCCCGCGCGCTGTGCGCAGGCCCACCACCCTGCTGGCCCTCCTCGGCTCGACGGTCGTCCTGGCCGCGGCCACCATGGCGCCGGCCGCGGCGGACTCGGGCGGTGCGGTCTACGTCAACATGGGCGACAGCTACAGCGCGGGCTCGGGTGTCCTCCCGCTCGCCGCGGGCACCGACATCCGGTGTGCCCAGTCCTCGCGGAACTGGGCCCACGACATCGCGGCGGCGGAGGGCTACCGGCTCACCGACGTCTCGTGTGGTGGCGCGGACACCTCGGACTACTTCACCCCGCAGTACTCCGGCGTGCCCCCACAGCTCGACGCGCTCTCCCCGCACACAGACCTGGTCACGATGAGCATCGGCGGCAACGACAACGGCACGTTCTCCACCGCCCTGGAGGACTGCGGGTCCCTCGGCCTGGAGTCGCTGGGCTACGGCAGCCCCTGCAAGGACAAGTACGGCGACTCCTTCGCGAACACCGTCCGCACCAGCACCTACGACAACCTGGTCAAGGCGTTCACCGCAGTCAGGCAGGCAGCCCCGAACGCCCGGATCGTGGCCGCGAACTACCTGTGGATCCTGCCGGCCACGCAGGGCTGCTTCCCGTTCATGCCGGTCGCCCGTGGTGACGTGCCGTACCTGCGCAGCCTGCAGCAGGTGCTCTCCGAGACCATCGAGAAGGCGGCCGCGCAGACCGGTGTCACCTACCTGGACTTCTCCGGTGTCTCGGAGGGCCACGACGCCTGCCAGTCCATCGGAACCCGCTGGGTGGAGCCGGCCTTCGGGTCCACCCAGTTCGTGCCGGTGCATCCCAACGCCCTGGGGGAGCGGCACATGGCCGACTACGCGGCCTCCCAGCTGGGCCTGGGCTGACCGCGGTCGGCGTAGTCTCCCGGCGTGGAACACGAAGCGAGCCGGGCGGACCTGTTCGAGGGGATGTACGCCGGGGCCGACTCGGACGCGGGCAAGGTGCCGTGGGCGCTGCTGCGGCCGAACCCGGCACTGGAGGCCTGGCTGGATGCGATGGCACCGGCCCCCGGCCGGGCACTCGTGGTCGCCGTCGGGCTCGGCGACGATGCGGAGGAGCTGGCCCGGCGCGGCTGGCGCGTGACCGGTTTCGACGTCTCCGCGACGGCGATCGACTGGTGCCGCCGACGCTTCCCCGACTCCTCGGTCGACTACCGGGTCGCCGACCTGTTCGCGCCGCCGCCGGAGTGGAGTGCGGGGTTCGACCTGGTCGTGGAGATCCGCACCTTGCAGTCCCTGGAGCCGCAGCGGCGAGCCGACGCGACGGCCTCGATCGCGGACTGGGCTGCCCCGGGCGGGCTGCTGTTCGTGCACTGCCTGCTGCGCGAGGAGGGCGAGGCGGCGCCGGACGGGCCGCCCCAGCCGCTGACGCTGCGCGAGCTCGCGGGCTTCGAGCGGGCGGGCCTGGAGCGGATCAGCAGCGTCGAGTCACCTTCGGCCGACGGACGCGGCCGCTCGGTCAGCGTCGGCTATCGGCGTACGCCGCCCGTCAGCTGACGAGGTCGAGCAGCTCGTAGCGCACCCCGACGGCGTGGTACGTCGACTGCGCGCGCTGGTCGGCGCTGAGCAGGGTGGTGTGGTGGTGTTTCGCGGTTGCCGCGACGATCGCGTCGTACGTCGCGCCGCCGCCGAGCCGGGCGTCGGCGAGCGAGTCCACCAGCTCGAGCAGCGCACCCGCCGGGAGCGCGAGGACCCGGCGGCGCAACCCGCGAAGAGCGTCGCGCGCCTGCGCGGGGGTGGGCCGACGTGGGTCGCGCAGCCGGGTGAGGGTGGAGAAGGCCTCGGCGTACACCTGCGCGGGCAGGCTGGTCACCCGGTCGCGGACCACCTCACGCGCCCGGGGATGCAGGGGATGCCACTCCAGCAGGGCCGGGACGAGCACGCTGGTGTCACACGAAACGTGCGTCGCGCTCGGCACGGATCTCCTCGACCGTCTCGCGGACGATATCGGCCGCCGGTGGCGCCAGCTCCTCCGACGCGCGCAGGACCGGCATACCGTCGACCGTGACGAGCTCGACGCCGGCGTCGGCCGGTTCGATGATGACGCGGTCGTCGGCGAACACGATGTCGACCTTCCTCCCCGGCTCGAGGCCGAGTGCGTCTCGGAACCTCTTGGGAATGACCACCCGGCCGCCCCGGTCAATGGTCGTACGCATGAACAGACATCCTACCATCGATGGATGGCATCCGAGCTGCCATCCGGTCGGAGGCCGGTCAGCCCTTCAGGTCGGGGAACTGGTCGTCGCGGAACTCGCTGCCGATGCGCTCGCCGGCGTGCTCGTCCTCGCGGCCGCGCAGCTCGACCCGGCGGATCTTGCCTGAGATGGTCTTGGGCAGCTCGTAGAACTCCAGCCGGCGGATCCGCTGGAACGGAGCGAGGTGCTCGCGGGCGTACTTGAGGATCTCGAAGGCGGTCCGCTCGTCCGGCTGGTGGCCGGCGGTGAGGGCGACGTACGCCTTGGGGACGGCCAGCCGGACCTCGTCGGGTGCGGGGACCACGGCCGCCTCAGCCACCGCCTCGTGCTCGATCAGCACGCTCTCGAGCTCGAACGGGCTGATCTTGTAGTCGCTGGCCTTGAACACGTCGTCGGTGCGACCGATGTAGGTGATGTAGCCATCCTCGTCCCGGCTGGCGACGTCGCCGGTGTGGTAGTTGCCGCCGGCCATCGCCTCGGTGTTGCGCTCCCGGTCGCCCTGGTACCCGGTCATCAGCGGCACCGGTCGTCCCTGTCGACCAGACAGGTCCAGGCAGATCTCGCCCTCGCCGGCAGCGGTGACCAGCTCGCCGGTCGCCGGGTCGACCAACACCACCGGGACGCCGGGCAGCGGTCGGCCCATCGAGCCCGGTACCACCCGCGAGCCCGGGGTGTTGCCCGCCTGTGCAGTGGTCTCGGTCTGGCCGTAGCCGTCGCGGATGGTCAGGCCCCACTTCTTCCCCACCTGGCTGATCACCTCGGGGTTGAGCGGTTCCCCGGCCGCGACCACCTCGCGCAGCTCACCCGACCCGCCGGACAGATCGGCGTTGATCAGCATCCGCCACACCGTGGGCGGCGCGCAGAACGTGGCCACGTGCTCGGCACGGATCTGGTCGAGGAGGGCGGCGGCGTCGAAGCGGGTGTAGTTGTAGCAGAAGATCGTGGCCTCGGCGATCCACGGCGCGAAGAAGCACGCCCAGGCGTGCTTGGCCCAGCCCGGCGAGGAGATGCACAGGTGCACGTCGCCCGGGCGCAGCCCCAGCCAGTACATCGTGGACAGGTGGCCGATCGGGTAGGACGCCTGGGTGTGCTCGACCAGCTTCGGCTTCGAGGTGGTGCCTGAGGTGAAGTAGAGCAGCAGCCGGTCCTCGGGCCCCGTGCCCGGATGCTCGATGGTCGGCTCGCCCAGCTCGCTGGCGGCGTGCAGGTCGACCCAGCCCTCGACGGGACCGGTGCAGACCCGGGCATAGTCCCCGGGTACGTCGGCGAACTTCGCAGCGTCCGCCGGGTTGCACACCACCATCGCGGCCGCACCCCGCTCCACCCGGTCGGTCAGGTCGGCCGGCCCCAGGGCCGTGGTCGTGGGCATGATGACCGCGCCGAGCTTGATGATGCCCAGCATCACCTCCCACAGCTCGACCTGGTTGCCCAGCATGACGATCACCGCATCGCCACGGCCCAGCCCCTGCTCCTGCAGGAAGGCGGCCGCCCGGTCGGAGCGCAGCGCCATCTCGTCGAACGTGACCGAGGTGCGTTCGCCGTCCTCCTCGGCGATGACCAGCGCCGGTTGGCCATTGCCCCGGGCGAAGGCATCGAACCAGTCGTGCGCCCAGTTCCACCGCGCGCCCACGTCGGGCCAGGCGAACCGGGCGACTGCCTCATCGTAGTCCTCGCGCAGCCCCAGCAGCAGGTCGCGGGCGGCTCGGAAGGACTCGGTGGCAGTCTCGGCTCGGTTCATCGTGGGCTCCTCGGGGTCTCACCCTGACAGTAGGCACGCAACGGTTCCGCGGAAAGGGCATCTCCGGGGCTGGTTCCGGGTGGCGGGGACGGCCATGGCCAGCGGTGATGCGCCGGAGTAACGTGCCGAGCGGTGCCCCGTGGGGTGCACCTGTTCGAGTTCATCGAGGTAGCAGGAGGTTTTCATGGCCGACATCTCACGCCACGTGGACAAGGCACACGAGGGCAAGGACTACGACGAGCTTGCGGAGAGCCCGGTCGACGCCCTGCAGGGGGTGTCCGAGGGCGACGCCGAGCACCTGCGGGCCGCGTTCAACATCAAGACCGTCCGGGACCTGGCCGAGAGCAAGCACGTACGTCGCGCCCAGGCGATCGTCCACCTCGCCGACGTCCGCTGAGGCCAGGCGTCGCGGGGGTGCCGTGCTGCTGACCCACTCTCGGGTCGGGGCTCGGTGACACCGCAACCGGGAGGGCGTCCGTGCGGCCCGTTCGGGCCCCGGCCCTCTCGCGCGGGTTGGTGGCCGGTTCCAACCAGATGAGTCTTGTTGGAACCGACCACCAACCGGTTTCGGAGCATCCACGACGCTGCACCGTGCTCACCGCCGCGTCCCGGACTGCAGCACCGACTCGGGATCCTGTTCGAACGCGTCCCGGCACCGGCTGCAGCAGAACACATAACGCCGACCGTCGTGCTCGGCGGTGGCGCCGGGGCCGGCCACGTCGACGTCCATGCCGCACAGCGGGTCCCGGGCGCGGCCGAGGTGGGCCAGCGGGTCGGCTGCGAACACGTCGCGGCAGCCCGGGCCACAGAAGTGGTAGGTGCGGCCGGCATAGGTCTCGCTCGCGCCGGCCCGTTCGGGGTCGACGTGCATGCCGCACACCGGGTCGGTGACCGACCCGTCCTGCGGGGGCTCCCGGCCGGCGTCCGCGGCGGCGTACTTCCCGGGATCGGCCTCGAACCGGTCCCTGCAGCGGTCGGAGCAGAAGTACACCGCGCTTCCGTGGTGGCTGAGGCTGGCCGGTGCGCTGGTGGTCTCCACCTGCATGCCACACACCGGGTCGGTCGCGTAGCCGATGCCGCCGCCGAGGCGCTCGCGGTTGCGGTGCGCCCAGTAGACCAGCGCGAAGAGCAGCAGCGCTGCGATGTCGAGGAACGTGGTGTAGTTCCAGGAGAAGTGTTCGGCCGCGACCACCGTCGGTCGTGAGCCGGGCAGCAGGCCGAGTGCGTCGAACAGGTACTCCACGGCGAGGCCGCCGACCGACATGACCAGCCAGAACGTCGCCAGCAGCCGCAGCGTCACCCGCGTGCCGTAGAACTTCCGGTAGATCAGCAGCAGCGGGATCGTGATCAGGTCGGCGAACACGAACGCGATCACGCCGCCGAAGCTGATGCCGCCGTGCCACAGTGCCGCGGCCAGGGGCACGTTGCCGACGCTGCACACGAAGCTGATCAGGGCCAGGAGCGGCCCGAGCACGGCGTTCTCCAGCGAGGACCAGAAGCCGTGCCCGGTGAGGAACAGCGACTGCCAGAAGGCCGTGGGCACCGCCATCGCCAGGAACCCGGCGACCACGAAGCCGGCCAGCAGCTCCTTGCGCAGCATGGTCAGGTCGCTGATTGTGTACGACGCCGCGTCGGCCCAGCGCCCACGGTCGCGCAAGCGCACACCGAGCGTGCCGCTCGCGTCCGGGTCCGCACCCGAGTCCGCGTTGTCCCCGTGGTTGAGCCGCTCCCGTGCCGCATCGGCGACTCGTGCCGGAACCATCCGCGGCAGGACCAGGCCGAGGAGGACGATCATGATCGCGCCGCCCACGTACTCCGCCAGGGTGAACTGCCAGCCGACCAGCAGCCACAGCACCAACCCCAGCTCGACCACGAGGTTCGTGGACGCGACCATGAACACGATCGATGCGGTGAAGTCGGCCCCGCGGGCAAACAGCGACTTCGCCAGCGCGCTCGCGGCGTACGAGCACGACGACGACGCGGCGCCCAGCAGCGAGGCCCGCCCGAGTGCCGCCGGGCCGTGGTCGCCCAGCACCCGGCGCATCTGGCGGCGGGAGACGAACGCCTGCACGGCTCCGGACAGGGCGAAGCCGAGGACCAGCGCCCACAGCGTGTCCCAGAACATGAAGAACGCCTCGGCGAGGCTGTCGCCGATCACTCCGAGGACGGTCATGGGGCGACCACTGTCAGGACCGGACCAACCGGGCGATCGCAGCCGAGGCCTCGGTCACCTTGGCCTCCGCCTCGGCGCCCCCGGCGGCGACGGCGTCGGCGACGCAGTGGGTGAGGTGGTCCTCGAGCAGGCCGAGCGCGACCGCCTGCAGTGCCCGCGTGGCCGCCGAGACCTGGGTCAGGATGTCGATGCAGTACTCCTCGTCCTCGACCATCCTGCGCAGGCCGCGCACCTGCCCCTCGATCCGGCGCAGCCGCTTGGCGTAGGCGTCCTTGTGCTCGCCGGCGATGTAGCCGTACATGTGCGATTGCTCTTCCACCTCGCCCACTATACCCCTAGGGGGTAATGCGGGCTCTTCGGAGGTCCGCCGTGCGAGGATGCCCGCATGCGGTTCGTGGTGGTCGGGCTGGGGGCGGTCGGCGGCAGCCTCGCGGTCCGGCTGTGCCGGGCCGGGCACGAGGTCACCGCGATCGCCCGGGGTGCCCAGCTCGACGCCGTACGCCGTCACGGGCTGCGGCTGGAGAGTCCCACCGACTCCGTCACCGCGACCTTCCCGGTGTGCGCTGGCCCGGCTGAGGTGCGGTTCGGCGACGGGGACGTGGTGGTGCTGGCGACCAAGAGCCAGCACACCGCCGGCGTACTGACAGGGCTGGCCAACCGGGCGCCGGAGGGCGTCGCGGTGCTGTCTGCGCAGAACGGGGTGGCCAACGAGCCCGAGGCGCTGCGGTACTTCCCGCACGTGTACGGCGTGGTGGTGATGTGCCCGACGGCGTACCTGGAGCCGGGCACGGTGCGGGCCTACTCGGCCCCCGTGACCGGGTTGCTGGACGTCGGCTGCTGGCCGGACGGCGAGGACGACACCTCCCGGGCGGTGGCCGCGGCGCTGACCGAGTCCACCTACGACTCCCGCTCGGTCCCCGACGTGCGCCGGTGGAAGTACGCCAAGCTGCTGACCAACCTGGGCAACCCGGTCGAGGCGGTCTGCGGCCCGCAGGCCCGGCCGGGCCCGCTGGTCGACCTGCTGCGAGCCGAGGGCGAGGCGGTGCTGGCAGCCGCCGGCATCGAGCATGCCTCGGCGGAGGAGGACCGGGAGCGCCGCGGCGACCTGCTGCGACTGGGCCCCATCGACGGTCAGTCGCGTCCGGGCGGGTCCACCTGGCAGAGCCTCGCGCGGGGGGCCGGATCGACCGAGGCCGACCACCTGTGCGGCGAGGTGGTCAGGCTGGGCCGGCTGCACGGCGTACCCACCCCGGGGAACGCGCTGCTGCAGCGCCTGGCCCGTGAGCTCGTCCGGGGCGGGGCGCTCCCGGGCGGGTACGGCGAGGCGGACCTGCTCGCCAGGCTGGACGGCCGTTGAGTCGCCGGCCGGTCACAGGTGCTGGTGCACGAACCCCAGCAGGTCGTCGGCGACCTCGTCCCGGTTGGTCTCGTTGAGGATCTCGTGGCGGGCCCCGGGGTAGGACCGGGCCTCGGCGTGCTCACCGGCCAGGGTCTCCCAGCCCTGCAGGCTGCCGTCGTAGGGGACCAGCTGGTCGTCCTCGCCGTGCAGCCACAACACCGGAGTGGAGTCGACGGGGCCGGCGGCGGTGATCTGCGCCAGGCAGGCGCTCAGCGCCTCCAGCGTCGGGCGCTTGAACGGGCCGTGCCACACCAACGGGTCCGCGACGTAGGCCGCGCCGACGGCGGGGTCCCGGGACAGTGTGGCCGGGTCGATCGGGGCGTCCGGGATCTCCGGGGCGGCGAGCAGCTGGTCGACCGCGTCCCACCGGCCCAGCACCGGTCCGGTGAGTACGACGCAGGCCAGCCCGTCGCCGTACAGCTGGGCGCAGCGGGCCCCGATCATGCCGCCCATCGAGTGCCCCAGCAGCACCACCGGGAGCCCCGGGAGCTCCTCCCGGGCCCGTTCCTCGAGGAGGTGGACGTCGGTGACCACGGGGCCGAAGTCCTCGACCAGGACACGCTCGCCCTCGCTCTTCCCGTGGCCGGCGTGGTCGAGGGCGTAGACCGCGGCGCCGTCGGCGACCAGACGGTCGGCCACCCACTCGTAGCGCCCCAGGTGCTCGCCGTACCCGTGGCAGAGCAGGACGACGTAACGGGGCGAGGGTGGTGACCACGACCTCGCGTGCAGCGTGCCGGCATGGCCGTCGAGACTGAAGTCGGGCATGGGCCCAGCCAACCACGTCAGCCGTGCTCGGCTGCGTGTTTGAGCCCCTCGCTCTCCATGCCCACGTAGCCGCGCATCCGGTCACCCGCCAGTGCGGAGGCCAGCCAGGCGAGCGGCCCGGAGACGGTGAGCTGGAGCATGGTGCGCACGCCCTCGGCGGTCTGCTCGATCCGGTGCACCGCCACCAGGCGGATGCCCGGCATGGCGGTCTCCCACGTGAACGTGTCCAGCGGCTCCAGCTCCGTCACGGTCCAGACCATCGGCCGGCCCCGTGGCTGCACCACCCGGGACCGGCTGCCGACGGCCAGCGGACCGTCGTCGAGCCGGGTGATCTCTCGCATCGAGCGGGTCCACCGCGGCCACCCCTCGACGTCGACCAGCAGGTCCCAGACCCGCTGGGCGGGGGCGCCGACGTGTTCGTCGCGGACGTAGCTCACGGCCGGATCCTGCCACCGGCCCCCCGGCACCGCCACGGTTCTAGGACGTGGTCCGGCGCGTGCGCGGACCCGCTGCGCCGCGGCCGCATCCGTCAGGCACGCCCGGCACGTTGTCACGGGGACAGCTGCAGCACCGGGGTGCCGTTGGCCCGGGTCATGTCCACCTGCCGGATCCGGCCGGGCCGCAGCCCCACCCCACTGGTGAACGTCGCCGTCGCACCGGCCCTCGAGGGGAGCCGCCACGAGCCCAGCCGGTGCACCCGGCCCGAGGTGTCGGTGACCCGGAGGGCGTAGCCCGTGGCCGGGCCCGCGGCGTACGACGCCGCGTCGTAGCGGCAGTGCAGCGTGATCCGGGTGCCCCAGCTCGTCGTCTGCAGCGCCACCGTGGCCCGAACCGGGCTCCGGGCCGACACCGCTGCCATCGGATGCCCCGCGGCCGCCTGCGGCGGCTGCTGGCTGCCGCCGCCCGAGAGGCCGATGCCGACACCGGCGAGGACCGCGGCCGTGGCCGCGACTCCCGCGACGGCGGTCAGGAGGCGCCGCCGCCTGCGCTCCCACCCGGCGCGCGCCAGCAGGTCCGGGAGCAGCTCCGGTGGCGCGGGCGTCGCGACCGGCACGCTGTCGGGGTCGACCCCTCGCAGCGGAGCCAGCGCGTCCGTGGTGCCGCGCAGCTCCGAGAGTGCGCCGCGGCAGACGGGGCAGCGGGTGAGGTGCTCCTCGAAGGCGGCACGGTCTCCCGGCTCCAGCGCGCCCATCAGGTACGCCGCGTCGTCGTGGGCGAACCGGAAGTGGTCATCGGGGACCCGCTCGGGACCGGCTCCCATCACACACCTCCTTGTGCGGCGAGCACGGTGCGCAGCTCCCGCAGCGCGTAGTGGCAGCGCGACTTGACCGTGCCCGGCGGGATGCCGAGGCTGGCGGCTGCCTGGGACACCGACGAGCCCTTCACGTAGCACTCCACGACGACGTCGCGGTGCTCATGGGTGAGCGTGGCCAGTGCCGCCAGCAGCACCTGCCGGTCCAGCAGCCGCTCCTGGGGGGCGGCGGTTGCACGGGAGGCGACAGGCTCTGGCGGCGCCTCGGCGAGCACCTCGGGCCGGCGACGGCGGGCCCGCCACTCGTCCACGACCAGGTGGCGGGCGACCGTGAACAGCCAGCTGCGTGCCGAGCCGTCGGTCCGTTCCAGCACCTCCGGGTGCCGCCACGCCCGCAGGAAGGTCTCCTGCACCACGTCCTGGGACCGCACCCGGTCGCCGTCGAGCAGCCGGGTGACGAAGCTCCACAGCGCGTCCGCGTGCTCGGCGTGCAGCTCGCGCAACAGCTCGGCATCGGCGGTGGTGAGCGTGGCCGGTGCGCTCATCGCGGTGGCTCCGGTCGCCCGATCGCGGCCCGACGGTTGCGCAGCAGTACGGCGGCCCCGAGCCCGCAGCCGATCGCGACGTACTCGGCCACCTCGGCCATGATCACCGCCCACCCGCCTGTGACCTCCCTGACCCCGAAGAGCCCGTGCACCACTGAGAACCAGTATGCGGCCACCGTGGCCGCACCGAACCCGGCCGCCAGTACTGCGGGGATCCAGCTGGCCCAGCTGACCACCAGCACGCCGAGCACCAGGCCCGCGACCGCGTTGAGCAGGAACAGCGGCCCGATGGTCGTGATGGTCCCGTAGCCGGCGGCGTACAGGTCCAGGTGGACCACCGCGGACAGCAGGACCCCGGCCCCGGCCAGGCCCCGCACCGCGTCGGTCACGTGTGCGCGCATGCCCTTCCCACGCCGCCGGGGCGTCTTCGGTTCACGGACGTTGAACCGATCCCGGCGGCTGCGCGTTCTCCTATCGTGGGAGGACACGGCGTGACCGGGACGGCGTGACCGGGAAGGCGTGAACCGACAAGGGAGGTCAGCATGGATGCCGGAAGCCGCCGACGGGCCGCGATGCTCGCCCTGCCCGCGTTCGCCCTGGTGGTGGCCGCCTGCGGGTCGGGCTCCTCGGGCAGCCAGGGAGGGTCGGGCGGATCGGGCCCCGTCACGATCTCGACCGGCAGCTCGAGCGGGACGACCTACCTCACCGACGGCTCGGGTCGTGCCGTGTACCTGTGGGCCGCCGAGCAGGGCCAGCCGTTGTGCTCGGGTGCCTGCGCCGGTGCCTGGCCCCCGGTGACCACCACCGGGAAGCCCGGCACCTCGGGCAAGGCGGTCGCCTCCGACGTCGGGACGGTGAAGCGTGACGACGGCAGCCGGCAGGTCACCTACGACGGCCACCCGCTCTACTACTACGCCCAGGACGGCGGCCCAGGCAGCACCAGCGGAGAGGGCAGCAACGGTTTCGGTGCGAAGTGGTGGCTGCTGGCGCCCTCGGGGTCGGCGGTCACCGCGCTGAAGGGTGGCGGCTCCTCGGGCTCCGGTGGTGGCGGCGGCTACTGACCGGCGCGCAGCGGCCGCTGCGATCATGGGGGAATGGCCCGTACCCGACTGATCAGCCTGGACGACGTCGACCGCCTCACCGAGCTGGTGGTCGAGAACCGGGAGTTCATGGCGCCGTACGAGCCGCCACGCGCCGAGACCTACCACAGCCGTCCCGGGCAGGAGGCCGCGGTCAGGGACGCGCTGCGGCGGCATGCGGCGGGCGGTTGCCTGCCGCGCGTCATCCTGGACGACGACGGCGAGGTGGCCGGCCGGATCACGCTCAACCCGATCGTGCGCGGTCCGCTGATGATGGCCAACATCGGCTACTGGGTGCGCCAGCACGCGGGTGGCCGGGGGCTGGCGACGGCCGCCCTCGGCGAGATCGTCCGGCTCTGCTTCGACGAGCTCGGGCTGCACCGGCTCGAGGCCGGCACCCTGGTCGACAACGTGCGCTCCCAGCGGGTGCTGGGCAACCACGGGTTCGAGCGGTTCGGCCTCGCACCCGGGATGCTCCACATCGGTGGGAAGTGGCAGGACCACGTGCTGTTCCAGCTGCTCAACCCGGAGCCCTGCGAGCCCGAGTGGCCGCGATCCACCTGAGACACTGTGGGGATGAGGCCGAGCCGCGACGAGGGACCCTTCGACGAGGTCTCGCGTGCGGCGGTGCAGGAGTACGCCGCCCGGTACGCGGATCTGCGGCTGGCCGGCGAGGAGTACGTCACGCTGGTCACCGGCGTCCTCGACGATGCCGGGATCAACTATCTGAGCGTCACCGGACGGACCAAGTCGGTGACGTCGTTCGCCGCGAAGGCGGTGCGGGCCGAGGACGGCAAGCCGCTCTACACCGACCCCCTGCGCGAGATCACCGACCAGATCGGCGTACGCGTGATCACCTACCTGCACAGTGACGTGGCGGCCGTCGCCGGGCTGCTCGCCGACCAGCTGACCGTGCTCGACGACCGCGACCTCGGCCGCGAGACCGCCGACCTGGGCCAGTTCGGCTACGCCAGCCGGCACATGCTGGTCGCGGTCGAGCCGACCACGCCGCTCGCGACCGCCCACCCCGGCCTGGCCGGGCACCGCGGCTCGATCCAGATCCGGACCGTGCTGCAGCATGCCTGGGCCGAGTTCGAGCACGACATCCGCTACAAGGGACGGATCCCCGAGGAGCACGCCCCCGACCTCGACCGGCGGTTCACCCTGGCGGCCGGGCTGCTGGAGCTCGCCGACAAGGAGTTCTCCAAGATCCGGGACCGGCTGCAGGTCGACATGGGTGCGCAGCGCTCGGCCAGCGCCGACGACGACCCCCGGATCAGCGCCCAGGAGCTGGCCGCCTTCCTGGCCTGGCAGTTCCCGGACGCCGGCTGGTCCCGCACCGACCACTACACCTGGATCGCGGGCCTGCTCCTGGAGCTCGGCATCACCTCCCTGGAGGAGCTGGAGGACGTGCTCGCGGCGGTCGACAGCGCGGCGCTCAACCGGCGGATGGGCTACCGCTACCCTCCGGGTGCGGTGCGCCGGCTCGACGACGCGTTGCTGACCGCCTACGGGGACAGCTACGTCGGCCTGCAGCTGAACCGCCACCGGGTCGAGCTGCTGCAGACCCGGCTGGCGAAGCTCGGCGGTCATTGATGCGCGTGCGGGCGCTGCGGCGTTATCCGGTCAAGGCGATGGGCGGGGAGGGGCTGGACTCGGTGACCGTGGACTCGCGCGGGCTGGCCGGCGACCGGTGGTTCGCTGTGGTCGACGAGGACGGCCGGTTCGCGGCCGGCAAGGACACCGACCGGTTCCGTCGCCGCGACCCGGTCTTCGGGTTCGCCGCCCGCACCGAGGGTGAGAGGGTGACGGTGGTCCGGGGGTCGGCGAGGTGGCGGGCCGGGGATGCTGCCCTGGACGACGTACTCAGCGAGGCGATGGGGACACCCGTACGGGTGCTCCCGGAGGGATCGGCCCCACACTTCGACGACGCCCCGGTCTCGCTGGTGGGTACGGCGTCACTGGAGTGGTGCCGGGCCCATCTGGGGGCGGACGCCCGGCAGCGGCGGATCCGCGCGAACCTGCTGGTCGAGACCGACGAGCCGTTCGTCGAGGAGACCTGGCTGGGCAGTCGGATCACGGTCGGGCAGCTCGGATTCGGGGTCTCGAAGCAGATCACCCGCTGTCGGGTCGTCGACCTCGCCCAGGACGGCGTGTCCACCACCACCGGGCTGCTCAAGGCGCTGGCGGCCAGGGACGTCAAGCTCGGCGTGTACGCCGTGCCGCAGGCCGCGGGGTCGATCGCGGTCGGCGATCCGGTCACGGTGTCGTGAGCAACCCCGTTGTGCCCGTCGGCCGGGGTGTGGGCACAGTGTCCCCATGAGTCTTCGCGTGCAGTGCCTGTGCATCGACTCCACCGACCCGTCTGCCGCGGCCTCCTTCTGGCAGGAGGCGCTGGGCTGGCGGCGTACCCACGAGGGCTCGGGTGAGGTGGTGCTGGAGCCGCCGGCGTCCAGCCCGGAGGACGGGGTCGCGCCCGACCTGCTGTTCCTGCGCGTCCCGGAGGACAAGCAGGTCAAGAACCGGCTGCACCTCGACCTGCGACCCGAGGACCAGGACGCCGAGGTCCATCGGCTGGAGGCGCTGGGAGCCTTGCGGGTGGAGGTGGGCCAGGCCGACAGGTCCGAACCCGCCACCTGGGTGGTGATGGCCGACCCCGCCGGCAACGAGTTCTGCGTGCTGCGCCCCC
The DNA here is from genome assembly GCA_050699415.1 of Marmoricola sp. GTDB lineage: Bacteria > Actinomycetota > Actinomycetes > Propionibacteriales > Nocardioidaceae > Marmoricola. Next base: position 20,690 of record JBOHDO010000121.1, read on the forward strand.
TCGGCGGAGGTGGGCAGGAGTACGAGGACGCCGCAGACGCGGTGGCCGAAGCATGAGCACGCCGATCCTGGGTGAGTCGCTCGACCAGCTGCGAGCCACCCGCACCAGCCTGAAGTGGCGGGCCTTCCCGCCCGACGTGCTGCCGGTCTGGGTGGCCGAGATGGACGCGCGGCCGTGCGAGCCGGTGGTCGAGGCGGTCGAAACGGCCCTGCGTCGCGGGGACACCGGGTATCCGTGGGCCGAGCCGCTCGTGGCGGCCTTCGGCGACTTCGCGAAGCGACGGTGGGACTGGTCACCGGAGCCGGGCACGGTGGTGGCCGACGTGATGATCGGCATCGAGGAGCTGCTGCACGTGCTCACCCCGCCCGGGGGTGCCGTGGTGCTCAGCCCGCCCTGCTACGACTCGTTCTACGGTTTCGTCGCGTCGGTACGCCGGCGGACGGTCCTGGCGCCGCTGGGTGCCGACCACCGGCTCGACGCCACCGCGCTGGACCGGGCGTTCGCGGATGCGGGTCCCTCGTCGGCGTACGTCCTGTGCAACCCGCAGAACCCGACCGGCACGGTGCACACACCCGAGGAGCTGGCCACCGTGGCCCGGCTGGCCGAGCGGCACGGCGTGACGGTGGTCTCCGACGAGATCCACGCGCCGCTGGTGCAGCCGGGCACCACGTTCACCCCCTACCTGTCGCTGCCGGAGGCTGCCCGCGGCATCGCGGTGGTGTCGGCCTCGAAGGCCTTCAACCTCGCCGGGCTCAAGGCGGCCCTGGTCGTGCCCGGGCCGGAGGCGCGCGAAGCGGTCGGCGAGCTGCACGAGGTGGTCACCCACGGCGCCAACCACCTCGGCGTGATCGCCCAGACCGCGGCGTACTCACGCGGCGAGGCGTGGTTGGACCAGCTGCTCGGCGAGATCCGCGACCGTCGGACGTTGCTGGCCACCCTGCTCGCCGAGCACCTGCCTGGCGTCGTCGCGACCCCGGCCGAGGCGACCTACCTGGCCTGGCTGGACTGCTCCGGGTTGGGCCTGGCCGACCCGGCCGGGACGTTCCTGGCGCGGGGCCGGGTGTGCCTGTCTCCCGGCACCAGCTACGACCCCGACGGTGTCCAGTGGGCCCGGTTCAACCTGGCCACCTCGGCCCCGGTGGTCGCGGAGGCGGTACGCCGGATGGCCACCGCCTGCTCCCCCGGGTGAGGGATTTCCCGGTGACACGGTGACGGGCCGGGGCTAGATTGCCCGGAACAGCGGGCTCGACGATGCGCCCGCGCAGCCACCGGGACCCACCATGACGAGCAAGCTCAACCCCTACCTCCACTTCGACGGCAACGGCCGCGAGGCCATGGAGTTCTACCGGTCCGTGTTCGGCGGAGAGCTCACGGCCAGCACGTTCGGCGACTTCGGCCACCCCGACCCGAAGGCCGCCGACCTGGTGATGCACTCCGCCCTCGAGGTGTCCAGCGGCTTCTCCCTGATGGGGGCCGACACCCCGCCGGAGATGGAGTTCCAGCCCGGCAGGGCCGTGACGATCAGCCTCAGTGGCGACGACGACGCCGAGCTGCGCGGCTACTGGGACAGGCTCAGTGACGGCGGCAAGGTCGAGGTGCCGCTGGAGAAGCAGACGTGGGGCGACGTGTTCGGCCAGTGCGTGGACCGGTACGGCGTGGCCTGGCTGGTCAACATCGCCGGGGAGCCCTCCGCCTGACCCGTCAGGCCGGCGCGTCCGCGTCCAGCGCCTGCTCGATCGGGGTGCCCCCGTCGTTGAACTCGACCGTGCGCCCGGCCCGGTCGTCACGGTCGAGGACGGCCGCGATCACCGCGGCCACGTTGGCGCGGCTGACCGAGCCCTTCTCGCCGTCGACCTCGATGGCGCCGGTGGGCTCGTCGAGGGTCAGCCCGCTCGGGCCGAGGATGGTCCACGCCAGTCCGGTCCCGCGCAGGTGGGCGTCGGCGGCCGCCTTGGCCTCGGCGTAGGCGAAGAACGGCACGTCGGGGGGCACGCCGTGGTCCGGTCCCGCCCCGAAGTAGGAGACCATCACGTAGCGGCCCACCCCGGCGGCCTCGGACGCCTCCATCGACCGGACCGCCGCGTCGCGGTCCACGGCGTACGTGCGGGCCGGGTTGCCGCCGCCGGCCCCGGCCGACCAGACCACGGCGTCGGTGTCGCGCAGCAGCTCGGTGAGCTCCGGTACGCCGGCCTGCTCGACGTCGAGCACCACCGCCTCGGCTCCGGTCGTCTCGACCTCGGCCACGTGGTCGGGGTTGCGGACCACCGAGCGCACCCGGTGTCCGGCCTTCACGAGCAGGGGCGCGGCGAGCAGGGCGATCTTGCCGTGGCCGCCGATGATGGTGACGTTGGCAGCAGTCATGCTCCCAACCTACGGGCAGCCCGGTGGCGGCTCCTGCCGGAGGTCGAGGTGGCCCCGGAAGCGGCCCGCGGAACCGCGGCGCCACGCTTCACGATGGCAGGATCGGGACCATGACAGCTGGGGGCGCGGCGGCCACCGAAGTCGCCGACGACGTGTTCGCGGTGCAGGGCCGGGACGTGAACTGGGTGCTGCTGCGCGAGGGCCGGGACCTCACGCTCCTGGACGCCGGCTACCCGGGCGACCTCGAGCACGTGGAGGCGTCGATCCGGGCGATCGGGCACCGTCCGCAGGACGTGCGCGCGATCCTGGTGACCCACGCCCACGTGGACCACCTCGGCGCGGTCAACTCGTTCCACCGCGACTACGGCACCCCGGTGCTGCTGGACCCCGTCGAGGTGCCCCACGCCCGCCGGGAGTACCTGGAGCAGGCGGGCACGGCGGAGCTGCTGACCAACCTGTGGCGGCCGGGCATGCTCGGCTGGACCGGCCGGATCCTGCGCGGCGGCGCCCTCGCCGACGTTGCGGCGCCCCAGGCCCGGGCGTTCGCGACCGCTGCTGCGCTCGACCTGCCCGGGAGGCCGGTCCCGGTTCCCACGCACGCGCACACCCGCGGGCACTGCGCGTTCCACCTGCCCGCGGTCGGCGTACTGCTGACCGGCGACGAGCTGGTGACCGGGCACGCGCTGTCCCGACGGGGCGGCCCGCAGCTGCTGCCGGCGATGTTCGCCCACGCACCGGCCGGCCGGGTCGACGCGGCACTGGACGCGCTGGCCGCGGTACCCGCCGAGACCCTGGTGTGCGGGCACGGACCCGTCCACCGCGGACCGGTGGCGGAGGCGGTGGCGCGGGTGCGCGGCTGAGCCGGGCTGCCCACGAGTTCTCTCCGTGGAGCCGGGTCGTGGGAAAATGGGCGGGATGTCCACGTTGCCGCTCGACCCCGCCCCTGTCCTGCCGTCCGATTTCGTCGCCCGCACGCCGACCCCCGACGACCTCCCGCGCATGGTCGAGTTGGTCAGCGACCATCGCCGACGGGTGCGGGGAGACGGGGCGGTCGACGAGCAGTCCCTGACCGCCGAGCTGCTCGGTCCCGGCTCGTGGACGCGCCGCCAGGTGGTCGTCGATGACCCCACCGGCCGGATCGTGGCGTGGGCCGAGGTGCACGACCGCGCGGCCGGTCGCACCATGGTCTGGCTGACCGTCGAGCCGGGCGCCGAGGAGGTCGCCGTACCCCTGCTGCACTGGGAGGAGGACGTGGCCCGGCGCATCACCGCCGAGCGTGGCATCGAGGAGACCCGGCTCGACGCGCTGGTCGATGTCGGGGACCGTGACGAGATCGGCTGGTTCACCGAGGCGGGCTACCTGCGCACCCGCAGCTGGCTGAACATGACCCGGCGCGTGGACGTCGACGAGGAGCTGCCGCCCCCGCGCGAGGGGGTGCAGGTACGCCGCGTCGGAGTGCAGGACGTCGGCGACGGCACCACCTTCCCGGTGGCGGCCGACCTGCAGGCGGTGCACCGGATGCTGGAGGAGTCCTTCGAGGACCACTTCAACTCCTACCGGGAGGGCTTCAGCGAGTTCGTGCAGCGGCTGCGCGAGGATCCCGGCCACCGCTGGGACCACTGGTGGCTGGCCCTGGTGCAGGAGGACGGCGAGTGGATGGCCGGCGGCGCGCTGGTCGCCTCGGTCAGCCCACGGGACGACGACCGGGTGCTGGGCAGCTACGTCGACTACATCGGCGTGCACCGTAAGGCGCGCGGGCGCGGTGTGGCCAAGGCGCTGCTGTACACCGTCATCGACGACGCGGCCCGGCGCGGCCGCAACCGGGTGGCGCTGGAGGTGGATGCGGACTCGCCCACCGGCGCCGACGGGCTCTACCGCTCGCTCGGCTGGGAGACCAAGTACGTCACCGAGTCCTGGAACCGTGATATCCGGCTCGGGTGAGGCCACGCCGGTGAGCCACCCGGACCTGTCCTCCGACTGCTCGCGGTGCTTCGGGCTGTGCTGCGTGTTGCTGCCCTTCGGCAGGTCCGCGGGCTTCGGCGCCGACAAGCCCGGAGGGGTCGCCTGTCACCACCTCGACCAGCACGACCGGTGCGGCATCCACGACCGGCTGCGCGAGGACGGGTGGCCCGGCTGCACCGTCTTCGAGTGCTTCGGCGCGGGCCAGCAGGTCTCCCAGGTCACCTACCGCGGCGACTCGTGGCGCGCGAGGGACCAGAACCAGCGTGCCGAGATGGCGGCCGTGCTCTCGGTGATGCGGTTGCTGCACGAGATGCTGGCCCACCTGCGCGAGGCGCAGCGACGTACGCCGGACCCGGGCGCCGGGCGCCTGTACGCCGACATCGTGCGGCTGACGGCACTCGACCCGGTGTCGCTGCTGGGCATCGACCTCGATGAGCTGCACGAACGCGTCGGAGCGCTGCTCGGTGAGGCAGGTCTCCGGCTCCGACGCCCGGCCCGGGGCCGCAGGCTCGCCCGCGACCTCGCCGGACGTGACCTGCGCCGCCACGACCTCCGGGACGCCGATCTCCGGGGGACCGCGCTCATCGCGGCCGACCTGCGTGGGCTCGACCTCGGTCGCGCGGACCTGCTCGGTGCGGACCTGCGCGACGCCGACGTGTGCGCCACGGACCTGTCCCGGGTGCTGTTCCTGACCCAGCCGCAGGTCAATGCGGCGCGCGGGGACACACGGACCCGGCTACCCGAGGGCCGGCAGGCCCCCAAGCACTGGGGGAAGGGCACCTCCGGAGCCTGAGGACGGGTTCACGGCGGCTCACGCCTGCAGGGCGTCGAGTACCGCGTCGACGTCCGCAGCGGTGTTGTACACGTGCCACGACGTGCGTAGCCGGCCGCCGCGCACCGCGGCGATGATGCCCGCGCGCTGCAGCCGTCCGGCGGCGTCCGGCAGGTCGACGGACACGATCGCGCTGCCGGCGGGGTCCAGCCCGACACCGGCACGGAATCGGTTGGCCAGCCCGACGTCGTGCTCGTGGATGGCGGCGACGCCGATCTCGGCGATGGTGCCCAGCGCCGGCGCGGTGCCCACCCAGGAGAACCAGGCCGGTGAAAGGTCGAGTCGCCGGGCATCGTGGGCCAGGCGCAGGGGTGGACCGAAGTAGCTCGCGTGCACGTCCTCGCCCGCGTACCAGCCCGCGCTGTGCGGCACGGCCCGGTCGAGCAGCCGCGGGGACACGGTGAGGAAGGCGGTCCCGCGCGGCGACATCAACCACTTGTAGGCGCTGCACACCACCGCATCGAAGCGGGATCCGTCGACGGGCAACCAGCCGGCTGCCTGGGTCGCGTCGCAGATCGTGATCGCCCCGGTCGCCGCCGCGGCCTCCGCGATCGCGTCGAGGTCGGCAACCGCGCCGGTACTCATCTGGACCGCGCTGAAGGCCACCGCGTCGACACCGTCGGCCACGGCCTCGGGCAGGCTCGCGGGCGGCACGGTGCGCACCTCCAGCCGGTCCTGCACGAGCAGGGGGAACAGCGTCGAGGTGAACTCGACGTCGGGCACCAGGACCCGGGCTCCCGCCGGCAGCGCCGTGGCGACCGACCCGACCAGCTCGGACACCGTCGAGCCGACCGCCACCGCCGCCACATCGACGTTGACCAGCCGGGCGAAGCTCGCCCGTGCGTCCTCGGTGCTGTGTCCCCAGTCCTCCCAGCTGGTCCGGCCGCCGTGCCAGTCCGCCAGTGCTGCCTGCAGCGCCTCCCATGCCGGCCTCGGCGGCAACCCGTAGCTGGCGGTGTTGCAGTAGACGCCGGCCGGATCCCACAGCTCCCGTGCCTGCTCGATCGTCAGCCCGCTCACCGGCCCAGCATCCCAGACCCACGTCCGGGGGCCCCCGCCGTGCACCCTGCCTGCGGGCCCGCGTTCGGGAGACGCAGCGGCCTCCGGCCGGTCGCGGGACCGCGAGTTTGCCGCTCAACAGAGCCGCCGCCACTATCGGGTGTCAGCGACCCGCACCAGTCGCCGACACGGGGAGGGAGGTCTCGGATCGACCGAATCCGCGACCTCCCTCCCCCGGGATGACCGCCCTGGGCTGCCCCCCGACCGGTCCAGAAGGGTCATGGGCACAGCCTGACCCATCCGACGTGCTGCCCGCATCGGTAGTACTACCTAGAACCGCGGCCGATCGCGGTAGGTTGGGGCGATGCTGACGCCTTGTCTGGGTCGAGACCAGGTGTTCGCGCAGCTTGGGGACTGTCTGGAAACGGGCCGGTGGGCCAGCGTGGTCGGGCCCCCGGGTGCCGGCAAGACACTGGTGCTGCGACACCTGGCGGCGGGCTTCGAGTCGGCCTGCTGGGTGGACGCGCGCGGGCTGCGCACCACGGACAAGGTGCTGACCGCCTGCCTCCAGGCGATGGGCGGCGAGCTCGCGCCGGGTGACCGGCTCACCGGGGCCGTGGGCGGGACGCTCGACGACACCGATGCCGTGCTCGTCCTCGACGCGGTCGACCTCGAGGCCGACGGCCTCGGCGAAGCGCTCCAGGAGATGCTCGACACGACCTCGCGCGGACGCCTGGCACTCACCGCGCTGGCCATGGCCGGCCAACCAGGCGAACGGGTGGTCCGGGTGGGTCCGCTGCCGGTACCGAAGAGGCATGAGCCGCTGGTGGGCCAGGCGGTGGACCTGTTGGCTGCCCGGGTCGAGGCGGCCGGGGGCCGGCCCCTGGACCTGGTCGCCGACGAGGCAGGGGTACGTCGTCTGCTCGTGGCCACCGGCGGTCTGCCGCTGCTGATCGAGCAGCTGGCCGTCCAGGTGGCGCTGGTCGGGCTGGCCGGCGTCGCCCCCGCGACCTCGTTGTCGGGGGCCGTGGAGGCTTCCTACGCGCTGCTCGACCTCGATCACCAGGTCTGTTTTCGCCGGCTGGCGCAGATGAGCAGCCCCGTCGGCATCGACGCGTTGGCGGAGATCGTCGGGGTGGGCCGCTCCCGGGCGGCCGAGCTGGCGGCCGGCCTGGCCCGTCACAGCCTGCTCGAGGTCCGCGCGGACGGCCGGTTCGACCTGCTCTCCCCGATGCGTCGCCACGGTGTCGGTCTCGGTGCCCATACCGACGACGCCGAACAGGTCACCGCCGGGCTGCTCCGGTGGGCCGACCGGGTCGCACCCCAGCACTACATGCTGGGAGCGGCCGACGCACCCTGGCTGGCGGACCTTCCGGTGATGCGTGCGGCCATCAGCGCCGCCTGTGCACGCGACGACACCCGCGACCTCGGCTACCGCCTGGCGAACCGGGTGTTCTCCTCGCTCTACACCGCCATGCGGGCCGGTGAGGCGCTCGAGATCATGGAAGAGGTGCTGCTCAGCGGCGACGGCCCGGCCGACATCGGCGCCCAGGTGGCCCGGCGTGCGGGCATCGCGGCCTCCGAGGTGCGCGGCACGTACGAGGGGCTGTGGCTGCTGGACCGGGCCGACGAGTATGCCCCGGCCTCCGAGGACCCTGCCCGCGAGACCATGCGGACGGCCGCGATCCGCGCCGAGATGCACCTGGACGCGGGGTCACTCCGGGCCGCCGAGGCCGAGGCAGGACGGGCGATCGAGCTCGACTGCGACGGCCGCCAGGTCGAGCCCCAGGCGCGCCGTACGCTGGCCGACATCCAGGTCTCGCGCGGCGACTTCGCCGAGGCCCGGCACAACGTCGAGCTGATCCTGTCCCGGGCTCGCGGGAACCGGGACCCCGACCCGGACAGCCTGGCCGGCGACCTGCGGTGGATCACCCTCTCGGCTCGAACCCTCGCGGCCCGGGTGGCCCTGGAGCAGGGGAGGCTGGTCGAGGCGGGAGCCGCCGTGCGCGCGGTGGTCGACGAAGCGACCGCGTTCGCCGAGGACCGGGTCCGGCTGCTCGCCGACACCCTGCTGCGCCAGGTGGACCCGACGTACGAACCCGCCGCGGTTGAGGTGGAGGCACTGCCCTGGGCCGTGCGGCTCCCGGTGGTCGCCGAGGAGGCACGGACCCAGCTCCTGCGTGGCGACACCACCCGGGCTGCCGGGCTGGCTGCCGACGTGGTCGTGCTCGCCGACAGCTGTCGGCTCGGCCGCGACGCCGTCGCCGGCCGGCTCGCCCTCGCGCACGCGCTGCTCGCCCGGGGAGATGTCGACCAGGCGGCGACCACCTTCCTGCTGGCCCTCGCGCATGCGCACGCGATGCCGCTCCCGCTGCGCGTGGCCGATGCCCTCGACGGGCTGGCCGCCGTCGCCGGGGCGACCGGTCGTCGCCGCGGCCGACAGCTGGCGGCGACGGCCCTGGCGATCCGCGCCCCGCGCCTCGCCGTCCCGTGGGGCTGTGCCGCGTCGGTCCAGGTCGGGGCCGCACGCACGGCACCGGAGGGGTGGGTGGTCGACGGCCTGCTGACCGACGAAGGCAGGCACGACGTCGCCGGAACGGTCGGGACGCCGTGCGCGTCGAGCTCGACCATCGACCAGCTCACCCGCGCGGAGCGACAGGTCGCCGAGCTGGTCGGGGAGGGACTGACGAGTCGTCAGATCGCGACCGAGCTGTTCGTCTCCCCGCGGACCGTCGACGCCCACCTCGCCAACATCTACCGCAAGCTGGAGATCGGCTCCCGGGCCAGGCTGGCAGCCATGATGGCCGGCTCCGGGTGAGCCCAATTCCTCTACGTCCGCTCGCTTCTGTCCGCAGATTCGCATGACCTGAGCGTGTGAGATTCCGTATCTGCGGCTATCCTCGGCCCATGCCGACGTACCGCATCCGGGAGGCCGCCGACCTGCTCGGGGTCAGCGACGACACCGCACGCCGCTGGGCCGAGGCCGGGCGGCTGCCCACCACGACGGACGAGGCCGGGCGCCAGGTGGTCGAGGGCGGCGCGCTGGCCGAGCTCGCCCGGCGACGTGCCGAGGAGTCGGTACAGCCGGACCCGGGTCCGGTCGCATCGCTGTCGGCCCGCAACCGGTTGGTCGGCCTGGTCACCCGGGTGACCAGGGACAGCGTGATGGCCCAGGTCGAGATGCAGTCCGGCCCGCACCGCATCGTGTCGCTGATGAGCCGTGAGGCGGCCGACGACCTCGCCCTCGAGCCGGGCATCCTCGCGGTCGCCTCGATCAAGTCGACCAACGTGGTGGTCGAGGTGCCGCGGTGAGGCGCCGGGCGGCCGCGGTGGTCGTGGCCGGCTTGCTCGCGGTCGGAGCGCTGGCAGGGTGCGGGTCGGGCGCGGGGTCGTCGGGTGACGCCACCATCACGGTGTTCGCGGCCTCGTCCCTGCAGGAGGCCTTCACCACGCTGGGCCACCGGTTCGAGCGCCGACACCCGGGAACGAAGGTGGTCTTCTCCTTCGGCCCCAGCTCCGGCCTGGCCCAGCAGATCCAGGCCGGGGCACCGGCTGACGTGTTCGCCTCCGCCTCGCCGGTGGACATGCGGCAGGTCGTCACGTCGGGGGACGTCGGCAGGCCGGCCACGTTCACCAGCAACCGCATGGAGGTCGCCGTACCTCCGGCGAACCCCGGCCACGTCCAGCGGCTGTCCGACCTCGCGAGGCCCGGCGTCAAGGTGGCCGTCTGCCAGGCGAAGGTTCCCTGTGGCGAGGTCGCCGCCAAGGTGTTCCACAACGCGGGGCTCACGGTCCACCCGGCCACCCAGGAGGTCGACGTCAAGTCGGTGCTGTCCAAGGTCAGCCTCGACGAGGTGGACGCGGGCGTCGTCTACGTGACCGACGTCGAGGCGGCCCGCGGCAAGGTGAAGGGTGTCGGGATCCCGGCCGGGGTCAACGCGACCACGGCGTACCCGATCGCCACGGTCAAGGACAGCCAGCACGCCAGGCTGGCCCGGCAGTTCCGCGACCTGGTGCTCTCGCCGACCGGACGCACGGTGCTGTCCTCCCGTGGCTTCGGCAAGCCGTGAGCACGCCCGGGGCTCGCCGGCAGGCCGGGTCCCCTGGCCCCTCGGAGTCCCCGCGCTGGTCGGTGCGGCCTTCCTGCTGGTCCCGCTGGTCGCGCTGCTGGTCCGGGCGCCGTGGCACGGGATGGCCGACCTGGTCCGCAGCGGGCCGGTGCTCGATGCGCTGCGGCTCTCCCTGGTCAGCGCGACACTGGCCACCGCGGTGGCGCTGGTGCTCGGTGTCCCGCTGGCGTTCGTGCTCGCCCGGTCCTCGCTGCCCGGCACGGGCATCCTGCGCGCCCTGGTCACCCTGCCGCTGGTGATGCCGCCTGTTGTGGGCGGCGTGGCGCTGCTCTACGCCCTGGGCCGCAACGGACTGGTCGGGCAGTGGCTGGACCAGTGGTTCGGCCTCACCGTCCCGTTCACGCCGGGAGCGGTCGTCATCGCGGAGGCCTTCGTCGCGATGCCGTTCCTCGTGGTCACCGTCGAAGGAGCGGTCCGGGCCCGGGACCGCGGCTTCGAGGAGGCCGCCGCGACCCTCGGGGCCTCCCGCCTGCGGACCTTCTGGCGGGTCACCCTGCCACTGGTGCGACCACCCCTGGTGGCGGGGGCGGTGCTGTGCTGGGCTCGCGCACTCGGCGAGTTCGGGGCGACGATCACCTTCGCCGGCAACGTCCCCGGGCGGACCCAGACGATGCCGCTGGCGACGTACATCGCGCTGCAGACCAATCCGCAGGCAGCGACCGCCCTGGCGCTGGTGCTGCTCGCGGTCTCGGCGGTGGTCCTGGTCGCGCTGCGGGAGCGCTGGTTCTACGCCGGTGGCCGGCAGTGAGCGCCCCGGGCGGGCTCGCCGTGGCCGCACAGGTACGCCGCGGCGGCTTCGAGCTCGACGTCGACCTGGCCGTGGCCCCGGGGGAGCTGCTCGGGGTGCTCGGACCCAACGGCGCCGGCAAGTCCACGCTGCTGCGCGCGGTCGCTGGGCTCAACCCGATCCGTGCCGGCAGCGTCCGGCTGGGGGACCGGGTGCTCGACGACGGCCGCCACTGCCTGCCCCCGGAACGCCGTCGCGTCGGCGTGGTCTTCCAGGACTACCGGCTGTTCCCCCACCTGGCCGTGCGGGCCAACGTGGCGTTCGGGCCCCGGTCGACTGGCGTCGGACGGCGGGAGTCCGGTGCCCGTGCCGACACCTGGGTGGAGCGGCTCGGTCTCGGTGGGCTGGCCACCCGTCGTCCTTCCGAGCTGTCCGGGGGACAGGCGCAGCGGGTGGCGCTGGCCCGGGCGCTGGCCCAGGAGCCCGACGCGCTGCTGCTCGACGAGCCGATGGCCGCCCTGGACCTGGCGGCCCGGGCCGGCGTCCGCGCGGAGCTGCGACGCCACCTGGGCGAGTTCGCCGGGCCCGCCGTGCTGGTGACCCACGACCCCCTCGAGGCGATGATCCTCGCCGACCGGTTGCTGGTGCTGGAACACGGTCGCGTGGTGCAGTCCGGGACCCCGGCCGAGGTCGCCGGCCGGCCGCACACGCCGTACGTCGCCCGGATCATGGGACTCAACCTGTACGCCGGCCGCGTGGCGGACCCGCCCGACCAGGCCGTCGAGCTCGCGAGCGGCGGCACCCTGGTCTCCGCCGACCTTCCGGACGAGCGCGAGGTGCTGGTCGCCGTGCGCCCGACCTCGATCACCGTGCACCAGGCCCACCCGGAGGGCTCGAGCCGCAACGTCTGGCGAGGCACGGTCGAGCACCTCGAGCTGCTCGGTGACCGGGTCCGCGCCCAGGTGACCGGCCGGCCCGGGGCGCTGGTCGACCTCACGCCCGAGTCGGTGGCCTCGCTGCGGCTGGCCCCGGGCAGCGAGGTGTGGCTGAGCGCGAAGGCGACCGAGGTCGAGGTCTACCCGGATCCCGGTGCCCCTCGACCGGCTGCGTCCGGGGTTTGACGCAGGCGTCAACCCAGGGTGATGAGCGCTGTCGCCGAACCCGCGGGCAGCAGGCCGCCCTCCTGCTGCCCGGACAGGCGCTCGCCGGCACCACCACGCTCATCGCGCCCCGACTCAGGCCACGGAACAGGAACATCATGCCGATTCCGGTGCCGACACCGGAGAGCGCCCCCCATGCCAGGTCGACCATCCGTGGCGGGACCGATGTTGTGGCCGCCGCTGCGACGAAGACCAGCACGAAACCGGTCATCTGACCGATCAGGGAGACCGCGATGAAGGACGCCCGACGAGACAGCAGCCCGCCGCGAAGTCTGACAGGCCGTAGCAGAGGGCCGAGGCCAGCGCGAGCAGCTCAGCCATCACCGGCCTCGGCCCGTTCGCGGGCCGCGGTGACCGGGCAGGCGTGCTCGTGGGCGACGCACGCCGCGCGGTCGCAGAGCCGGCACACCCGTTCCGCGTCGTGGATCTGGTCGTACACACCGGCAAGCAGCTTGCCGAGCAGACCGGCCAGCGTCTCGCGCTCGTCCGGCCGCAGCGTCCGGGTCAGGGCGGACAGGGGCCCGCCGCGTGCGCCGAGGATGGTCTCGGCGGCGGTCACGCCGTCCGCCGTCAGGTGCACCGCCACCGACCGGATCAGCGTGGGACGGCGTTCGAGCAGTCCTGCCTGCTGCAAGCCGTCCACCATGCGGGCTGCTGCGGGTTGGCTCAGTCCCACCCGACGGCCCAGCTCGGTCACCGAGAGCCCGGGCGCCGCCGAGAGCACCACGAGCGCCGCCGCCCCACGGGGACTTGTCCCGGCCGCAGCGGTCACTCCGGCCAGCGCGAGGTCGGTCACCGACAGCGCCACCGCGCCCAGCACGTTCTCAAGGTGCATATCATGCATGACTCATGCATAACATGAGCGAGGAGTGCGCACGACCCTCTCATGGCCCAGTCGTCTAGCCTCGGTCCATGACCACCGACGCACCCACCCTGGGTGACTTCACCGCGACCACGCTGCAGGGCGAGGAGCGATCCCTGGCCGACTACCGGGACAGGGTGGTGCTGGTCGTCAACACGGCATCGAAGTGCGGCTTCACCCCGCAGTACGAGGGCCTGGAAGGGCTGTGGCAGACCTACCGGGAGCAGGGCCTGGTGGTGCTCGGCTTCCCCTGCAACCAGTTCGGCCACCAGGAGCCCGGCGCCGCCACCGAGATCGCGGACTTCTGCGAGCACAACTACGGCGTCAGCTTCCCCATGTTCGCCAAGATCGACGTGAACGGCGCACATGCCCACCCGCTCTACCGCTGGCTACGCAACGAGAAGGGCGGCGTGCTGGGGAGCCGGATCAAGTGGAACTTCACCAAGTTCCTCGTGGGCCGCGACGGCGCCGTGGTCGAGCGGTTCGCCTCCGCGACCAAACCGGAGAACCTGACCGGGCCGATCGAGGCCGCCCTCACCCGATGAGGGCAGCTGCCCGGTCCGTCGCACTGGGCGTGGTACCCCTGCTCCTGCTGGCCGGCTGCTCGCTGCCGTGGTCGGGCCCCGATGCCGGCACCGCCGCGACCCGGGTGGCCAGGCAGCTCGCATCGGGCAAGCTCACCGCCGCCGCGTTCAGCTCCCCGGACAAGGTCAGCCAGCAGTACCACGCCATCACCGCCGGACTGGGCGGCGTCGACCCGACGGTGCGGGTGGACCACGTGGCCGACACCGGGGACAACCGCGCCGAGGCCACGCTGGCGTGGCGCTGGCAGCTGCGCGGGGGCAGCTGGCGCTACACCTCGACCGTCCCCCTGCAGCAGCGGGGTGACCAGTGGCTCGCGCGGTGGCATCCCAGCGACGTCCACCCCGGGCTGACCTCCGGCCAGGCCCTGTCGGCCACCACCCTGCCGGCCAGGCGCGGCGACATCCTCGGCGCCCACGGCACCAGGATCGTCCGCCCACGGCCGGTGCTCCGCTTCGGCATCGACAAGACGAAGGTCGCGAAGCCGAAGGTCGGCTCCTCGGCACGGGCGCTGGCCCGACTGCTCGGCATCGACGTGGCCGGCTACGCCAAGCTCGCCCGGCACAGCGGGCCACGGGCGTTCGTCCCGGCGATCGTGCTGCGCCGGCACGACGTCCCTCCGGCGGTCGCGTCCGGCTACCACCAGATCCCCGGCGCCGTCGCCCTGGCCGACACCATGCCGCTCGCGCCGACCCGCACGTTCGCCGCAGGGCTGCTCGGGCGGGTCGGCCAGGCCACGGCCGAGATCGTCAAGCAGAGCAGGGGCCGGGTGCGGCCCGGGGACGAGGTGGGCCTCTCCGGCCTGCAGCATCGGTACGACGTACGGCTGGCCGGCACCCCCGGCACCCGCGTCGGGGCGGTCGGTCCGAAGCACATCAGCCGGGTGCTGTTCACCGCGAAGCCGGTGTCCGGCAAGGCGCTGCGTACCACCCTCGACCCGCGCGAGCAGGCGCTGGCCGAGAGGCTGCTCTCGGGAGTGGGACCCGCCAGCGCCCTGGTGGCGGTCCGCCCGTCCAGCGGCGACATCGTGGCCGCGGCCAGCGGACCGGGATCGGACGGCTACGACACCGCTACCTACGGCCGCTACGCCCCCGGGTCGACGTTCAAGATCGTCAGCACGCTGGCGCTGCTGCGCTCCGGGCTGACCCCGCACTCCACCGTCCCGTGCACGCCGAGCCGGACCGTGTACGGCAAGACCTTCACCAACGACTCGGAGTACCCGCCCAGCGGGCTGGGCGAGATCCCGCTGACCCTCGCGCTGGCGAACTCCTGCAACACCGCCTACATCTCCCAGCACGGCCGGCTGCACGGCGACGACCTGCACCAGGCGGCGGCCGCCCTCGGGTTCGGGGTCGACCACGACGTCGGGTTCCCGGCGTACTTCGGCCAGGCGCCCAGGCCCGCGGGGCGGACCGAGGCGGCCGCGGACATGATCGGGCAGGGCAGGATCCTGGCGTCACCGCTGGCGATGGCCACGGTGGTGGCCTCGGTGAGGGCCGGGAACGCCGTGGTCCCCCGCCTGCTCGACGGCACCGACCGGCCGCAGGCCTCGCCCGCCCATCCGCTGACGAGCAAGGAGGACCACGAGCTGCGCACCATGATGCGCGCCGTGGTCACCACGCCGACCGGCACCGGCGCGGGCCTGGCGGACGTCCCCGGCAAGCCGGTGATCGCCAAGACCGGCACCGCGGAGTTCGGCAGCACCCCGCCGCTGCCCACGCACGCCTGGATGGTCGCCGGGCAGGGAGACCTCGCGGTCGCGGTGTTCGTCGACCGCGGCCACACCGGCGCCGGTACGGCGGGCCCGGTGCTGGAGGCGTTCCTGCGTGGCCGGTGACCGGTCACGGGACTGACCCGACGACGCTGACACTGTTACTGTCATCGTCATGGTCGGGATGCTGCCGCGCGACCACTGGGTGCGCGAGACCTGGCGGCTCGACGCCGAGCGCGACCGCCGCCGGGTCGTGGAGATCCTCGCGGCGCACGAGTTCCCCTGGGACAACGTGCAGGCACTGTCGTTCGCGCTCTACCGCACCTTCGCGGTGCCGTCGATCGGGCGGCTGCTCGCGGAGACCGGGGAGTTCACCGGCCGGGTGCAGAGGCGGTACGACGACACCGCGCTGCTGCTCGACGAGATCCTCGAGCACGGGCTGGGTCACGAGCGCGGCCGCGACGCCGTACGCCGGATCAACCGGATGCACCGCAGCCACGACATCGGAAACGACGACATGCGCTACGTGCTCGCGACCTTCGTGGTGGTCCCGAAGCGCTGGATGGACCGGTTCGGCTACCGCCGGTTCACCCTGCACGAGAACGACTCGCTGGTGTCCTACTACCGCGAGCTCGGCCAGCACATGGGGATCCGCGACCTGCCGGCGGACTTCGCCGGGTTCGAGCGGCTGCTCGACGACTACGAGCGCGAGCACTTCGCGTTCGACCCCGACGCGCGGCGGGTCGCCGACGCCACCCTGGACCTGATGACCACGTTCCGGCCGTTCAGCCTGCTGCCGCGGGCACTGGCGCGCCGCACGGCGTACGCGGTGATGGACGAGCCGCTGCTGCGTGCCTTCCGCTACGCGCGTCCCACCCTCCTCGAGCGTGCCGCGGTCGTCGGGGGGATGCGGCTGCGTGCCCGGCTGATCGCGCGGCTGCCGGCGCGCCGCCGGCCCAGGCGGACCGGTGAGTTCGGGTTCGTGCGCAGCTACCCGGACGGCTACGACATCGCGCGGCTGGGGACCTTCCCGCGCTGTCCGGTCGGGCCCGAGCGTTCGGTCAGCGGTTGAACACGTCCGCGCCGAAGAGGTGCAGGTGCGGCGTGCGGGCGTAGCCGTAGAGCCTCGCGCCGATGATGCGCTCCATCGTGCCGAGCAGGCTGTAGTGGTTGTAGGTGCGGCCGGTGCTGGTCCCCGGCCGGGTGAACCGTGAGATCACCAGTGCCCCGATCCGGCCGCCCCCGGGGCCGTCGACACCGGCCCGGCGTACGTTCACCGAACGCTCCCCGCAGCAGGCCGAGGAGTCGGACCTGGGCCCGTCGGACTCGTCGGCGGTGATCACCAGCATCCCGTTGCGCTTGAACGCCGGGGAGGCCAGGATCTTGGGCACCCACGCCTTCGCCCACCGGTTGAACGCGACCAGCCCGCCGCGGCGCCCGTCCTTGCAGGGGTTGTCGTGCCCGTCACTGCACAGGTCCGGGCTGATGTAGGTGAGCGTGCGGGTGGTGCGGACCCGCTTCAGGTCGTGGGACAGGGAGCCCAGGCCGACCACGTGCGAGCGGCAGTAGCCCGGATGGTTGATCACGCTGTGGAAATAGACGAACGGGTTGTGCCGAGTGGCGTACTGCCGGGTCCTCGTGGCGGTGAAGGCGTTGTCGCGGTGCCCCGGCTTCGGGTGCCGGCAGGCACGGCCCATGTCCTGCATGTAGCCGCGCCAGGAGCCCCGGTGGCCGTAGTCCATCTGCTTCATCAGGGTCGGGGTGTGCTTGCCGAAGATGCAGCCGTGACCGATGCGCTGCTGCCAGGCGCCGACCCGGCGGGTGTGCAGGTTGCTGTAGGTCCGGCAGTCCTTCTGCATCTCCGGGTTGGGCCCCTGCCCGGAGACCTGCGCGATGTAGTTGCCCTCGGAGTGGTGCGCGGTGCCGTAGTAGCGGGTGAGCAGCACGCCCTTGCGGCGCAGCGTGCGGGCGACGTACGGCGCCTTGGAGTGGCTGCCCCAGGTGCGCGTGAAGCCCTTGTTCTCCATGTTGATGACGAAGATGTGCCCCACCTGCGACCGGCCACCGGCGACCTGGGCCGCGCCGACGGCGGCCGCCGCGCGAGCCCGCTGCGGACCCGCCGCGTTTCCGCAACCGGCCAGCAGACCGGCCGCCATGACCAGCGCCCCGATGCACGGTAACAGGCTTCGCATGCGTCTCAGGGTTGCACAGCAGCCGCGGTCAACGGAACCGTTCGCCCCGCTCGTCGGCGCTCGCGGCGAGGTCCAGGGCCCGCTCGGCGAGTGGTAGGGCGGCGGCACGCTCCGCGGGCACCAGGCCGACGCGGGTGCGGCGGTCCAGCAGGTCCTCGACCGTGGTCGCGCCCTCGTGGGTGACGCCGAAGACCAGCTCGGCGAGGGTGACCCGGTCCTGCTCGCGGGCCAGCTCCCGGGCCGGGAGGCCGGTCACTGCGACCGCGTCGTCGAGCACCGCACGGGCCTCGGCGCCGAAGCGGCGGACCAGCCGCGTGGGCACGTCGGGCATGTCCGGCTGCTTGCCGCCGGCGGCCCCGAGCAGCGGCAGCCGCCGGGTGCGGCAGCGGCCCGCCGAGACCGAGCCGGTCCGGACGAGGTGGTCGACGGTGTCCTGGGCCATCCGGCGGTAGGTGGTCAGCTTGCCGCCGACGATCGTGACCACACCGGTCGTGGAGGTCAGCACGGCGTGGCGGCGGGACAGGTCCGCGGTCGAGCCGCCCGCCTCCAGCAGCGGTCGCAGCCCGGCGTACGCGCCCACGACATCGGAGCGGGTCAGCGGGTGCTCCAGCGCGCGAACGGCCATGTCGAGCAGGAAGTCGATGTCGTGCTCGGGCACCTCGGGGACGTCGGGGAGCGGTCCGGGGACCTCCTCGTCGGTGAGGCCGACGTGGATCCTCCCGTTCGGCTGGGGGACCAGCGACACGTACTCGTGGGCCGTCCCGGGCACCGGCGTGGCGATCGCGCACTGCAGCCGGGGCAGGGTGGCGCCGTCGACCACCAGATGGGTGCCGAGGCTGGGCCGCAGCCGGATCCCGGGGTCGAGCCCCGCGGCCCATACGCCGGTGGCACTGACCACCGCGCGGGCGCCGATCTCCCGGGTCTCACCGGTGCGCTCGTCGCGCAGCACCGCGCGGGTGCCGGTGGCCTCGAGGACCCGGCTGCGGGTGTGCACGTGGGCGCCGTGGGTGGCCGCGGTCCGCGCGAGCGTGACCACCAGCCGCGCGTCGTCCTCGAGCTGGCCGTCCCAGGTCAGCAGGGCGCCCCGCAGGCCGCGGCGCCGGATCGCGGGCGCCATCGCGAGCGTCTCGGTGACCCCGAGCCGGCGGGGCCGGGGCAGCGTGGCGCGCCGGGTGCGCGCCGTACGCCGCAGCACGTCGGCGGTGAACAGCCCGACCCGGTTCACGACCTCGTCGGCCGGGGAGACCGAGCCCGTCAACGGGATCAGCAGCGGCAGCGCGTGCACGAGGTGGGGCGCGGTGTGCTCCATCAGGATGCCGCGCTCGACCGCGCTCTCGTGGGCGATGCCGATCTTGCCCGCAGCCAGGTAGCGCAGCCCGCCGTGCACCAGCTTGGAGCTCCACCGCGAGGTGCCCCAGGCCAGGTCGAAGGCGTCCACCGCCGCAACGGAGAGGCCCCGGGAGGCCGCGTCCAGGGCGACCCCGGCACCGGTCACACCGAGGCCGACGACGAGCACGTCCACCGAGTCCGGCAGGCCGGACGTACCGGCGACGATCCTGCTCATGAGACGTCCCCGGGTAAGGTCCCGTGACGGGCTGACGCCATGGCTGAACTGTAGGACGTCGCCGACCGGCGGGCCACGGCGCCGCCTCCCGGTCGGCAATGTGCGGTCGGCGCGGTCCGGGTCAGGGCAGCGACCAGACCAGGACCTGGGTGTCCGGCTCGGTCGCGGTGGCCGGCCGCCCGCCCTCGTCCACGAGCCGGGCCGCTGCGCCGGTGCGCAGCTGGTCCTCGCCGATCGTGAGGCCACCGGTCGCGACGAAGACGTGCAGCCGCGGGGCGTCGGGCAGCTCGAGCCGCACCTCACGGTCGAGCAGGCCCAGGTGCAGCGCCGCCGCGCGGGCGTGCACGGGCACGCCGTCCGGACCGGCGAGCGGCACCCAGGTGTTGTGCGTCGGTCCCACCACGTCCGCGGCGTACGAGGGCACCAGGTCGGGCTCGTCGGGCCGGACCCAGGCCTGCAGGAAACGGGTCGGCCCGATGGCGTCGCTGATCTCGGTGTGCACCACTCCCGACCCCGCCGAGAGCCGCTGCACCTGGCCCGGAACGACCACGCCGGTGCGCCCGGTCGAATCGGTGTGGCGCAGCACACCGCTGAGCACCCAGGTGATGATCTCGATGTCCACGTGCGGGTGCTCGGGATAGCCGGTTCCCGGTGGCAGCAGCTCGTCGTTGTGCGCCACCAGCGCGCCGAAGCCGACGTTGTGCGGGTCGTAGTGCATGCCGAACGAGAACGAGTGCCACGTGGTCCGGCCCTCGGCTCGCGTGACGAACCGGTCCGCCGGGCCGCGCACGTCGATCGGCATGGGCACATGCTCGCACGTCCGCAGCCCGCCACTGCGGCACAATGCCCCGCATGCGAGGCCAACATCCCCGGCTGCCCGTCGGCTTCTGCTTCGGCACCAGCACCGCGGCGTACCAGGTCGAGGGCGCGGTCGATGAGGACGGCCGCGGCCGGAGCATCTGGGACACCTTCTGTGCCGAGCCCGGCCGGGTCGCCGACGGCAGCGACGCAGCCGTGGCCTGCGACCACTACCACCGCTATGTCGAGGACGTCGGCTTGATGCAGCGGTTGGGGGCTCGGGGCTACCGGTTCTCCATCGCCTGGCCACGGATCCAGCCGGACGGCTCAGGACCGCTCAACGAAGCGGGCCTGGCGTTCTACGACCGGCTCGTCGACGCGCTCCTGGCGGCCGGGGTGGCGCCGATGGCGACGCTGTACCACTGGGACCTGCCGCAGGCCCTGGAGGACGGCGGTGGCTGGCTGTCCCGGGACACCGCGCTCCGGTTCGCGGAGTACGCCGCGGCCGTCGGGGAGCGGCTGGGCGACCGGGTGGCGCAGTGGTGCCCGGTCAACGAGCCGAACGTGGCGACCATGCTGGGCTACGGCACCGGCGAGCACGCGCCGGGCCGGAGGCTGCTCTTCGACGCCCTGCCCGTCGCGCACCACCTGCTGCTCGGGCACGGCCTGGCCGCGCAGGCGCTGCGCGCGGCCGGCGCCGGTTCGGTCGGCACCGCGACCAACCACGCGCCGGTGCAGCCGCTGCGCGGTACAGCGGCCGACCAGGGCGCCGCAGACCTGTTCGACACCCTGTGGAACCGGCTGTTCGCCGACCCGGTGCTGCTCGGGCGCTACCCCGAGGGGTTCGGCGAGGCGATGCCGCCGGCACCGGGTGGTGACCTGGCCGAGGACCTGGCCACCATCCAGCAGCCCCTGGACTTCTACGGCCTCAACTACTACAACCCGATGCGTGTCGGGGCCGCACCCGAGGGCGCGGAGCTGCCCTTCGAGTGGGAGCGGTCGACGGCCGAGCAGCCGGCCACCGACTTCGGCTGGCCCGTCGTCCCCGACGGCCTCCGGGAGCTGCTGGTGCAGATGAGGGCCCGCTACCCCGACCTCCCTCCGGTCGTGGTCACCGAGAACGGCTGCTCCTACGGCACCGGCCCGGACGAGAACGGCGTCGTCGACGACCGGCAGCGCATCGACTACATCGACGGGCACCTGCGTGCGGTCGCGCAGGCGATCGAGCAGGGCGTGGACGTGCGCGGCTACTACTGCTGGTCGCTGCTGGACAACTTCGAGTGGGCCGAGGGCTACCGGCAGCGGTTCGGGCTGGTGCACGTCGACTACGACACCCTTGCCCGGACCCCCAAGCGCTCCTTCGACTGGTACGCCGCGGTGATCCGCTCACAGCCGGACCCGGCTCGCTGAGCCGGATCGGTACGACCGGGGGCGCGCCGGCACGTCCTACCCTGTTCCCGTGGACAGTGCCGAGTTCACCGGTCTGGTCGTGCCCGTCCACGAGGCCGACCGGCTGGTGCGGGCGCGCGCACCGCAGACCGGGGCGCACGTGACCCTGCTGGCGCCGTTCGCCGACCCCGACGTGATCGACGAGGGCGTGGTCGACGAGCTCGAGCGCTTCTTCGGTGACGTCACGCCGTTCCCCTTCACGCTGGCCGAGGTTTGCCAGTTTCCCGGCGGCACGGCCTACCTGGCCCCGGAGCCGGCCGCGGTGTTCCGGCGGCTCACCGCGGGGCTCCACCGGCTGTTCCCCGAGCTGCCGCCGTACGGCGGCAGGTTCGACGACGTGGTGCCGCACCTGACCGTGCCGGGCGCCGAGGAGGTGCCGCTCGAGCGGCTGCGGGCCGAGCTCGCCGGCGAGATCCCGTTGCAGGCCCGGGCTACCCGCGCCGAGCTCGTGGTGGGCACCACGACGACCGTCCGGGAGACGCTGGCGACCTTCCGCTTCGGGGTCGCCGCCGCCTGATCCGGTCAGGCTCTCAGTGGGTGTCGAACTCGTGCTCGCCGTGGCCGGCCGGCTCGAGCTGGAAGGTGGAGTGCTCCACGTCGAAGTGCCCGGCCAGGCATGCCTGCATGTGGTCCAGCAGCTGGGGGGCGTGACCGTCCCGAAAGCAGGTGTCGTCGACGACCACGTGTGCCGACAGCGCGGGCAGGTCGCTGGTGACGGTCCAGGCGTGCAGGTCGTGGACCTCGTGGACGTGCTCGAGCTCGCCGAGGTGCCGGCGTACCTGGTCGAGGTCGAGGCCCTCCGGTGCGGCTTCGAGCAGGATGCGCCCGGAGTCGCGGAGCAGCCGCCGCGCCGCGCGCAGCATCAGGAACACCACGACCAGGGAGGCGATCGGGTCGGCGCGCTCGAATCCGGTGAGCATGATCACCAGTCCCGCGACCGCGGTGGCGATGAAGCCGTACAGGTCGGTGAGGATGTGCTGGAAGGACCCCTCGACGTTCAGGCTGGTGCGGTTGGCGTGCGCCAGGGACCACGTCGCGGCGAGGTTGACCAGGATCCCGACCAGGGCCACCACGAGGACGGCGAGGCCCTGCACCGGTGGGGGAAGGAACAGGCGCCGGATCGCCTCGACCCCGATGACCGCGCCGATCAGCAGCAGCGTGACGCCGTTGACCGCGCCCGAGAGGATCTCCGCACGCTTGAGCCCGAAGGTCCACCGGCTCGTCGCGGGGCGGACCGCGAGCTGCAGGGCGACCAGTGACATCGCCAGGGCGCCGGCGTCGGTGAGCATGTGCCCGGCGTCGGACAGCAGCGCCAGCGACCCGGAGAAGACCGCCACGACCACCTCGGCGACCAGCAGGCCGGCGATGAGGACCAGCGCTGCCCAGAGGTAGCGCCGGTCGTCGGCGCGCCGGTCGCCTCCTGTGGTCGGGGCCATGGAGCCGACGCTATCGCCCAGAGGTGTGGTCAGGCACCGGCCGCGAGCCGGGTTCCCTGCGCGATCGCCCGCTCGGCGTCGAGCTCGACGGCGACGTCCGCGCCGCCGATGACCTCCACGGGCCGGCCGAGCGCACGCAGCTCGTCGTACAGCCCGCGGACCGACTCCTGGCCGGCGCAGACCGCGACGTGGTCGACCTCGAGCAGCCGCGGCTCCCCGGCCACGGTCAGGTGCAGCCCGTTGTCGTCGATGCGCTCGTAGGTCACGCCGGTGAGCTGGCGGACGCCCGAGTCGCGCAGCACCGCGCGGTGCGCCCATCCCGACGTCTTTCCGAGGCCCCTGCCGATCCCGGTGGTCTTGCGCTGCAGCAGCCAGACCTCGCGGGCGGGGTCGCGTGGCTTCTTCCCGGTCAGGCCACCGGGCGTCAGCGCCGGGTCGCCGACGCCCCAGTGGGCCAGCCACTCCCGGATCGACTCCGGCTGGTGGGTGAGCAGGTGGGCGAGGTCCACCCCGATGCCGCCGGCACCGATCACCGCCACCCGGGAGCCTGCCGGGGGAGGATCGGTGATGGCAGCGTCGTAGGACAGCACCGACGGATGGTCGATCCCGTCGATATGAGGTGTCCGCGGCGTCACGCCGGTGGCCACCACGACCCGCTCGTAGGGTGCCAGCGCCTCGACCGTGGCCGCGGTGCCGAGCCGCACGTCGACCCCCAGCACCTCCAGCCGGCGCCGGTAGTAGCGCAGCGTCTCGGCGAAGTCCTCCTTGCCGGGGACCCGCATTGCCAGCCGGAACTGGCCGCCGAGCTCATGGTCCTGCTCGAACAACGTGACGGTGAACCCGCGCTCCGCGTACGCGCAGGCCGCGCTCAGCCCGGCCGGGCCGGCCCCGACCACCGCGACCGTGGGGTGTGGCCGGGCGGGCACGGTCTCGGGCAGTGGCAGCAGCACCAGCTCGGTCTCGTGGCAGGCACGCGGGTTGACCAGGCACGAGGCACGCCGGTTGGCGAAGGTGTGGTCGAGGCAGGCCTGGTTGCAGGCGATGCAGGTGTTGATCTCGTCGGCCCGGTCCTCGGCCGCCTTGCGCACCAGCTCGGGGTCGGCGAGGAACGGTCGCGCCATCGACACCAGGTCGCAGGTCCCGTCCGCGACCAGGCCCTCGGCCATCTCCGGACTGTTGATCCGGTTGGACGCGCACACCGGGATGCCGACCTGGTCGCGCAGCCGCGCGGTCGCCCACGCCCACGCGCCCTGCGGCACCTGGGTGATGATCGTGGGCACGCGCGTCTCGTGCCAGCCGATCCCGGTGTTGAAGACCGAGGCGCCGGCCTCCTCGAGCCGCCGGGCCAGCTCGACGGTCTCCTCCCAGGTCTGGCCGCCCTCGACCAGGTCGAGCAGTGACATCCGGTAGACGATGGGGAAGTCCGGCCCCACGGACTCGCGGGTGCGGCGTACCACCTCGACCGGGAACCGCATCCGCTTCGTCGTCGTGCCGCCCCACGCGTCGGTGCGGTCGTTGGTCCGGGCCGCGAGGAACTGGTTGAGCAGGTAGCCCTCGGAGCCCATGACCTCCACGGCGTCGTACCCCGCGCGCTGCGCCAGCCGCGCGGATCGAGCGAAGTCACTGGCGGTCCGGTCGACGCCCCTCGTCGACAGCGCGCTCGGGCGGAACGGCGTGATCGGCGACTTCGTCCGCGATGCGCCGACGGAGAACGGGGTGTAGCCGTAGCGGCCGGCGTGCAGCACCTGGAGCGCGACGGCGGCCCCGTGCTCGTGCGCCGCGTCGGTGACCTGGGTGTGGCGGGCCGCGTCGAGCCGGCTGGTCATCTCGCCGGCGAACGGCTTGAGCCAGCCCCGCTTGTTCGGCGCGAAGCCACCGGTCACGATCAGGCCGACGCCGCCCCGGGCGCGCTCGGCGAAGAACGCGGCAAGCTTCGGAAGGTCCCAGGCATGGTCCTCCAGGCCGGTGTGCATCGACCCCATCACCACGCGGTTGCGCAGGGTGAGGTCGCCGATCGTGATGGGCTCGAGCAGGTGCGGGTACGGTGCGGTCCGGCGGGGCGGGTTCATGCGTGTGCCTCCAGGTATTCGGTCAGCCACTGGGTCCAGAACTGCTCCATCAGCATTCCGCCGCGGAGCACGAGGTACTGGTCGAGCTCCTGGCCGGACAGCCGACCCGGGTCCGGGTAGTCGCGCTCGCGCAGCGACTCGTAGTGCTCGAGCCGGGCCCGGTGCCCGGCGACGCGGTCGGTCAGGTCGCGCAACAGGGCGTCGCGGTCGCCGTACGACGCACCGCGCATCTTCACCGCGAGCTCGCTGCGGAACCCCTCCGACCGGGTGGGCTCGGCGACCCACCGGGCCAGCTCGGCGCGCCCACCACGGGTCACGGTGTAGACGACCTTGTCGGGGCGGCCGCGCTGGGCGACGGCCTCGGAGCCGACCCAGCCGGCGGCCTCCATACGGTGCAGCACCTTGTAGATCTGCTGGTGGGTCGCGCTCCAGAAGAAGCCGATCGAGCGGTCGAACCGCCGGGCCAGCTCCAGCCCGCTGCCGCGTCGCTCGCGCAGCGAGACCAGCAGGGCGTGCTCGAGGGGCATGCCGCCAGTCTCCGCATCCGGGCCACCATATGCAATCCGTTGCATACGTGAGGGCGGTCACGTTGGCATATACCCCCATGGGGTATAGTTAGCGCATGGTCCAGACGATGGAGCACCAGGTCGGTGCCGGGGACGGGTCCTGGCGCACCGCGGTCTCGGCGACGACGCACTGCCTGACCGGCTGTGCGATCGGTGAGGTGCTCGGCATGGTGCTGAGCAGCTGGTGGGGCTGGGGCAACGCGTCCAGCGTGGCACTAGCGGTGGTGCTGGCGTTCTTCTTCGGCTACCTGCTGACCTTCACCTCGGTACGCCGCCACGGCGTCGACGTACGCACCGGTGTCCAGCTCGCGCTGGCCTCCGACACGGTGTCGATCCTGGTGATGGAGGTGGTCGACAACGCGTTCATGGTGCTGGTGCCTGGCGCCATCGCCGCGGGGCTCGCGGACGGGCTGTTCTGGGGTTCCCTGGCTGCGTCCCTGGCGATCGCGTTCCTGCTGACGGTCCCGGTCAACCGCTGGATGATCGGGCGCGGCAAGGGGCACGCGGTGGTGCACGCGATGCACCAGCACTGACCCGGCGGGGGAATCGTTCCCGGCGCCCACGGGCCCGCCGGTCCAGGAGGTTGCTGCGGCCCCTCTGCCAGACTCACCGGACATGAGCATCGAACTGGGCAAGGGCACGGGGCCACTGCGTGGCGTCAAGGTGGTGGAGCTGGCGGGGATCGGTCCCGGCCCGCACGCCTGCATGATCCTCGCCGACCTCGGCGCGGACGTGATCCGGGTCGACCGCCCGCAGGGCGCCACGATCGGTGGCGGCACCACCGACATCCTGAACCGGGGGCGGCCCAGCGTCGCGCTCGACCTCAAGCAGCCCCGCGCGATCGAGACCGTGCTCGACCTCGTGGAGCAGGCCGACGTGCTCGTCGAGGGGATGCGCCCCGGTGTCACCGAACGGCTCGGCCTCGGGCCCGACGACTGCTGGGCCCGCAACCCGCGGCTGGTCTACGGCCGAATGACCGGCTGGGGCCAGGAAGGCCCGTGGGCACAGGCCGCCGGGCACGACATGAACTACATCGCGATCACCGGGGCGCTCTACGGGTTGGGCCAGGACCGGGCCCGGCCGCACTTCCCGATGAACCTGGTCGGCGACTTCGGCGGCGGTTCGACGTATCTGGTGATCGGCGTGCTGTCCGCGCTGCTCGAGGCCCGCGCCTCTGGGCAGGGCCAGGTTGTCGACGCCGCGATCGTGGACGGCACCGCGCACCTGAACGCCATGGCAGCCGCGTTCGCGGCCGGCGGGCTGCAGGGCGAGGAGCGGGTCTCCGGGCTGCTCGACGGCGGCACGCCGTACTACGACCTCTACGAGACGGCGGACGGCCGGCACATGTCCGTCGGCGCGCTCGAGCCGCAGTTCTACGCCGAGCTGGTGGACCGGCTCGGCATCGCGGACCAGGTGCCCGACCGGTACGACCCGAAGAGCTTCCCGGCGCTGAAGAAGCTGCTCACCGACACGTTCGGCACCAAGACCCGGGCCGAGTGGACCGAGGTCTTCGACGGCACCGACGCCTGCGTCGCCCCGGTGCTGCCGCTGCGCGAGGCGTTCGAGCACCCGCACATCGCCGCGCGGAGCACGTTCGTCGAGCACGACGGCATCACCCAGCCCGCGCCGGCACCCCGGTTCAGCCGCACCGCGGCGTCGGTGACCACCGGCCCGGACGTGGCCGGCCAGCACACCCGGGAGGCACTGGCCGCCTGGGGGATCGACGACGTCGACGGCCTGGTCGCCGACGGCGCCGCGGTCCAGGCGGAGTAGCCGGTCGCACAGGGACGACCGCAACCGGCGATGCGGTGCGGCCCGGGGGCGATTCGCCCGGTTGTGGTCGTCGGTGTACGCGAGTGAGGCAAGATCTCCCCGCGATCCGACGCCCATCGGAAATTCCGACGAACGAGTCGGCGGTCAAGCTGCAGGAGCCCGACGCGTTCGGCAAGGCCGCGAGGGAGCTGGTCGAGGTGATGCGCCGCGGCTCCTGGTCAAGCACAGGTACCCGCCCGACAAGCAGCAGTGGCGATCAAGCTGGTGATCGACCAGATGGAGGCGATGGCGCCGCGCTACGCCGCCTGGACGGCGGGGCTCAGGCGCCCTCGAGCTGCAGGGTGAGCACCTGGTGGAGGTGGACCCGGCCGTTGTGGGTGACATCCACCGCGCGCTGGCCCTGGCGGCGAACCACCCAACCGTGGTCGAGGAACGACGAGCACACCGCGGCGCCGAGTGCGCCGGCGAGGTGGTGGCGCTGCTCGGACCAGTCCAGGCAGAAGCGCAGCAGCGGCCGCCGGCTCGAGGCGGCGACCGTATCGGCGTCCACGCCCAGCCGGGGGAGCACCTGCGTCGCTGCGGGGCCCAGCGCGTAGAGGTCGGTGCCGAGCTGGGCGGACAGCCGGTCGTCCGGCCGCCGCTGCGTCGTACGGCGTCCGTCGGAGGCGACCAGGACCTCCCGGTCGACCAGCGCCGCGGTCACCGCCACCCCCAGCTGCCCGGCCAGGTGGTCGTAGCAGGTCCGCCCACGCCGGAGCGCATGTGCGCGGGTGCCCTCCCGCATCGACCGGACCGGCCTGGCGGGCGCCATCCGCGCCATCGCCTCGAGTACGTCGACGATGCCGGGGTCGGCGAGCCGGTAGTACCGGTGCCGCCCGGACCGCTCGACGCCGACCACACCCGCCTCGAGCAGCCTGCGCAGCTGAGCGCTGGCCGCGGGCGCGGACAGTCCGGCCTCGGACGCCAGCACCGAGGCCGGCAGCGAGCGGCCGTCCAGCAGTGCGGCCAGCAGTCGCACCCGTGAGGCGTCGCCGAACAGCCAGCTCACCGACGACAGGTCGGCGTCGCCGTACCGGGCAGGGTCCGCGTGCTCCATGCTCCCAGTCTGCCCCGGGAACACTTCCACCCGGCTGGAAGCGTTCCGCGGTCATCGTGGCCCCATGTCCCGACGAGAGCTGCTCACGCTGGCGGCGCTGAGCGCCGGCATGTTCCTGGTGCTGCTCGACGTCACCGTGGTCAACGTCGCGCTGCCGGACCTGGGTCGCTCCCTGGGCGCGTCGCTGGCCGGACTGCAGGGAGTGGTCGACGCCTACACGGTCCCGCTCGCCGCGCTGCTGCTGGCCTGCGGCGCCCTGGTGGACCGGTACGGCGAGCGTCGGGTGCTGGTGCTGGGGATCGCGCTGTTCGGCGCGGCGTCGCTCGGTTGCGCGCTGAGCACCGACCCCGCGACCCTGATCGGCCTCCGTGCCGTCCAGGGCGTCGGCGCCGCGGCCCTGCTCCCGGCGTCGCAGGCCGGTGTGGCCCGCGCGTTCCGGGAGCCGGGACGACAGGCCCGGGCGCTCGGCCTGTGGGCGGGTGCGGCGTCGCTGGCGCTGCCGGCCGGGCCCGTGCTGGGCGGCTTCCTGGTCCGGGCGTGGGGCTGGCCCGCGGTGTTCTGGCTGAACGTGCCGGTCACGGTGGTGCTCGGGGCCGCGGTGCTGTGGGCCCTGCCCCGACCCGCGCATCCCGGCCGCTCCGCCCGGGTCGACGTGGCCGGTGCCGTCAGCGGCACCGTGGCGCTGGGCGCCCTGGTGCTCGCGGTGATCGGGGCGGGCCGGTACGGGTGGTCCCCGGGCGTGGTGGCGGGCGCCGTGACCGGGCTGGTGTCGACGGTGGTGTTCCTGCTGGTCCAGGGGCGGGCGGGCTCGCCGCTGCTGCCGCTGTCGCTGCTGCGCTCGCCCCGTTTCGTGGTGGCGAACGCGGTCGCGGGCGCGATGAACTTCGTCGGGATCGGGTCGATCCTGGTGCTCACCCTCTTCCTGCAGTCGGTCCAGGGAAGGACGAGCGCCGCAGCGGGGCTGGCGCTGCTGCCGCTGTTCCTGCCGTTGGTGCTGCTCTCGCCCGTGGCGGGTCGCCTGGTGCAGCGGTACGGCGTGGCGCCGCCGATGCTCGCCGGGCTGCTCGCGGGGGCGGCGGGCTCGGGCCTGCTGGTCCTGGTCGGTCCCGGGTCGGCGTACCTCCGGCTGGTTCCGGTGCTGCTCGGCCTCGGTGTCGGCATGGGCCTGCTGACCGCCGCGGTGGTGACCGCCGCGGTCAGGGCCGTTCCCGCAGCCCGGTCCGGGCTTGCCGGCGGCGTCACCAACGCGGCACGGCAGGCCGGTGGCGCGATGGGAGTCGCGGTGTACGGCGCCCTGGTCGGCAGCCCGCGGGCACCGGGCTTCGTGCCCGGGCTGCACCTCACCGGCGCGTTGGGGGGTGCGGCCTGGCTGCTCGCTGCGGCCGCCACGGTCCTGGTGCTGGCCCCGCGCCGTGCGAGTGCCCGCCGGGGTGACCCAGCACACACCGGGGTGGGGGTGGAACCCTGACAGTAAGACTGTCACAATCGATGTGAACCGTTTCGTCGGAAAGCAGGGACGCCCGTGTCCGGTCACACCGAAGCCTTCGTGTACGACGCCCTCCGCACTCCCCGCGGCAAGGGCAAGCAGAGCGGCAGCCTCCACGAGATCAAGCCCGTCGACCTCGCCGTCGGCCTTCTCGACGAGGTCCGCAAGCGCAACCCCAGCCTGGACATCGACCTGGTCGACGACGTCGTGCTCGGCGTGGTGTCGCCGCTCGGCGACCAGGGTGGCGACATCGCCAAGACCGCGGCCCTGGCGGCCGGCTACCCCGAGACCGTGGCCGGCGTCCAGCTCAACCGGTTCTGCGCCTCCGGGCTCGAGGCCGTCAACCAGGCCGCGTCCCGCGTGCGTGGTGGTTTCGAGGACCTGATCCTCGCCGGTGGGGTGGAGTCGATGAGCCGGGTGCCGATGGGCTCGGACGGCGGCTCGTGGGCCGCTGACCCGGCCACCGCCTTCGACACCTCGTTCGTGCCGCAGGGCATCGGCGCGGACCTGATCGCCACCATCGAGGGCTTCTCCCGGGAGGACGTCGACACCTTCGCGGTCGAGTCCAACCACCGCGCCGCGAAGGCCTGGGCCGACGGCCGATTCGAGAAGTCGATCGTGCCGGTCACCGACCGCAACGGGGTGACCGTGCTAGACCACGACGAGTTCATCAAGCCCGAGTCCACCGTCGAGGGGATGGCCCGGCTCAAGCCGAGCTTCGCCGGCATCGGCGAGCAGGCCGGGTTCGACGAGGTGGCGCTGGAGAAGTACCACTGGGTCGAGCGGATCGACCACGTCCACCACGCTGGCAACTCCTCGGGCATCGTCGACGGCGCCGCGCTGGTGGCGATCGGCAACGAGCAGGTCGGTACGGACCTCGGTCTCACGCCCCGGGCCCGGATCATCTCCGCCGCGGTCTCCGGTGCCGACCCGACCATCATGCTCACCGGCCCGGCCCCGGCCAGCCGCAAGGCGCTCGCCAAGGCCGGCCTGGAGGTCGGCGACATCGACCTCTTCGAGATCAACGAGGCGTTCGCCGCGGTCGCGATGCGCTTCATGCGCGACCTGGGGATCAGCCACGAGATCACCAACGTCAACGGCGGCGCCATCGCCATGGGGCACCCGCTCGGTGCCACCGGCGCGATGATCCTCGGCACCCTGGTCGACGAGCTCGAGCGCCGCGACCTGCGTCGCGGGCTCGCCACGCTGTGCGTTGGCGGCGGCATGGGGATCGCCACCATCGTCGAGCGCATCTGACGGCGCACCACCACGAGTCTCGAAGGACGCACCCATGACTGACACCTCTGCCCAGGCCGCCGTCCGCTACGACAAGGGCTCCGACCGCATCGTCGTCCTCACCCTGGACGACCCCACGGCCAGCGCGAACACGATGAACGACCTCTACAAGGAGTCGATGCACGCCGCCCTCGACCGGCTCGACGAGGAGAGGGACGACATCGCCGGCGTCGTGGTCACCTCGGCCAAGAAGACCTTCTTCGCCGGCGGGAACCTGAAGAACATGATGGCCGCGGGCCCCGACGACGCCCAGGCGGTGTTCGAGACCTCCGAGGCGATCAAGGCCGACCTGCGCCGGCTGGAGCTGCTCGGGAAGCCGGTGGTCGCGGCGATCAACGGCGCCGCGCTCGGCGGCGGGCTGGAGATCACGCTGGCCTGCCACCACCGGATCGCCGTCGACGACCCGAAGGTCCAGCTCGGGCTCCCCGAGGCCACCCTGGGGCTGCTGCCCGGTGGCGGTGGCGTCACCCGGGTGACCCGGATGCTCGGGATCCAGAGCGCGCTGATGGACGTGCTGCTGCAGGGCACCCGGTTCAAGCCGCAGGAGGCCCGTGACAAGGGCCTGGTCGACGAGCTGGTCCCCAGCCGGGACGACCTGGTCACCGCGGCCAAGGCCTGGGTCACCGAGCACGCCGAGGACGCCGAGGCCGCGACGAACCCGTGGGACCGCGAGGGCTACAAGATGCCGGGCGGTACGCCGTCCGGCAAGGCGCTGGCCGGGTTCCTGCCGGCGTTCCCCGCGATGCTGCGCAAGCAGCTCAAGGGGGCCGACTACCCGGCACAGCGGGCGATCATGTCCGCGGCCGTCGAGGGCGCGGCGGTCGACTTCGACACCGCCAGCCGGATCGAGTCCCGCTACCTGGCGGGTCTGATCACCGGGTCGAACTCGAAGAACATGATCCAGGCGTTCTTCTTCGACCTCTCCGCGATCAACAGCGGGGCAAGGCGCCCGCAGGGTGAGGGCATCGAGGACAGGTACACCTTCACCCGGGTCGGCGTCCTCGGCGCCGGGATGATGGGCGCCGGCATTGCCTACGCCTGCGCCCGCTCCGGCATGGAGGTGGTGCTCAAGGACGTCGCGCAGGAGTCCGCCGAGAAGGGCAAGGCCTACTCCGACAAGGTGCTGTCCAAGGCGGTCGAGCGCGGCAAGCTGGACGAGGAGAAGAAGGCCGAGGTGCTCGGCCGGATCACGCCCACCACGGAGCCGAACGACCTCAAGGGCTGCGACCTGGTGATCGAGGCGGTCTTCGAGGACCCGTTGCTCAAGCACCAGGTGTTCGCCGAGATCCAGGACGTGGTCAACCCCGACGCGCTGCTGTGCTCGAACACCTCCACACTCCCGATCACCGGGCTCGCCGAGGGCGTCGACCGGGCGGAGGACTTCATCGGGCTGCACTTCTTCTCGCCGGTGGACAAGATGCCGCTGGTCGAGATCATCAGGGGCGAGAAGACCTCCGACAAGGCGGTGGCCCAGGCCATCGACGTGGTGCTGGCGATTCGCAAGACCCCGATCGTGGTCAACGACAGCCGCGGCTTCTACACCAGCCGCGTCATCGGCACCATGGTCAACGAGGGCCTGGCCATGGTCGGCGAGGGCGTGCACCCGATGTCGGTGGAGCGGGCGGCTACCCAGGCCGGCTACCCGGTGGGCACGCTGCAGCTGACCGACGAGCTCAACATGGAGCTGATGGCCAAGATCGCCAAGGCAACCCGGGAGGCCGAGGGAGCGGCGTACACCGAGCACCCCGGCACCGCCGTGGTCGAGAAGATGCTCGAGCTCGGCCGGCCGGGAAGGCTGCGCGGCGCGGGCTTCTACGAGTACGACGAGAGCGGCAAGCGTGGCAGCCTGTGGCAGGGGCTGTCCGGGCACTTCCCGCCGGCCGACAAGCCCGCCGACATCGCGGACCTGCGCGACCGCTACCTGTTCGTCGAGGCGCTCGAGACAGCGAAGTGCTTCGAGGAGGGCGTGATCGCTTCCGCGGCGGAGGCCAACATCGGCTCGATCATGGGCATCGGCTACCCGGCGCTGACCGGCGGCACGGTGCAGTTCATGCAGGGCTACGACGGCCGCACCGGCCGGGGCCTGAAGGGCTTCGTCGCCCGGGCCCGCGAGCTGGCCGAGCAGTACGGCGACCGGTTCACGCCCACGCCGCGGCTGGTGGAGATGGCCGAGAAGGGCGAGTCCTTCCCGGCCTGAGACCGGCGCGACTCCGCGGCCCGGGGAGAGGTCCACGCCCCGGCGCGGCGCAGGCCGCGTGCGACTACCCGCAACCGACGGTCACGGCCCATCCCGGTGTGGTGGTGGCTGGACACTCGTTCACCGCGCACGCGAACGCGAACGTGCAAGGTGACTGGACGCTCACCTACGGCTCCCAGACCGTCTCCGGACACGGGCAGCAGGTGACGCACCGGTTCCGCACCGGTTCCGCACGTCCCCGTCCAGCAGCGCACCGAGGGTCAGCTCCACGCGACCTGCCGCTACCAGGCGACGGACGGTACGACGGGCTGACGCCGGGGGTCGTGCCCCGACCCGACCCGAGCCCGGTGCCCAGCGCCTGTGGCTGAGCCCGGCCCGGTCCGGCCCCACGGCCGGTGGTCAGTAGGGTCGGCGCATGGACGACGAACGCCTTCGGGTCCTGGTGACCGGCGGCACCTCGGGCCTCGGCGCCGCCCTGGCGGCGGCGTACGCCGACCGGGGTGCGCGGGTGCTGGTAGGGGCCAAGGGCCCCGACTCGGTGCACGGTTTGGTCCCAAACGACGTCCCGCAGGGCCGGGATGCTGCGGTTTGGGACCAAACCGCAGGCATCTCGGTGCGGCAGCTCGACGTCCGCTCCGACGACGACTGGGCCGCCGCGGTCGGCTGGGTCGAGCAGCAGTGGGGCGGGCTCGACGTGCTGGTCAACAACGCCGGCGTGGCCGGCGGCGGCCGGGTGGACGTGACCGGGCTCGACGAGTGGCAGTGGATCACCGAGACCAACCTGTTCGGCGTGGTCCGCGGCACCCGGGCGTTCGTGCCGATGATGAAGCGGCAGGGGTCCGGCCGGATCGTCAACGTGGCGTCGGTGGCCGGCCTGGTGCATCCCGCCGGGATGGGCTCCTACAACGCGGTCAAGGCGGCGGTGGTCGCCTTCACCGAGACCATCGGCCACGAGCTGGCCGGGCACGGGATCCACGCGAGCGTGGTGTGCCCGTCGTACTTCCGGACCCGGCTGATGGACTCGTCCTGGTCCCGGGACGAGGCGGTGGGCCGGGTGCTGGGCCACCTGGTGGAGACCTCACCGCTCGGGCCGGACGACATCGCCGCGGCGGTGCTCGAGGGCCTCGACCGCGGCGAGGAGCTGATCCTGCCCGACCCGGCGGCCGAGGCGGCATACCGGCTCAAGCGCGAGGACCGGGCGGAGTACGACCGCGTGATGCGGGCCCAGGCCGCCAAGCTGGAGGAGGCCACGTGAGTGCCGGTGACGCGATCGAGGGGGCCGGCCCGGTCCGCGAGGAGGATGCCTTCGACGTCGATGCGGTGCTGGCCTGGCTCAGTGACCGGGACGTGCGGGTCGAGGGCGGGCTCACCGTCGAGCAGTTCGGCGGCGGCGCCTCCAACCTCACCTACTCGCTGCGGTCGTCGGGCCCCGACGGCGGCCGCGACCTGATCCTGCGGCGCCCGCCGACCGGGCGCAAGGCCAGGGGCGCGCACGACATGGGCCGGGAGTACCGGATCCAGGCGGCCCTTGCCGAGCCGTTCGGCCTGGTCCCGACGATGGTCGGGCTGTGTGAGGACGAGTCGGTGATCGGCTCGCCGTTCTACGTCATGGAGCGCGTCGACGGGCGGATCCCGCGCACGGAGATGCCGCCCGGCGTCGACCTCGACGAGGCCGGCGTACGCCGGCTGTGCAGCAACGCGCTGGACACCCTGATCGCGCTGCACCGCGTCGATGTCTCACCCGAGGCGGCCCCCGACCTCGCCGCCCTCGGCAAGGGCACCGGGTACGTCGGCCGGCAGGTAGCCGGCTGGTCCACCCGCTACCGCAACGCGGTGACCGACGACGCCCCCGACTGCGAGCCGGTGATGGCCTGGCTCGACGAGCACCAGCCGGCGGACGTCGGCAACTGCCTGATCCACAACGACTTCCGCTTCGACAACCTGGTCCTCG
Organism: Marmoricola sp.; assembly: GCA_050699415.1. Classification (GTDB taxonomy): domain Bacteria; phylum Actinomycetota; class Actinomycetes; order Propionibacteriales; family Nocardioidaceae; genus Marmoricola. The sequence goes on from JBOHDO010000121.1 coordinate 55,889, forward strand.
ACCGCGACGACCCGACGCGGATCGTGGGCGTGCTCGACTGGGAGATGGCCACGCTCGGCGACCCGCTGATGGACCTCGGCGGGACGCTCGCGTACTGGGTGACCGACGAGGACGACGAGTGGTTCCGCGAGTTCCGGCGGCAGCCCACCAACCTCCCGGGCATGCTCTCCCGCCCGCAGGTGCTGGAGTACTACTGCGACGCAACGGGCCACGCGGTCACGCCGGAGCAGTGGCGCTTCTACGAGGTCTACGGGCTGTTCCGGCTCGCGGTGATCTCCCAGCAGATCTACTACCGCTACTTCCACGGGCAGACCCACAACGAGGCCTACGCCCGGTTCGGCCCCGCGGTCGCCTACCTCGCCGAGCGCTGCCGCCGCGTCCTCGGGCTCGCCTGACCGTGGGGCAGGTCCTGCTGGTCCGCCACGGCCAGGCGTCCTTCGGCTCCGAGGACTACGACGTGCTCTCCGCCGTGGGGGAGCAGCAGAGCGCAGTCCTGGGCCGGTTCCTGTCCGGCCTGGACCCGCAGTCGGTGGTGCACGGGTCGCTGCAACGGCAGCGACGGACGGCGGAGATCGCGGTCGAGGCCGCCGGATGGTCGGCCACGCCGTACGTCGACCCGCGCTGGGACGAGATGGACCACCTCCTGCTCCTGGCCGCCCACCCGCAGCCGTCCGTGAGCGAGCCGGACGCGCGGCAGTTCCAGGCGTGGTTCGAGGCCGCCACCGACCGCTGGACCTCCGGTGGCCACGACCACGACTACGACGAGTCCTTCCCCGACTTCACCGCCCGGGTCCGGGGAGCGCTGGACGACCTGCACCCCGACGGCACCACGGTCGTGTTCACCTCGGGAGGCCCGATCGCGACCGTGGTCACCCAGCTGCTCGACGCCGGCACACCGACGTACACCCGGCTCGCGCCGGTGGTGGTGAACAGCTCGATCACCCGCATCGTGACCGGTCGGCGTGGCCGCACCCTGGTCAGCTTCAACGCGCACGCACACCTGCAGGACCGCCCGGACCTGCTCACCTACCGCTGACCGCGGCACCGGCGCGGTCGGGCACACTGGGGCCATGGTGGACCCACCTGCACAGACCATCCTGATCACCGGGGCCAGCGCCGGGCTCGGCGCGGAGATGGCCCGCCAGTTCGCCGCGCTCGGCTACGACCTCGCGTTGTGCGCCCGGCGGCTGCCGAAGCTGGTCGAGCTGAAGGAGACCATCCTGCGCGCTCACCCGGACCGGCGCGTGGAGGTGCGTTGCCTCGACGTCACCGACGACGAGCAGGTGTTCGAGGTCTTCCGCGGCTTCCGTGACGACTTCGGCACCCTCGAGCGCGTGGTCGTCAACGCCGGCCTCGGCAAGGGCCAGCCGCTCGGCACCGGCCGGTACGACGCCAACCGGCAGACCGCGATGACCAACTTCATCGGTGCCCTGGCGCAGACCGAGGCGGCGATGGAGACCTTCCGGGCCCAGGGCCACGGCCACCTGGTCATGATCAGCTCGATGTCGGCGATGCGCGGGATGCCCCGCAACATGACGACGTACGCCGCCACCAAGGCCGGCGTCGCGCACCTGGCCGAGGGGATCCGGGCGGAGTTCCACGACGAGCCGATCGACGTCACCGTGCTCTACCCGGGCTTCATCGCCTCGGAGATGAACGACCGCGACCGCGGATCGACGCCGCCGCTGATGGCCTCCACCGCCCGGGGGGTCCGCTCGATGGTGGCCGCCATCGAGAAGCGCGTCGACTCGGCCTGCGTGCCGCGGCTGCCGTGGGCACCGCTCTCGGTGGTGATGAAGCACGCGCCCCTCGGGGTCTACCGGCGTCTCGTCTGACCGTTACCCAGGGCGCGTTCCCCACACGTGCTCAGGCGAGGAACGGGTCGAGCAGACCCGGCACCGCGATCCGGGCCAGCGCGACCGCCACCGGCTCCGGGACGTCGTACACCCGGTAGCCCTGCTTGCCGGCGGAGGTGGTGGCCACCAGCGTGACCAGGCCGGCCCGGCGCTGGAACCAGCTCTGCTGGAAGCCCCAGCCGATGATGCCCTCGCGCAGCAGCACGTCGCGCCGGCCGCCGAACGTGTGCGCCTGCAGCACCAGGTAGTGGTCGGTGAGCCCGTGGCCCAGCCGTGCCCCCCGGTCGCGGGCCAGCAACCAGGCGCCCGCGACTGCGAGCACGTCGAGCAGCAGCAGCGCGGGATCCCAGCGCAGGGCCACCACCACGACCGTCCACACCGCCGTCGCCGGCACCGTCGTCCCGAGGGCCCGGACGTAGCGCCGCCGGGTCGCTGCCCGACCGTGGTGACGCAGCGGCATCCGGAACGGGACCGGGTCGCCGAGCACGAGCGAGCCGACGCCGTCGACCACCCCCGCCGGCGCCGGGGGGACCAGCGGGGTGCTGCCGGAGTCGCGCCGCTGCCGCCCCGTCACGATCCCGACCAGACGTGCCCCTCCGGCCAGCCGCAGCCCGAGCGGCTGGTGGACCTCCACGCCTCGGAGCCGTGCGGTCTCGATGCTGGACTCCCGCGAGGTGAGCAGGCCGCGGACGACGTGCAGGCTGCGGCTCCCCGGGTCGCGGGTGAGCGTGAAGCCCCAGTTGGTCAGCACGTACCCGAGCACCGCGAACACCGAGATCACTACCAGGAACGCCAGCAGCGCCACCAGCAGCGCTCCCCACAGCGGCACCGCCTGGGCGGTCCTGCCCAGGTGCGTCCCGTGGGCGAGCCGGCCGATCAGCGGGCCGCTGAACTGGCTGGTCGCGCCGACCGCGGCGAAGGCGATCAGCAGTCCGGAGGTCGTGAACGGCGCGTAGCGGATCCAGGCCGGGTCCAGCCGCAGCAGCACCTCGTCGTGGGCTGCAGTGCCGGCGTCCACCTCTGCCGCGGGAGTGCGGTGCAGCAGGGCCGTCCGGAAGGTCCGGGCCTCGCCGATCCCCAGCGAGTCCAGCTGCAGCCTCTCCCCGTGGCCCCGGGTCGCACTGCCGGTACCGATCTCCACCTTCGCCAGCCCGAGCAGCCGGTGGATCGGGGACGCAGTGAGGTCGACCGCCCGGATCCGGTCCAGCGGCGCGGTCAGCACCGTCCGGTTGAGCAGGCCGCGGCGCAGCTCGAGCTGGCCGTCGCTGACCCGGAAGCTGGTGGTCACGAACCGCAGCAGCCCGAGCGCGATGGGCACCCCCACCGCGAGCACGTGCCACCAGACTCCGCCGTCACCGGAGCTCTCCCCGACCACGAACACCCCGACGACCGCCGGCAGGAAGCGCAGCAGCTCGTTGACCGGGTGCACCAGCAGCATCCGCGAGTCGAGCCGGCGCCAGACGCGGTCCCCGGCGAGCGGGTCCGGCGCTCGGGTGGTGGCCGCCATCAGGTGGCGTCCCCCGGCTCCGCCTCCGTGCGGCGGGTCAGCTCGGCGACCAGCCTGGTGGCGACGTCGTGGGCCAGCCCCTCGATCCGCAGCGGTCCGGCAGCGGAGGCGGTGGTCACGGTGACCCCGGCCAGGCCGAGCAGCCGGCTGACCGGGCCCTGGCTGAAGTCCACGGTCTGCACCCGCGACATCGGCGCGACCCGGCGGTCGCGGGTCAGCCATCCGGTCTGGGTGTAGACCGCGGTCTCGGTGGTCTCCCAGCGGTGGGTGCGGTAGCGGAACGTCGGCATGACCACGACGTACGCCGAGCACACCACCGCGTCCAGGACCCAGGCCCATGCCGGAATCGAGACCCACCTCCACGGGCCGGAGACCAGCACCAGGGCCGCGGCCAGCACGAGGGCCTGCCCCACCGCGACCGCCGCCCAGACCAGTGGGGCGCGGGGGGAGACCCGCTGTCGCGGGTCGCGCAGCAGCGGATCGTGCTCGCCCATGCCTCGACCCTACGTGCCGCGACGCGGGGCTGCTGCGAGATGCTGGGGCGAACTCTCGGGCGAAGGAGCGCGCATGGATGCCGACGTCATCGTGGTCGGGGCGGGCCTGGCCGGCCTGGTCGCCACGGCGGAGCTCGCCGACAGCGGTCGGCGGGTGATCCTTCTCGAGCAGGAGCCGGAGCAGTCGCTCGGTGGACAGGCGTTCTGGTCGCTGGGCGGGCTGTTCCTGGTCGACAGCCCGGAGCAGCGACGGATGGGCATCCACGACTCCTACGACCTCGCGCTGCAGGACTGGATGGGCAGTGCCCAGTTCGACCGGGAGTGCGACCACTGGCCGCGGAAGTGGGCCGAGGCGTACGTCGGCTTCGCCTCCGGGGAGAAGCGGCAGTGGCTGCACGACCAGGGCCTGCGGGTCTTCCCCGTGGTGGGCTGGGCCGAGCGCGGAGACGGGCGTGCCGGTGGCCACGGCAACTCGGTCCCCCGCTTCCACCTGACCTGGGGGACCGGCCCCGGGGTCGTTGCCCCGTTCGAGCGGCGGGTCCGCGACGCCGTCGCGCGCGGGCTGGTGCAGCTGCGCTTCCGGCACCGGGTCGACGACCTGGTCAAGGACGGTGAGACGGTCACGGGCGTCCGGGGGGCGCTGCTGGCCTCCGACGACATGGACCGGGGCAGGGCCTCCAACCGTGACGTCGTCGGCGACTTCTCCTACGCCGCCCAGGCCGTGGTCGTCACCTCGGGCGGCATCGGCGGCAACCAAGAGACCGTGCGTGCCAACTGGCCGGTCGACCGGCTCGGGCAGCCGCCGGCGCGGATGGTCTCCGGCGTGCCGGCGCACGTGGACGGGCGGATGCTGGCGATCACCGAGGAGTCCGGTGGGGCGGTCATCAACCGGGACCGGATGTGGCACTACACCGAGGGCATCCGCAACTGGGACCCGGTCTGGGACAACCACGGCATCCGGATCCTGCCGGGACCCTCGTCACTGTGGCTCTCGGCCACCGGTGACCGGTTCCCGCCGCCGTACCTGCCCGGCTTCGACACTCTGGGTACGCTGCGCGCGATCCTGGCGACCGGCTACGACTACTCCTGGTTCGTGCTGACCCAGAAGGTCATCGAGAAGGAGTTCGCGCTGTCGGGCTCGGAGCAGAACCCGGACCTGACCGGCAAGGACGTCAAGCTGCTGCTGTCCCGGGTCCGTCCGGGGGCCCCGGGTCCGGTGGAGGCGTTCAAGCAGCACGGTGAGGACTTCGTGGTCGCGTCCTCGCTCGAGGACCTGGTGGCCGGCATGAACCGGGTGGCGGGGTCGTCGCTGATCTCCCGCGAGCGCCTCGAGCGGGTCGTGCGGGAGCGCGACCGGCAGTTGCACAACCCCTACTCCAAGGACACCCAGGTGACCTTCCTGCGCGGCCACCGGGGCTACTGGGGCGACAAGCTGGTCCGGGTCGCCGCGCCGCACGAGTTCCTCGACCCGGCGAACGGCCCCCTGATCGCCGTACGGCTGAACATCCTGACCCGCAAGACCCTCGGCGGCCTGCACACCGACCTCGACGCCCGGGTGCTGCGCGCCGACGGCTCGCCGCTGCCGGGCCTGTACGCCGCCGGCGAGGTCGCCGGCTTCGGGGGCGGCGGCGTGCACGGCTACAACGCCCTCGAGGGCACGTTCCTCGGCGGCTGCCTGTTCTCGGGCCGCGTCGCGGGCCGGGCGGCCGCGCGGGCGGTGTGAGGCTTTCCCAGGTGAACCTGGGAAACCACCGCCGACCAACGGGCAGAACGCGGTCCTCGGCGTTCGGCTCAGTCATGGACGCGGGCGCCGCAGCAGCACTGTGCCCGTTCTTGTGCCCGCACGCCGCGCGGTCGCGGCCGCGGGCAAGGAGCACCGACCGCGTGCGTGAAGGCATGGGCAGGCGGGGTTCGGCGTACGACTCGGCGTCCTGCCCGTTGGTGTGCCTCCCGGCTACGCTGCTCCCATGACCGGACGCGTGGTGCACTTCGAGATCCCGTACGACGACGGCGACCGGGCGCGGTCGTTCTACCGCGAGGCGTTCGGCTGGGAGATCGACGAGATTCCCCAGATGCACTACTCGATGGTGCGCACCGGGCCGGTGGGCGAGGACGGGTTCCCGGCCGAGAACGGCTACATCGGCGGCGGCATGCTGAAGCGCGAGAGCCCGACCGACCGGCCGGTGGTGACCATCGACGTCGAGGACATCGACGCGGCGCTGGCGAAGGTCGAGGAGCTCGGCGGGATGGCGGTGGTCGGGCGTCAGGACGTCGGCGACATGGGCTGGGCCGCGTACTTCCGTGACGTCGAGGGAAACCTGATGGGGCTCTGGCAGGCGCGCTGACCCAGCGGGCCCGGACGACGCCGGCCAGCCGGCCCGAGCGTGACCGACCCGGGCGTCTCAGGCCGCCATCAGCTCGTCGATCAGCCGCAGCAGCCGGGGCAGGTCGTCGACCAGCCCGAGCGGCACCGCCTGATCGGCCACCATCGCGCGGAACAGGTGGCCCTGTTCCACGATCCGGGGGTCGATGTGCCCGTACACCTCGAGGGTGACGGTGCCGTAGAGCGCTGCCCAGGCGCGCTGCAGCACCCAGATCAGCCCGCGCAGCTCGTCGGGGAACTTCGACAGGTCCGCGGGCACCAGCGGGTCGCGAAGGATCTCGGCGAGCCCTTCGGGGAGGTCGGCCAGCGACGGGATCGGGAACCTGTACTTCGCCCAGGTCTCGGCGAACAGCTCGGAGAAGTGCAGGCCGGTCGCCGCCTGTGCCTCCAGCTCCTCCATACAGGAGACGTCGACGTTGGTGAAGACCAGCGCGAACTCCGAACGGTTCGCCAGCGCCCAGCGCCGGAATGCCACCGCCGAGGCGACCAGCCGGGCCGCGGGATCGTCGGGCGGCTGTGCGTCGCGGGCCCGGGCCAGGTGCCGGGCCGCATCGGCGTCGACCGCCAGGGCGACCATGTGCACCAGCTCGTCGTGGCTGGCGGCGTACCGGTACAGCGCGGGCGCGGTCATACCGAGCTCCCGAGCGACCGCGCGCAGCGTCATCGGCGACCCGGCCGCGACCAGTCGGCGGGCCGCGGCCACGATCCGGTCGGTCGTCGCGGCCCTGGCCTGCTCCCGCGTGGACGTCACGGCACCACCTCGCAATAAGTCCTTGACATACCGGAGTTTACATCGTTTACAGTAAACATCGTAAACTGGTTAACGGTGTAAACAGGAGTACGACATGACCGGACGACTCGGCAACCTGATCGCGGTCCGTGCCCGGTGGGTGCTGGTCGTCGGTCTGCTGGCCACGCTCGCCGCCGGTGCCTACGGGCTGGGGGTCTTCGACCGGCTCGCCCAGGGCGGCTTCGCCGACCCGCACTCTCCGTCGTCGCGGGAGCTGGCGCAGGAGCAGGCCGCCTTCGGCAACCACAACCCGGACCTGGTGGTGGTCTACCGCGACGCCACGACGACCGTGCAGGATCCGCGGTTCCACGCGCAGGTCGACCGGGCGCTGGACGGGGTGCCGGACGGGGCGACCGCGGCGGTGACGACGTACTGGAACAGCCACGACCGCTCCCTGGTGAGCACCGACCGGCACGCCACCCGCGTCATCATCTCCCTGACCGGGCACGACCAGGACCAGAAGAGCGAGACGGCCGCGCGGGTCATGGACGCGGTCAGGTCGCCGACCCTGAACACGCAGATCGCGGGCCAGTGGGCGGTCTACCACGGCGTCAACGAGACGGTCAGCACCGACCTCGCCCGTGCCGAGGGACTGTCCATGCCGGTCGTGGTGCTGCTGTGCCTGCTGATCTTCGGCAGCGTGGTGGCCGCGCTGATGCCCGGGCTCGTCGGCGGGGTCGCGGTGCTCGGTGGGTTGGCCGTCGTACGGCTGCTGACCACGTTCACCGACGTCTCGGTCTTCTCGATCAACGTGATCTCGCTGCTCGGCATGGGTCTGGCCATCGACTACGCCCTGTTCATGATCAGCCGGTTCCGCGAGGAGCTCGCCCGCCTCCCGGTCGACGACCCGCACGCGTCGGCGTCGGCGATCCGCGCCACCATGGACACCGCCGGCCGCACCGTGCTGTTCTCCGGCCTGACCGTGGCCGCCGCGATGTCCTCGCTGCTGGTCTTCCCGCAGGACTTCCTGCGCTCGCTCGGGTACGGCGGCATCGCGGCCGTGCTCGTGGCGGTCGTCGCCGCGCTCACCGTGCTGCCCGCAGCCCTCCTGCTTCTGGGACGGCGGATCGACGGGGGCCGGCTCCCCTGGCGCCGCGGACGCCCGGTCGTCACCGACTCCGACCACGGCGCCTGGGCCCGGCTGGCGCACGGCGTGATGGCAAAGCCCGTGATCGTGGCTGGTGCCACGATCCTGGGGCTGATGTTGCTGGCCTCCCCCTTCCTGGGGGTGAAGTGGGGCTCGGTGGACTACCGGGTGCTGCCGCCCGACAACCCGGCCCACCGCGCGGCCGTGGCGCTGAACACGGAGTTCGGTGGGGAGCAGTCGACCGCGAGCCTGCTGCTCGAGACCGGCGACCGGCGCGCGGTGACGGCGTACTCCGCCAGGGTGGCCGAGGTCCCCGGCGTGGACGAGGTACGTCCGGTCGACCGGTCCGGCGACGCCACCCTGCTGCAGGCTGTCTGGCGGGGCAACAGCCAGACCCAGGCCTCCCAGCACGTCGTCGACCGGATTCGTGCAGTCCCGGAGCCACCGGGCGCGAAGGTGCTGGTCGGCGGGCTCACCGCGCAGACCAACGATCTGCTGGTCTCGCTGCGCCACCACCTGCCGGTCATGGCCGGGATCATCGTTGCGGTGATGCTCGGCCTGCTGTTCCTCGCGTTCGGCTCGGTGGTGCTCCCGGTCAAGGCGGTGGTGATGAACCTGCTCTCGATCGCGGCGTCGTTCGGGGTTATCACGTGGATCTTCGCCGACGGCCACTTCGAGGGCCTGCTCGACTACACCTCGCCGGGGTTCCTCGACGCGACCCAGCCGATCTTCATGCTCGCGATCCTGGTCGGGCTCTCGATGGACTACGAGGTGTTCCTGCTCAGCCGGGTGCGCGAGCAGTGGGACCGCACCCGCGACAACACCGACGCCGTCGCCACCGGTGTGCAGAAGACAGGCCGGATCATCACCAGCGCCGCCTTGCTGCTGGCGGTGGTGATCGGGGCGTTCTCGCTGTCCGGCGTGGTGTTCATGAAGATGATCGGCATCGGCATGCTGGTCGCGCTGCTGGTCGACGCCACGGTCGTGCGGGCGTTGCTGGTGCCCGCGACGATGCGGCTGCTCGGCAGGTGGAACTGGTACGCACCGGGTCCGCTGCGCCGGCTCTGGGAGCGGTACGGCGTCCACGAGGACGCGCCGTCGGCCCGTGCGCTCCCGGTCGCCGGGACCGGTGATCCCCGCGAACCCGTTGCGGCCTCCCGGTGACAGCCGGTGGCACGATGAACCGGTGGAGCTGCTGGACCTGGACCTGAAGGCGGCCGCGGAGGAGATCGCGGCCGGCCGGCTCGACCCGGTCGAGCTGACCGAGGCCTACCTGCAGCGGATCGACGACACCGAGTCCGGGCCGGACGCGCTCAACGCCTGGTACGCCGTCGACGCCGAGGGTGCCCGTGCCGCGGCCGGAAGGGCCGCGCGCGAGATCGGGTCCGGCCGGGTACGCGGCCCCCTTCACGGCATCCCGGTCGGGGTCAAGGACCTGTTCGACACCGCCGGGCTGCGCACGACGTACGGGTCGGCGCGGTTCCGTGACCACGTGCCCAGCGTCGACGCGCTCGCGGTCGCGCGGCTGCACAGCGCCGGCGCGGTGGTGCTGGGCAAGCAGGCCACCCACGAGTTCGCCTGGGGCGGCCGCACCGACAGCCCCCACTTCGGGCCGACTCGCAACCCGCACGACCACGACCGCATCCCCGGGGGCTCCTCCGGTGGTGCGGGCGCCTCGGTGGCCGCACGTTCCAGCCTGCTCGGGCTCGGGTCGGACACGGCGGGGAGCGTCCGGATCCCGGCGGCGCTGAGCGGCTGCGTCGGGCTGAAGCCAACCTACGACTGGGTCCCCACGACGGGTGCCTTCCCGCTCGCGCCGAGCCTGGACCACGTCGGCGTACTGACCAGGACCGCGGCCGACGCCGGACTCGCGTTCGCCGCGCTCACCGGCCGCCGGATGCCGACGCCTGACGACACGCCGGCCCCGCTGACGGTGGGGCTGGTGTCCGGTGCCGCCGCCGACCTGCTCGACGACGAGGTCGCCGGCGGCCTGGCGCTCGGCCGCAGCCGGTTCGAGGCCGCCGGCATCGAGGTCACCGAGGTCGAGCTGAACCGCGTGGACGACCGGGTGCACGCGGTGCTGACCCGGCTGGTGGCCGAGGCCGAGCAGATGCACCACGACGCCTTCGCCGCCGACCCGGACAGCTACGGTCCCGACCTCGCCGAGGTGCTCGCGAGGGGGCCGGTCACCAGGGAGAGACTCGCCGACGCCCGCTCGGTGCTCGACGAGGCGGTGGCCGAGATGATGGCGGCGCTGGAGCAGGTGGACGTGCTGATGAGTGCCACCGTGCCGATCGTGGCACCCCCGATCGGGGAGATGCGGATCCGGCTCCGGGGGAACGACTACCCGGTCGAGCTGCTGCTGACCCGGCTCACCTCGCTGGCCAACGCTGCACGCCTCCCGGCCGTCTCGGTGCCCGCGCCCCGGCTCGTGGGGCGATTCCTCCCGGTCGGTGTGCAGTTCGTCGGGCGGCCCGGTGAGGAGGGGACCGTGCTGCGCGCCGCGGGCCTGCTCGAGCCCGGGATCGGCAGCGATGATCGGCGGCGGTGACCGGCTGCGGATGGCAGACTCCGAGGATGTCGTCGCGGAGGGACTCGGCCAGTCGGGTCATCCACGCCGAGGCGAGCCGCATCTTCGGCGCCCTGATCACCGCTGAGTCCCTGGTCCAGTGGCTCCCGCCGCGCGGGATGAGCGGTCGGTTCGAGCGGTTCGACGCGCGGCCCGGAGGCTCCTACCGGATGGTGCTCACCTACGACGACGGCTCGAGCGAGGCCGGGAAGTCCAGTCCGGGGTCGGACGTGGTGGAGGGCCGCTTCGTCGAGATCGTGCCCGACCTGCGCGTCGTGCAGCAGGTGGCCTTCGACTCCGCCGACCCCGCCTTCACCGGCACCATGACCATGACCTGGGAGCTGTCCCGCGAGGACGGCGCCACCCGGGTCCAGGTCAGCGCAGACCACGTTCCGAGGGGGATCGGAGCCGAGGACCACGTGGCCGGGATGAGCTCGTCGCTCGCCAACCTCGAGGTGTTCGTCGAGAGCGCCTGAGTCAGGGCTCGTCGTCCTCGGAGGCCCGCGGCATCGCCCGGGTCTCGTCATCGGGGCCCGAGGGTGGCCACAGCTCGGGACGCTCGGGGCGGTGGGTCGACCGTGGCCGGCGGCGGGGGCGGAACAGGCCGAGCTGGCGGCGTACCCGCGCCTCCAGGTCCAGCTCCCCCAGCAGCCGCCTGACGGCCGATCGCTCCAGGTTGTGCAGCTCGAGTACGTCGGGTCCAGGGCCGGCGGCGATCGCGGCATCGAGCCTGGCGCGGGCCTGGTGCAGGCCCTCGAGCCCGGACCGCAACCGGGCGATGTCGTCGCCGCCCAGCTCGACCTGCGCGTCCGCCTCGTTGCGGACCAGGTCACCGAACGCATCGATCCCGGCGGCCATCTGCCGGAAGGTCTGCGCCAGCTCGTCCAGCACCACGTCCCCGTCGGGCTCGTCGAGCCAGGCTCCGTCGCTGGCGTCGGCCACGGCCCGCATCAGGCTCCGGACGGCGATCGCGGTGTGCTCCAGCGCCTCCAGGCCCTGGCGGAGGCCCGCCTCGACGTGTGGCGTGCGAACGGCACGCACGTTGAAGCGCCGGCCCTCCTCGGCCCGCAACAGGGCCGCACCGACGTTCGGGATCTCGTGGGTGATCAGACGTGCCTCACCGAGCCACTCCCGGGACGCCGTGCGCAGCCGGTCGCGGCCCTCGCCGCCGGCGAGCTCGTCCAGGGAGTCGGCCGCCCGGCCCAGCAGTCCGCTGACCGAGTCGGCCAGGCCGTCGATGGCATGCCCGGCGTCGGAGCTGGCGACCTTCGGCGGGAACACCAGGTTCGCCAGGATCCCGACACCCGCCCCGACCAGGGTCTCGGAGATCCGCTGCCCGGCGGCGGCCGACGCTCCGAGCACGCCCACCCCGAGGACCAGCATCGCGCTGATGGCCACCTCGATCAGGTTGGCACGCAGCCGCAGGACCTGCCCGATGCTGATCGCGACCAGGATGAGGACTCCCAGGCTCCACCAGTGCAGCGGTACGACGGCCGCGAACCCCACGGCCAGGGACACCCCCGCCACCACGGCGACCACCCGGTCGATCCCGCTGGCGAGCAGCGAGACGGGCGTCACCTGGACGACCAGCATGGCGGTCAGCGGCGCCAGGAGCGGCTGGGTACCGGGGAAGACCAGGGTCCCGGCGACGTAGCTCGCCGTCGCGGCGACCGTGATCCGCAGTGACCACAGCAGCGAGGAGCGGCCCTCGCGTCGCAGCCGCGCGAGCTCGCCCAGCACGAGGCGTCGCCACCACTGAGCCACGGCCCTCACCTCGCGTACCGCGCCCGCTGGTCAGCGCGCTCGTCGGACGTCCGGCTGCGCGGCGGGCGGCCGCCAGGTCTCGTCGCTGTCATCATCGTGGCCGGACACTAGGCGAGCTGCAGCCCGGTGCGTTCGCGGAGCTCGTCCACGGAGATGCCGAAGGCCCGACGCAGTATCGCCCCGTCCGGGCCGACATCGATGACGGCGTGGTTGGAGTAGACCGTGCTCACGCAGCCCACGCCGGTCAGCGGGTAGGTGCACCGCTCGACCAGCTTGGACTCGCCGGCCCTGGTGAACAGGCTCATCATCACGAACACCCGCTTGGCGCCGATGGCCAGGTCCATCGCCCCGCCCACCGCGGGGATGGCGTCCGGCGTGCCGGTGTGCCAGTTGGCCAGGTCTCCGGTGGTCGAGACCTGAAAGGCGCCGAGCACGCACACGTCGAGGTGGCCGCCCCGCATCATCGCGAACGAGTCGGCATGGTGGAAGTACGACGCCCCCGGGTTCTCGATCACCGGGATCTTGCCGGCGTTGATCAGGTCCGGGTCGATCTCGTCCCCGGCCGCGGCGCGACCCATCCCGAGCATGCCGTTCTCGGTGTGCAGGGTGACCTGCTGCTCGGGGCGCAGGTGGTCGGCGACCATGGTGGGCTGGCCGATGCCGAGGTTGACGAAGGCGCCGGTCGGGATCTCGGCGGCGACCAGGGCGGCCAGGTCGTCCTTTCCCAGCGGCTCGCCCGAGGTGCGTGCGTCGGTCACGCCGTCACCACCTTGGCGACGTAGATGCCCGGGGTCACCACGGCCTCTGCGTCCAGGTCGCCGGTCCCGACGACCTCGCTGACCTGCACGATGGTGCTGGCGGCGGCGGTGGCCATCACCGGCCCGAAGTTGCGGGCGGTCTTGCGGTAGACGAGGTTGCCGACCCGGTCGGCCCGGTGCGCCTTGACCAGCGCGACGTCACCGCGCAGCGGGTACTCCAGCACGTAGTCGCGCCCGTCGATGCGGCGCTGCTCCTTGTCCTCGCCCAGTGGGGTGCCCACCCCGGTGGGGCAGTAGAACCCCCCGATACCGGCGCCGGCGGCGCGCATCCGCTCGGCAAGCGTCCCCTGGGGCACCACCTCCAGCTCGATCCTCCCGGACCGGTACAGGTCGTCGAAGACCCAGGAGTCCTTCTGCCGCGGGAACGAGCAGATCATCTTGCGCACCTGCCCGGCCGCGAGCAGCGCGGCCAGACCGGTGTCGCCGTTGCCGGCGTTGTTGTTCACCACGGTCAGGTCCTTCAGGCCCCGGCGCCGCAACGCGTCGATCAGCTCCGCCGGCTGCCCCGCCAGGCCGAAGCCGCCGATCAGCACCGTGGCTCCGTCGACGACGTCGGCGACCGCCTCGTCCGCGGCGTCGTCGCCCTCGAAGTACCGCGTCACCGGGCCGCCCCACGTGCCTGAGGGTTCTCCAGTACGACGGCCAGCCCCTGGCCCACGCCGATGCAGATCGCCGCGACCCCCCAGCGCAGGCCGTCCTCACGCAGCACCTTGGCCAGCGTGCCCAGGATCCGGCCCCCGGAGGCACCGAGCGGGTGACCGATCGCGATCGCCCCGCCGCGGGTGTTCACGATCTCCGGGTCCTTCAACCCGGCATCGGACCACATGTCCTGGCAGACCAGCGACTGCACCGCGAACGCCTCGTTGAGCTCGACCGCGCCCACATCCGCCCAGCCGATACCGGCCCGGGCGAGCGCCTTGTTGGCCGCCTCGACCGGGGCGTAGCCGAACCGGTGCGGCTCGACCGCGTGGGCACCCCGGCCGGCGATCCGCGCCAGCGGCTGTGTGCCGAGCCTGCTGCCCAACCCCTGCGACCCGACCAGCACCGCGCTCGCGCCGTCGGACAGCGGGGAGGCGTTCCCCGCCGTGATGGAGCCGTCCTTGCGGAACACCGGCTTCAGCCCGGCGAGCTTCGCGGCGCTCGACCCCGGCCGCACGCCCTGGTCCCGGGTCAGCTCGGTGCCCGGCACCGCGTCGGTCAGGTCGTCGTAGAAGCCCTTGTCCCACGCGGCATCCGCGAGGTTGTGCGAGCGTGCCGAGAAGTCGTCCTGCCGTGCCCGCGAGATGTCGTAGATCTCGGCCAGCTGCTCGTTCGACTCACCCAGCGAGACGGTCCACTCCTCGGGCATGGTCGGGTTGACCAGCCGCCAGCCGAGCGCCGTGGAGACCGCGGTGACGTTGTTCGCCGGGTAGGGACGGCCGGGCTTCGGCAACACCCACGGGGCGCGCGTCATCGACTCCACCCCGCCGGTGACCGCCACGTCGGCGTCGCCGCACTCCACCATCCGCGAGGCCTGCATGGCCGCCTCCAGCGAGGAGCCGCAGAGCCGGTTCACGGTCACCCCCGGCACCGACACCGGGAAGCCCGCCAGCAGGCCGGCCATCCGGCCCACGTTGCGGTTCTCCTCACCGGCCCCGTTGGCGTTGCCCCACACGATGTCGTCGACCGTGGCGGGGTCCAGCCCCGGGTTCCGGTCCCTGACCGCCCCGATCACCACCGCGGCCAGGTCGTCGGGCCGGACCTCGGCCAGGCCCCCGCCGAACTTGCCGAACGGTGTCCGCACCGCGTCGTAGATGAAGGCGTCGGTCATTGCCCCTCCTGCTCGTTGGTCTCCTCCAGTGTGCTCTGCGCGATCCGGAAGGCGGTGTTGGCGTCGGGAACCCCGCAGTAGATCGCGGACTGGAGGATGACTTCCCCGATCTCCTCGCGGGTCAGCCCGTTGCGCAGGGCCGCCCGCACGTGCAACGCGAGCTCCTCGTGGTGGCCACGGGCGATCATCGCCGTCAGCGTGATCATCGAGCGGCTGCGCCGGTCCAGCCCCGGACGGGCCCAGATCTCGCCCCAGGCGTAGCGGGTGATCAGGTCCTGGAAGTCGCTGGTGAAGTCGGTCGTCCGTGCGCCGGCCCGGTCGACGTGGGCGTCGCCGAGCACCTGCCGGCGTACCGCCATGCCGGGGCTGGTGGTCGAGGCGCCGAAGTGGTGGCGCAGCAGCCAGGCCACCGTGTCGGGGGCCTGGGCCGGTGCCAGGTGCCCGACCCCGTCGAGTTCGACGAGTCGACCATCGACGACCCCCTCGGCGATCAGCCCGCCGTCCCCGGGCGGGGCGGCGACGTCGTCCTTCCCGGAGACCACCAGCACCGGTCCGTCGATCTCGCCCAGCCGGGCGCGGACGTCGAAGCCGGCGAGCGCCTCGCAGCACGCCGCATAACCGGTGCGGTCGGTGTCCCGCAGCGCCTGCAGCAGGGGGTTGCCGACGTCGGC
Organism: Marmoricola sp.; assembly: GCA_050699415.1. Lineage (GTDB taxonomy): Bacteria > Actinomycetota > Actinomycetes > Propionibacteriales > Nocardioidaceae > Marmoricola. Next base: position 71,638 of record JBOHDO010000121.1, read on the forward strand.
GTGGCTGTCGAGGAAACCCTCGGGGAACCAGCGCTGCGCCGAGCCCTCCACCATCGTGGGTGTGCCGGAGCGTCGGACCAGGTCGGCCCGGTCGCGCCATCCCTGCGGCTCGCCGAAACGGGGCGCGGTGCACAGCAGTGCCGCGGCACGCACCCGGTCGGGGGCGTCGAGCAGCAGCTGCTGGCCGACGGCGCCGCCGATGGAGTCCCCGGCGTAGCAGAACCTGGTGGCCCCGGGTCGCGTCCGCTCCACCAGTGCGAGTACGGCGCCGGCCAGGTCCGCGACGCCGAACCCCTCGGCGGCGTCCTGGTTGTGGCCGTGGCCGGGCAGGTCCCAGCCCACCACGTGGAAGTCGTCGGCGAGCAGCTGGGCGGTCGAGCCCCACAGCGTCTCCGCGGAGGTCCCCAGCGACGGGCCGACCACGAGCAGCGGCAGCCCCGGGTCGCCGCCGAGCTCGACGCCGACGACCAGACCCGGTGCAGGAGTGTTCACTGGTCCTCCAGGGGGTTGCGGGCCCGGTCGATCACCGCGTCGATGATCGGGCCGGTCGCGCCGAGGTAGCCGAGCGGGTCGAAGTCGGTGGCCTCCGCGTCGTACAGCGCGGCGACCGATCGCTGCTCGGCCAGCAGGGCCGAGGCGCTGCTGGCCGCGGTGCGCTCCATCCGGCCGGTGTCGACGTGCAGCCCTGAGAGCAGCTCGGTGGTCTGCGACCCGGCCACGACGGTGCGTCGCGCCAGCGTGCGCAGCGTCGCCCACTCGGTGTGCCAGGCCCCGTCCGGACGTTCGTCGACGGCTTCGGCGGCCGCGAGGTGCAGCGTGGCCGCGGCCTGGGGTGCGGCCAGGGCTGCCCGGCGGATCAGGACCGACAGCACCGGGTTGGCCTTCTGCGGCATCGTCGAGGAGCCGCCCCGTCCTTGACGAGCCGGCTCGGCGAGCTCGCCGATCTCGGGCCGGGCCAGCAGCAGCACGTCGTTGGCGATGTGTCCCCACGCGTCGGTGCACCGGACCAGCGCGTCCGCCAGCCGGGTCACCGGTGCCCGGGAGGTGTGCCAGGGCGCCCGGGCGGCCAGCCCGAGGTCCTCGGCCGCCTGCTCGACCAGCGCCATCGCGGTGCGCTCCGGGTCGTCCAGCCCGGCACGCCCGGCCATCTCGACCACGGCGGACAGCGTGCCCGCCGCACCGCCGAGCTGCGCCGGCATGCTCGCGAACACCCGGTCGAGGTCGCTGCGCGCGTCCAGGACACCGGAGAGCCAGTGGGCCGCCTTGATCCCGAACGAGGTGGGAACGGCGTGCTGGGTCAGCGTCCGCGCCGCCATCACGGTGCGCTCGTGGCGGACCGCCAGCGCGGCGAGGGCGTCGGTCTGCGCCTTGAGCTCGGTGCCGAGACGGTCGAGCGCGTCGCGCGCGCACAGCTGGACCGCGGTGTCGACGACGTCCTGGCTGGTCAGTCCGCGGTGCAGCCACTCGGCGGTGGTCGGGTGGTCGGCGCGCAACCGCTCACGCAGCAGCGACAGCAGGGGGATCAGCGGGTTGCCGCCGCCCTCGGCGGACCGGGCCAGGCCGGGCAGGTCGGCCTCGTCGACGAGGTCGGCCAGGCCGTGGCGTGCCTGCGGCGGGGCGATGCCTGCGGCAACCAGCGTCGCCAGCCACACCTCCTCGACGCGGACCATCGCCACCACGAGGGCGGCATCGGTGAACACGTCCCCGGCCCGGTGGTCGCCGGGCCAGAACAGATCCGTCGTGTCCTCGGGCATCAGGGGCCGGGGAAGGTGAGGAACACCGTCTCCTGCGGACCCTGCAGGTGGACGTCGAAGACCAGGCCGTGCTCGTCGGTGGCGGCCACCAGCGTGTCCCGGCGGTCGGCCGGGACGCCGGTCAGGAAGGGGTCCGTGGAGAGGAGGTCGGAGTCGGGCAGGTAGGCCCGGGTGAACAGCCGGTCCAGCAGCCCCCGGGCGAACACCGCGACGGAGAAGAACCGCGCCCGGCCCGCCTCGGCGCCGGGTCGCAGGGTGGTGAACGAGAACCGCCCGGTCGGGTCGGTGGCCGCGCGGCCCCAGCCGGTGAAGGTGTACCCGTCGCGGTGCAGTGATCCCTGCTCGGTGACCACCGAGCCGTCGGGAGCCTGCTGCCAGATCTCGAGCAGCGCGTCGGGCACCGGGTCGCCGGCCCCGTCGTACACGGTGCCGTGCAGCCGGATCGCGTCCGGGTGGCTCGGCGGCACCAGCCGGTGGTCGCCGTCGAAGGGCAGGGCGTAGCCGTAGAACGGGCCGACCGTCTGGCCGGGGGTGGGGGTGTGCACCGGGGTGTTCGTCACTCGGCCTCCTCGGACGGCGTACGCAGGCTGCCGGTCAGCACGATGTCCCAGCGGTAGCCGGTGGCGAGCTCGGGCCGGGTCAGGCCGTGGTCGTACGTCGCCACCAACAGCTCGCGCACCCGCGGGTCGACCACGCTGCAGAAGATGGGGTCGAGGCCGAACAGCGGGTCGCCGGGGAAGTACATCTGGGTGACCAGCCGCTGGGTGAAGTCGGTGCCGAACAGCGAGAAGTGGATGTGCGCCGGCCGCCAGGCGTTCTGGTGGTTCTTCCAGGGGTACGGGCCGGGCTTGATGGTCAGGAACCGGTAGTTGCCGTCGGCGTCGGTCAGGGTGCGGCCGGCTCCGGTGAAGTTCGGGTCGAGCGGGGCCGGGTGCTGGTCGCGCTTGTGGATGTAGCGACCGGCGGCGTTGGCCTGCCAGACCTCCACCAGCTGGTTGCGCACCGGCCTGCCGTCGCCGTCGACCAGCCGTCCGGCGACCACGATCCGCTCGCCGAGCGGCTCGCCGCGGTGCTGCGCGGTCAGGTCGGCCTCCACCGGAGCGACGTCGCGCTCGCCGAAGGCCGGGGAGGACAGCTCGATGGTCTCCGGGTCCGCGTGGTGCGCGTCCCTGGTCGGGTGGCGCAGCACGCTGCTGCGGTACGGCGCGTAGTCGACCCGCGTGTGCGGCTCGGGCCGGCCAGCGCGGGCGGCGTGGTCATGCTGGTAGTCGTCCCGGATCGCTGCGATCTCGGTGCTGATCTGCTCCTGGCTGGCTGCCGCGGCGTCCGAGCCGGCCGCCGGGGCGTGCGGGGCTCCCGCCCGTGTCTCACTCACCCTGCTGCTCACCTGGGGCACGCTACGAGAACTCCCCGATCCGTGCGAGAGTGACTTTTCACTGGACGAAAAGGAGTGGGACAATGGCGGGCAACAGCGGGACACCGGGCGCCAGCGTCACCTCCCGCGTGCTCGCGGTGCTGGGCGCCTTCGACGGTGACCACCGCGCGCTGGGACTGAGCGAGATCAGCCGGAGGGCGGAGATCCCGGTGGCCACGGCACACCGCCTGGTCGGCGAGCTCGTCCGCGGCCGGGCGCTGGCGCGACGGCAGTCGGGGGAGTACGTCGTCGGCCAGCTGCTCTGGGACCTCGGGCTGCTCGCCCCCACCCAGTCGGGGCTGCGGGAGGTCGCCTCGCCGTTCCTGCACGACATCTACGGCGCCACCCTGGCCACGGTCCACCTGGCCATCCGCGAGGGCACCGAGGTGCTCTACGTGGCGCGCCACTCCGGCCACCAGTCGGTGCCGGTGGTCAGCACGGTCGGGTCCCGGCTGCCCATGCACGCCACCGGCGTCGGCAAGGTGCTGCTGGCCTACGCGCCCGCCGAGGTGCAGCAGCAGGTGCTGGCCAACCTGGCCCGGGTCACGCCGTACACGATCACCCAGCCGGGCCGGCTCGAGCGGGAGCTGGCCCGGGTGCGCGAGTCCGGGTTCGCCCAGACCAGCGAGGAGATGTCGCTGGGTGCCTGCTCGGTGGCGGTGCCCATCGTGGCCCAGGACCTGGTGGTCGCCTCGATCGGGATCGTGGTGCCGAGCCTGAGGTCCGAGCGGGACCGCCTGGTGGCGGCCCTCAACGTGGCGGCGCGCGGCATCGGCCGCAGCCTGTCGCCATGACTTCCGCCCAGTGGAAGATGCGGGTGGTCGCCGTCGGCCCGCAAGGCCGAGACTGCGACCATGGCGACTGACCTCACCCGTACCCGGGTCGGCATCGTCGGCGCCGGCCCCGCCGGCCTGATGCTCTCCCACCTGTTGCACCGCGCCGGCATCGAGTCCGTCGTGGTCGACAACCGCACCCGCAAGGAGATCGAGGAGACCCACCGCGCGGGCATCCTCGAGCACGACAGCGTGCGCCTGCTCACCGAGACCGGGGTCTCCGACCGGGTGCAGCGCGACGGGTTCGAGCACGAGGGCATCACGCTCGCCTTCGGTGGCGGCGGGCACCGGATCGACTTCAGGCACCTGGTGGACGCCTCGGTGCAGCTCTACCCGCAGACCGACGTGTTCATCGACCTGGCCGCTGCCCGGGAGCGGGACGGCGGCGACGTGCGGTACGGCGCCTCCGACGTGGAGGTCCTCGACGTGACCACCGACCGGCTCGGGATCCGGTTCACCGCGGCGGACGGGAACGTGCAGGAGGTGCGGTGTGACTACGCGATTGGAGCCGACGGAGCCCACAGCATGTGCCGCCACAGCTTTCCCGACCAGCTGCGCCGGCAGTACTTCAAGGAGTACCCGTTCGCCTGGCTCGGGATCCTCTGCGAGGCGCCGTCGAGTGCGCCGGAGCTGATCTACAACCACTCCGAGCGGGGGTTCGCGCTGATCAGCCAGCGCACCCGCACCCTGCAGCGGATGTACTTCCAGTGCGACCCCGGCGAGGACGCCGAGACCTGGTCCGACGACCGGATCTGGACCGAGCTGCAGAGCCGCGTCGGTGCCAACGGGTTCCACCTGGTGGAGGGGCCGATCACCTCCCGCACGGTGCTGCCGTTCCGCAGCTTCGTCCAGGAGCCGATGCGGTACGGCAACCTGGTGCTCGCCGGCGACGCCGCGCACACCGTCCCGCCGACCGGCGCGAAGGGGCTCAACCTGGCCCTGGTCGACGTCAAGGTGCTCGCGGAGATCCTCGAGCGGGTCATCGAGAAGTCCGACTCCTCACTGCTGGAGGAGTACTCCCAGCGGGCGCTGGCCCGGGTGTGGAAGGCGCAGTACTTCTCCTTCTGGATGACCCGGATGCTGCACCGCCTGCCCGACGACAGCCCCTTCGACGTACGCCGCCAGGTCGGCGAGCTCGGTGCGGTCACGAGCTCCGTGGCCGGGTCGACGTACCT
>JBOHDO010000122.1:0-11543 GCA_050699415.1 Marmoricola sp.
GAGCTGCTCATCATCCTCGTGGTCGTGGTCGCCGTGGTCCTGGCCTATCGCTACCGGGTGCAGCTGCTGGCCAGGATCCTCGGCCAGCCCGAGGAGCGGATCCGCCGCCAGCTCGAGCGCCGCGACCGCTGATCCCGCTGGGTCAGACCGCAGGCTCGACCCACTCCCCGGTCTCCCGGAACTTCTCCAGCGTGGCCAGGTAGGGCGATACGTCCAGGCCCTGGCCGGCCAGCCACTCGTCGTCGTAATAGGTGTGGCCGTAGCGCTCGCCGCCGTCGCACAGCAGGGTCACCACGGAGCCGGTCTCGCCGCGGTCACGCATCCGCGCCACGATCCGCAACGCCCCCCACATCGCGGTGCCGGTGGACCCGCCCACCAGCCGGCCGGTCACCGAGGAGGTCCACCGAGCCGCGGCGACCGAGGCGGCGTCGGGTACGGCGACCATGGCGTCGACCACCGCGGGCAGGAACGACGGCTCCACGCGGGGGCGTCCGATCCCCTCGATCCGCGACCCCCGGCCGGTGGCATAGTCGGGGTCGCCGGCGGTCCAGCCCCCGAAGAACGCGGAGTTCTCCGGGTCCACCACGCACAGCGAGGTGTCGTGACGCCGGTAGCGCAGGTACCGCCCGATGGTTGCCGACGTACCGCCGGTGCCGGCGCCCACGACGATCCAGCACGGGATCGGGTGCCGCTCCAGGGCGAGCTGCTCGAAGATCGACTCCGCGATGTTGTTGTTGCCCCGCCAGTCGGTCGCGCGCTCGGCGTAGGTGAACTGGTCCATGTAGTGGCCGCCGGTCTCGGCCGCGAGCCGCCGGGCCTCGTCGTAGATCGCCGCCGGGTCGTCGACCAGGTGGCACCGGCCGCCCTGGAACTCGACCATCTCGATCTTCTCCCGCGAGGTCGAGGCCGGCATCACCGCGACGAACGGCAGCCCGACCAGACCGGCGAAGTACGCCTCGGAGACCGCGGTCGAGCCCGAGGACGCCTCGATGACCGTGGAGCCCTCGTGGACCCAGCCGTTGCACAGCGCGTAGAGGAACAGGGAGCGGGCCAGCCGGTGCTTCAGCGAACCGGTCGGGTGGACCGACTCGTCCTTGAGGTAGAGGTCGATCCCCCACCCGGGCGGGAGCGGGAACACGTGCAGGTGGGTGTCCGCCGAGCGGTTGGCGTCCGCCTCGACCTTCCGGACGGCCTCGTGCACCCAGGCCCGGCCCGAGCCGTCGGCCTCGGCCGACCGGCAGCAGCCCTCCCGGTGCACGTGCATCTGCCCGCCCGGCACGGTCGGTTCCGTCACGCGTCCTCGCGGGCCTTGAACCGCTCGAACCGCTGGGAGGCCCGCGCCGCCCGGGACTCGATCCGCCGGGCGAAGCGCTCGCGCGGGCCCTTGAGGAACTTCAGGGACAAGAAGGAGGAGACGATCGCGGCCAGCACGAACGGCCCGACCAGGTAGGCGTCGCCGTCGCGGCCGAGCACCGCCAGCCACAGTCCGCCGAGCACGGCGTAGCACGCGACGAACAGCAGGACGCGCAGCGCCGTGTAGACCAGGAAGTCCTTCACCCCACAAGGGTAGTTCACCGATCGACGAACCGGGCCCCTCGGGTGGAGCGGTGTTCTACTCTTGACAACGTGCTCCGCGTGATCATCTGGGTGCTGGTCCTGGCGGCCATCACCTACGCCGTGTTCTGGATGATCGAGCGCCGCAGCCGGGTGATGGGCCACCACCACCGCCGCAACCCCGGACCCCGCCGGGACCGGGGGCCGCTGGGCCCCGACGACGACGAGGAGTTCCTCCGGGAGCTGGACCGGAAGCGCCGCGGGGAGTGAGTCGGGCGGCTCGTCGCGGGACGTCACCAGACGCTGCGGCGGGCCCCATGCCCTCGGTCTCGAGCGCCACCTCGACCTCCGGTGGCGTGGCCGACCGCGATCGGCCGTTGCACGCCGCGGCCCGCCCCCGGCTCAGGCGTAGGAGTGCATGCTCCCGGAGCCGAAGAAGAAGTTGATCCCGATGAAGTTGAACCACAACGTGGCCAGGCCGATCAGCGCCACGATCGCCGCAGCGCGGCCCTTCCACCCGGCCGTGACGCGGGCGTGCAGGTAGGCGGCGTACACCACCCAGGTGATCAGCGCCCAGACCTCCTTGGGGTCCCAGCTCCAGTACCGGCCCCATGCGTGCTGGGCCCAGATCGGGCCGGCGATGAGCGCGGCGAAGGTCCACACCGGGAACGCGAACGCCTGGGTGCGGTAGGCGACCCGGTCGAGCACCTCGAGCCGGGGGAGACGGTCCAGGTAGCCGCCGGGCCGGGTGTTGGGCCAGCGCGCCTTGACCAGGTACAGCGCCGAGCACATGCCGCCGAAGGTGAAGGCGCCGCTCGCGGTGATCGCCGCGACCACGTGGATCACCAGCCAGGGCGACTGCAACGCGTCACGCAGCGGCACCACCGGTTCGTAGAGCAGCAGGACGTCGGCCATCAGCACCACCAGCACGAAGCCGGTCATCACCGGGGACAGCCACGACAGCCGGAACTTCCGGTAGAGCAGCAGGTACCCGAGCACCACCATCAGGCTGGCCGTCATGGTGAACTCGTACATGTTGCCCCACGGCACCCGCACGGGGTCCGCGGCGAGACCACGGGACACCACGGCGATCAGGTGCAGGGCGGCCGCGACGATGGTCAGCGCGACACCGACCCGGCCGAACAGGTCGGCCCGGTCGTAGGCGGGCCCCACGCCCGGGTCGGTCGAGCCGGCGGGAGGTGCGTCGCCGGCCGCGCCGTCCGCCGGTGCCCCGGAGTGGACCAGCTCCCGTTCGGGCGCGGCCTCGGCGGCCTGTGGCAAGGCCGCCGTACGCAACGAGGCCCACTGCACCAGGTGCGCGAGGAAGGCCAGGAAGTAGACCACCGCGCACGCGGCGATCGCCTGGTTGCTCAGCAGGGCGAACTGGTCGTGGCTCACGAGCCCTCCTTCTTCTGCTGCGTGTCGGGCCGCAGCTCGGCGGTGAGACGGTCGAGCTCGGCGCCGAGGTCGGTGCCCGCGGCGCGGACCAGGCCGGCCACCTCGACGAGGGTACGCCCGCCCTTGCGGCGGGCTCGCACCCATACCCGCCGGGGCTTGAGGAACAGCGAGCCCACCAGGCCGATCAGCGCCAGCACCATTCCGAGCAGGGCCAGCCAGGTGCACGGTGTCCGGTTGACCTGCAGCTTGACGAACCGGTCGACGCCGGTGAGCTCGATCGACCCGCGGCCGTGGGGCAGCACCACCTTGTGGCCGCGCATCAGGTCCACGCGCATCGGCCGGCCGCCCTTCATCAACGGCGTCAGGTGCTTCTTCTCCAGCGTGTAGACGTTCTGGGGCACGCCGTCGTCCAGGCCGAGGTTGCCGTGGTAGGCCAGCATCGACAGGGCCGGGTTCTTGTCATCGGGGAACGCCGAGAACGGCCCGGTGGCGTCGGTGAAGGCGTACGTCGGGTAGAACTCCCCCTCGAAGCCGAGCTGGTCCGGCTTGCCGCTGGCCGTGACCGCGTCGGGGACCTTGATCACGCCGAAGGACCGGAAGCTCTTGTCCTCGGGCAGGAACACCACCGGGCCCGAGTAGGCCACGTTGCCCCGGCCGTCACGCACGGTCACCTTGGGGGCGTACCCGTGGCTGATCAGGTAGACGTTGGTGCCGTCGATGTGGAGGGGGTGGTTGACCGCGATCCGGGTGTGCCGCGGTGCCGCGGTCGGCTCGGGCCGGTAGGTCAGCCCGGCCGCGAACTTGTGCGCCATACCGGCCTCACGGCCGCGGCGGATGAACGAGACGTCGAAGTTGTCGACCTTGAGCGAGAACGGCGCCAGCCGCGAGGGTGTGAAGAAGCCACCGGGCCGGAAGTCGTCGTACTGGCTCAGGCTGTTGGAGAACCCCTTGCCGGTCACCACGATCACGCCACCCTCGTAGCCGAACAGTGAGCCGATCGCGACACCGGCCAGCACGAGCAGCACCGAGACGTGGAAGAGCAGGTTCCCGGCCTCGCGGAGCCGGCCCTTGTCGGCCGAGATCGAGTCCCCGTGGTGGCGGATCCGGAAGTGGCGCCGGCGCAGGGAGGCCTCGGCCCGCTGCAGCGCCTGCTCCTGCTGGCCGTCGTCGAGCTCGAGCTCGCGGTGCTCGGGCAGCCGCGTCAGGTCGGCAGGGGCGCTGGGCGGCTGGACGCGCAGGGACTTCAGGTACACCCTGCAGCGCGGCAGGATGCAGCCGACCAGCGAGACCGCGAGCAGCAGGTAGATCGCCGAGAACCACGCCGAGTGGAAGACGTTGAACAGCCCGAGCTTCTGGAAGATCGGGGTCAGGTCCGGGTGCTGACGCTGCCACTGGGCGCTGAGCTGGGAGTCCACCGACTCCTGCGGGAAGATCGATCCGGGGATCGCGGCCAGCGCCAGCAGGAACAGCAGCAGCAGCGCGGTCCGCATCGAGGTGAGCTGCCGCCACATCCACCGTGCGAACGCGACCGGGCCGAGCGCCGGCGGCGTGCCGCCCGGACCCGAGCCACCGCCTTGCGGGGCCCGCACGAACGACGAGCCCTGGGTCGTCGTCATCAGCGATCACCTCCCTCGGTCTTCATCACCGAGCGCTGAGCAGCTTGCTCGGCACCTGTGGAACCATCACGGTGACGGTAGGCCTGCCTTGGGCAGAGCACGTCAGACCCCCGTCGTGAAGCCGGGGAAGAAGTATGCCCGCAGGTCGCCGACCAGCACGTCCCACCAGCCGGTGACCAGGAGTACGCCGACCGCGATGAGCATCAGCCCACCCAGCCGGGTCACCCACTGCTGGTGCCGGCGTACCCACCGGATCGCGCCGAGCATGCGGCGGTAGGCGAGCGCCGTGACGATGAACGGGACGCCGAGGCCCAGGCAGTAGACAACGCTGAGCGCCACGCCCCGGTCGACCCCGCCCTCGCTCGCGGCGAGGGACTGCACCGCCGCCAGGGTCGGGCCCAGGCAGGGGGTCCAGCCGAGGCCGAACAGGACACCGAGCAGCGGGGCCGCGGTGAGCCCGACCGCGGGCACCCGGTGGATGCGCCAGTCGCGCTGCAGCCACGGCATCCCGCCGAGGAACACCACTCCCAGCACGATGGTCAGGCAGCCCAGCACGACGGTCAGCTCACGCTGGTACTGGAACAGCCACGTGCCCACAGCACCCGAGGCGGCGCCGAGGAGCACGAAGATCAGCGAGAAGCCGAGGATGAACAGCACCGCGCCGAGGAGCATCCGGCCGCGCCGAGCGGTCTCGAGGTCGGCCCCGGACAGGCCGGTCATGTAGGACAGGTAGCCGGGCAGCAGCGGCACGACGCAGGGCGAGAAGAACGAGACCAGCCCGGCGACCAGCGCCACCGGGACGGCGAGGACCAGCGAGCCGTCCAGCACGGTGTGCTGGAACTGCTGGCCGAGGTCGAGGAGGATCATCTCGTGGCCCCCGCGGGAGGTGGGGCTTCGTGGGCCGCGATCATGCGGGCGACTTCCGGGCGTCGTGCACCAGGTCGGCCAGGGTGGAACCGGAGGTCACCTGGCCGAGGATGCTCGCGGCGACGCGACCGTGGCGGTCGACCACCATGGTGCTGGGGATCGAGTCGGGCGCGATCGCGCCGCGGAAGGCGAGCAGGCTACGACCGTCCGGGTCGTAGATGCTGGGGTAGTCGACGTGGTACTGGCGCTTGAACGCCAGCCCCTGGCTCCGGCTGGAGTCGCGGGTGTCGATCCCGACGAACACGACGTCCTTCGACTTCAGCCGCCTGGCGACGGCGGCCAGGGTCGGGGCCTCGGCCCGGCAGGGCGGGCACCACGAGCCCCACACGTTGACCACCAACACCTTGCCCCGGTAGTCGGAGAGGTCGAGGTGCTTGCCCGTCAGGGTGGTGCCCGAGACCTTGCCGATCCTGACGCGCTTGCCCGGTGGCGCCTGGTTGATCACGCCCTTGCCGTCGACGTACCCCTTGCCGCCGGTGCCCTCGCCACCGCAACCGGCCAGGGTGGCCAGCAGCACGGCCGCCAGCAGGGCGATGGCAAGTCGCGAGAGGGCCGAACGGGCACGAAGGGGCATCAGCTGATCGGCTCTCCCCGACCGGCCTCCCGGGCACCGCCCGCCGAGAACGGCGCCCGTCGGTCCGCGGCCGGGACCAGGTCGGCGGCCGGCTCGGAGTAGGTGATCGTGGTCAGTCGGTCCCCCTCGAACCCGAACGAGGTCAGGCTGCACAGCGTGCACTGCCGGCTTCGCGGGTCGTGCAGGAACCGACGGCCCTCGGCGTGCAGCCGGGCCACCCAGATCGGCAGCTGGTGCGAGACCACGACGGCCTCGTGGCCCTCGGCCTCGCTGCGGGCGTCGACGACCGCGGCCCACATCCGCGCGGCGATCTCGCGGTAGGGCTCGCCCCAGGACGGCAGGAACGGGTTCCACAGGTGGCGCCACACCTGCGGGCGGCGCAGGATGCCGCCGCGGACGGTGAACGCCCGGCCCTCGAAGATGTTGGTCGACTCCACCACCCGTGGGTCGGTCTCCACGTCGAGGTCGCGTGCCCGGGCCAGGGGCGCAGCGGTCTCCTGGGCGCGCTCCAGCGGAGAGCAGACCAGGTGGGTGATGTCGCGGTCGCCGACGCGCTCGGCGACCCGCTCGGCCATCGCGCGGCCACGCTCGGAGAGCCGGAACCCGGAGGCGCGGCCGTAGAGGATGCCCTCGGGGTTGTGCACCTCGCCGTGGCGCAGCAGGTGCACCGTGGTCGTCGGTTGCGACCGCTCGTTCATGGCAGCTCCGCGGTCGGGCGGCTGGCGGCTGCGGCAGCCCGGGCGGCGGCGGGCAGCGCGTCGAGGACGTGCTGCAGGGCGCGGTCGTCGTGGGCGGCCGAGCAGAACCAGGCCTCGTAGGCGCTGGGCGGCAGGTGCACCCCGCGGTCGAGCATGGCGTGGAAGAAGGCGGCATAGGCCTCGGTGTCCTGGGCCGAGGCGCCGGCGAAGTCGGTGACCACGGTGACCTCGGAGGAGGCGGTGAAGAACACCGAGAACATGGTGCCGGTGCGCTGCACCAGGTGGGGTACGCCGGCCTCGGCCAGCGCCGCGCCGGCAGCGTCGCCGATCACCTCGGAGGCGTGGCCGACCCGGGCATAGGCCTCCTCGTCGGCCAGCCACAGCGTGGTCAGGCCGGCGGTGGCGGCGACCGGGTTCCCCGACAGCGTGCCCGCCTGGTAGACCGGGCCCTCCGGGGCCAGCCGGGACATCACCTCGCGTCGGCCCCCGAACGCGGCGACCGGGAATCCGCCCCCCATCACCTTGCCGAAGGTCATCAGGTCCGGACGCCAGCCCTCGTGGGCGCCGTCCAGCCCCCACTGGCCGGCACGGCTGGCGCGGAAGCCCGTCATCACCTCGTCGCTGATGAACAGCGCGCCGTGCTCGGCGCAGGTCCGGGCCAGGAATGCGTTGAACCCCGGCACGGGCGGGACGATGCCCATGTTCCCGGCGGCGGCCTCGGTGATCACGCAGGCGATCCGGTCGCCGTGCTCGACGAAGGCGGCGGTCACGGCCGCGGGGTCGTTGTAGGGCAGCACCAGGGTGGCGCGGGTGGCGTCGGCCGGTACGCCGGGAGTGCCGGGGATGCCGAACGTGGCCAGCCCCGAGCCGGCCTCGGCGAGCAGGGCGTCGGCGTGGCCGTGGTAGCAGCCGGCGAACTTCACCACCAGGTCGCGCCCGGTGAACCCGCGGGCCAGCCGGATCGCCGACATGGTCGCCTCGGTGCCGGAGGAGACCAGCCGGACCACCTCCACCGGGGTGCGGGCGACGATCTCCTCGCCGAGCTCGACCTCCGGGGTCGCCGGCATGCCGTACGACGTCCCGCGGGCCACGGCCGCCTGCACGGCGGCCACCACCTCGGGATGCGCGTGCCCCAGCAGCATCGGCCCCCAGGACCCGACCAGGTCGACGTACTCCTGGCCGTCCACGTCGGTGAGCCAGGCCCCCGAGGCCGAGGCGATGAAGCGCGGCGTCCCGCCGACCGCGCCGAAGGCCCGGACCGGCGAGTTCACCCCGCCCGGCGTGACGGCACGGGCGCGCTCGAACCACTCGGAGGAACCGGTCGGCTCCGGGGAAGGCGCGGCGTCAGGCACCTCAGCATTGTCCCCGACGGCGGTGAGCGGCACGAACCCGGCCGGGCACGGTTCCCACGGGGACGACTGAGAATCCACTAAAAGGGCGGCCCGGCGCCCGACAGCCGGCGGGTGGCGAGGGTTCGCTCCCGGGGTGAGGGGCCGTCCCGGTCGGTCCCGGTCGGGGTGTCCCGGGCCGGGACCGTCGGTTAGGCTGGTAGCACATACACCGCGTACACCCGGCGTGTCGCAGCGGCATGCGATCCATCCGCACACCTCGGGGAGTGGGAGGTTTCCGCGTCACCAATTGGGGAAACCATCGTTGAGAAGGTGACGCCCGGCACTGGGAGCCGGGTCATTTGCCGCCAGGGGAGTCCACCACATGCCGAGTCCGTCGTTCAGCCTCAAGAGCAAGGCGCTGACGATCATCCCGGTTGCTCTGCTCTCGGGGGCCTGGACCGCAAGCCTGGTGAACGTGTCCAGCGTCACGGCGGCGCAGGCGAGCGGGGACCACAACCACAAGCTTCCGGGCGGGGTGAAGATCCCCACCCAGGCCATCCAGACCCCGGCCAGCATCCCGGAGCCGGACCGCATCGCCCCCGGCGTCCCCAAGGGCTCGGTGGACTCGGTGGTCTCCGGCGCCTCCACCAGCGGCATCCCGTCCGCAGCGCTGGCGGCGTACCAGCGGGGCGCGCGGATCATCGACGCCGCCGACAAGTCCTGCAACATCCCCTGGGAGCTGATCGCGGCGATCGGCCGGGTGGAGTCCAACCACGGCCGGTTCGGCGGCAGCTCGCTGAACAGCAAGGGCATCGACACCCCGCCGGTCTACGGGCCGCTGCTGGACGGCAAGAACGGCACCCAGGCGATCATGGACACCGACGCCGGGCAGCTCGACGGGAACTCCAGGTACGACCGCGCGGTCGGGCCGATGCAGTTCCTGCCCTCGACCTGGGAGGTCGTCAAGGTCGACGCCGACGGTGACGGCCAGCGCAACCCGCAGGACATCAACGACGCGGCCCTGGCCACCGGGGTCTACCTCTGCTCCGGCTCGGAGAACCTCGCCAACCGGCCCGGCCAGCAGGCGGCGGTCTACCGCTACAACCACAGCCACCAGTACGTGGACCTGGTGCTGCGGATCATGGAGGCCTACTCCTCCGGCGACTACACCGCGGTGCCCTCGAGCTCCTACGGCGGCAACCTGTACTCGCCGAGCTCCTCCGGCGCGATCACCGAGCAGCGGCACCTGGCCAAGCTCGGCCGCATGCACGGCGGCGGCGGCAAGGCCCACGGCGCCCACCACGGCCACGCCTCCGGCGGCAGCAGCCACGGCAGCACGTCCTCCTCCTCCGGCGGCAGCACCTCCGGGGGCAGTGGGGGCAGCAGCTCCGGGTCGGGCGGTGGCCTGCTCGGCAGCGGCGGTGGCAACTCCGGCGGCAGCGGGGGTGGCGGCCTCCTCGGTGGCGGTTCCGGCAGCGGCTCGGGCAGCGGCGCCGTGACCAAGCCGGTGGTCAAGACCCTCGACCAGCTCGGCACGACCTCCTCGTACTGCACCAGTCAGCTGCAGGGCGCGGGCCTGTCGGGTGTGCTGCTCAACACGGCGCTGCCGAAGTGCGTCGCACGGGTTGGCAGCATGACCGAGACCGAAGCCGCCTCGACCATCCCGAACACGCTCAAGGGAGTCCTCGACTGGCTGGGCCTCGGCGGGCTCCTCAACGGCCTGGGCGGCTGACCCGTTCTCAGCCGCGCAGCAGCGCGGCGGCCTCCAGCGCCCAGTAGGTCAGCACGACCCCGGCACCGGCCCGGCGGATCGAGGTGAGCGTCTCGAGGATCGCGGGCTCCCGGTCGATCCAGCCGTTCGCCGCGGCGGCCTCGACCATGGCGTACTCCCCCGAGACGTTGTACGCCGCCACCGGAACCTGCACGGCCTCGCGCACCGCCCGGACCACGTCGAGGTAGCCCAGGGCGGGCTTGACCATGACCATGTCCGCGCCCTCGTCGACGTCGAGCCGCGCCTCCCGGACGCCCTCGACCAGGTTCGTGGGCTGCTGCTGGTAGGTGCGCCGGTCGCCCTCCAGCGAGGAGTCGACCGCCTCGCGGAACGGTCCGAAGTACGCCGAGGCGTACTTCGCCGAGTAGGCCAGGATGCCCACGCCGGTGTGCTGCTCGGCGTCGAGGGCCTTGCGGACCATGCCGACCTGGCCGTCCATCATCCCGCTGGGCCCGACCAGGTCCACGCCCGCCGCGGCCTGCGCCAGCGCCATCTGGCCGTAGACCTCCAGGGTGCGGTCGTTGTCGACGTTGCCGTCGGAGTCCAGCACGCCGCAGTGGCCGTGGTCGGTGAACTCGTCCAGGCACAGGTCCGACATCACGGTCAGCTGCTCGCCCACCTCGGCGACCACGTCGGTGATCGCGAGGTTGAGGATCCCCCGCGGGTCGACCGCACCGCTGCCGGTGGCGTCCTTGCGGGTGGGCACGCCGAACAGCATGATCCCGCCGAGCCCGGCCTCGACGGCCTGGCCCGCCACCTTCTTCAGCGAGTCCCGGGTGTGCTGCACCACCCCGGGCATCGAGCCGATCGGGACCGGCTCGGCGGCGTCCTCGCGGACGAACACCGGCAGCACCAGCTCACCCGGGTCCAGCCGGGTCTCGGCCACCATCCGGCGCAGCGCCGCGGTACGGCGCAGCCGCCGCGGCCGGGTCTCGGGGAAGCCGGTCACCACCGGCTCACTTCGACGCGCGGCGGCGTCCGGAGGGGCGCCGCTCCGAGGGCCGGGTGACCGGCTGACCGGCCGCGACCAGGTCGGCCCGGCGCAGCGCACCGAAGTCGGCCAGCGCCTCGACCAGTCCCTCGATCGACGGCGAGGGAGCCATCACGTCGACCCGCAGGCCGTGCTCCTCGGCCGTCTTGGCCGTGGCCGGGCCGATCACCGCGATCACCGTGGCGGCGTGCGGCTTGCCGGCGATGCCGACCAGGTTGCGGACCGTGGACGAGGAGGTGAACACCACCGCGTCGAACTTCCCCGACTTGATCGCCTCGCGCGTGGGCGCGGGCGGGGGCGCCGCCCGCACGGTGCGGTAGGCGGTCACGTCATCGGCCTCCCAGCCGAGCTCGCCCAGGCCGGCGACCAGGGTCTCGGTGGCGATGTCGGCCCGGGGCAGGAACACCCGGTTGATCGGGTCGAGCAGCTCGTCGTACGGCGGCCAGTCCTCCAGCAGCCCGCGCGCGGACTGCTCCCCCGACGGGGAGAGGTCGGCCCGCAGCCCCCAGGCCGCGAGCGAGGCCGCGGTCTTCTCGCCGACCGCGGCGATCTTCAGCCCGGAGAACGCACGGGCGTCCAGGCCGTACTCGTCGAATTTCTCCCGGACCGCGCGCACCGCGTTGACCGAGGTGAACGCGATCCACTCGTAGCGTCCCTCAACCAGGCCCCGGATCGCCTTGTCC
>JBOHDO010000123.1:0-5998 GCA_050699415.1 Marmoricola sp.
ATGTCTCCGCCCGATGTCTCCGGCCGATGTCTCCGCCCGATGTCTCCGGCCGATGTCTCCGCCCGATGTCTCCGCCCGGGCACATCGGCCGACCGGCTGGGATCGGCTGGCCGATCGGCCACCCCACCCCGCGTTTGGGACGATTGACCCATGGACGGACCCATGGACCACGTGGAGCTGCGGCCCGGCGACCGGGTGGCGCTGCTGGTGCCCGGGTCCGCGGCGTACGTCGACCTGGTGATCGCCCTGCTGGCCGCAGGGATCTTCCCGGTGCCGCTCGACCCCAACCTGACCGCCTCGGAGCGCGAGGCGATCCTCGCCGACGTGCACCCACGGCTGGTCGTCGACGACTCCGACCAGCTGGCACGGATGGCTGCAGCCACGCCTGAGCGCGACCGTCGGGGGCTGCCGCTGGGCCGGCCGATGCACGTCACCAGCGGCACCACCGGAAGGCCCAAGGGCGTGTTCAGCGGGATCCTCGACGAGGCCGGCGCCCACGCGCTGCTGGGGGAGGAGCGGGACCTGTGGGGGTTCCGCGCCGACGACGTCAACCTGGTGCTCTCGCCGCTGTACCACTCCGCGCCGCTGCGGTTCGCGATGGGCACCGTGCTGGCCGGTGGCCGGATCGTGATCCCGGGCGACGGGGTGCAGCAGAGCCTCGACCCGGCCGCGGTGACCGAGGCGATCGAGCGCGAGCGGCCCACGTCGATGTTCTGCGTGCCGGCCCACCTGCAGCGGCTGTTCGCGCACTGGGACGCTCTGCAGGGCTCCGGGGCCAGGTGGCCAGACCTGTCCAGCTTCCGGCTGGTCGCGCACGCCGGCGCACCCTGCCCCGACCAGCTCAAGCGGCGGCTGATCGAGGCCTTCCCCGCCGGGTCGACCTGGGAGTTCTACGGCGCCACCGAGGGCCAGTTCACCGCGTGCCGCAGCGAGGAGTGGCTGCGGCGCCCGGGCACGCTGGGCCGCGCCCGTCCCGGCCGGCGGATGCTGGTCGACGACGACGGGCTGCTGTGGTGCGAAGCACCTGCCTACGCGCGGTTCGAGTACTTCGGGGACCCGGTGAAGACGAGCGCAGCCTGGCGCGGCGAGGCGTTCACGGTCGGCGACCTCGGAGGCATCGACGGGGACGGCTACGTCCACCTCGACGCGCGACGCGAGGACCTGGTCATCAGCGGTGGCGTGAACGTCTACCCGGCCGAGGTCGAGAACGTGCTCGGGGAGGCGGGCGGGGTCCAGGAGATCGCGGTCTTCGGCGTACCCGACGAGCAGTGGGGACAGCGGGTCTGCGCCGCGTACGTCGGCGACGCCGACCCCGGCGACCTCACCGGCTACGCCCGCGAGCACCTGACCCCGGCCAAGCGGCCGAAGCAGTACCGCCGGGTCGACGTACTCCCCCGGATCGCGACCGGCAAGGTACGCCGGCTCGACCTGCCCGACCTGCTGGGCGGCTCCGGCTAGTCCTCGGCGCCGAGCACCGGCCGCAGCGCATCGAGGACGCCGGGGTCCTCGATCGTTGAGGGCACCGGCTCGTCCCTTCCGTCGGCGATGCCGCGCATGGTCTTGCGCAGGATCTTCCCCGAGCGGGTCTTCGGCAGCCCGTCGACCACGTCGACCCTCTTGAGCGCGGCCACGGCGCCGATCCGGTCGCGCACGCTGGCGACGAGCTGGGCCGCGATCTCCTCCGGAGGCGTGGTCGCACCGGCCTTGAGGACCACGAAGGCGCGGGGCACCTGCCCCTTGAGGTCGTCGTGCACCCCGATGACCGCGCACTCGGCCACGTCCGGGTGCTCGGCGATGACCTCCTCCATGGTGCCGGTCGACAGCCGGTGCCCGGAGACGTTGATGACGTCGTCGGTGCGGCCCATGATGAAGACGTAGCCGTCCTCGTCGCGGAAGCCACCGTCGCCGGTGTGGTAGTGGCCGGGGTACCGGGTGAGGTAGGAGTCGATGTAGCGCTGGTCGTCGCCCCACAGGGTCGGCAGCGTGCCCGGGGGCAGCGGCAGCCTGATCGCGATCGCGCCCTCGGCGCCACGCGGGGCCTCCTCGCCGTCGGGGTCGAGGATGCGGACGTCGTACCCGGGCACCGGGACCGTGGCAGAGCCCGGCTTGACCGGCATCGGGTCCAGGCCCATCAGGTTCGCCACGATCGGCCACCCGGTCTCGGTCTGCCACCAGTGGTCGATCACGGGAACCCCCAGCAGGTCCGCGGCCCAGTGGTAGGTCTCCGGGTCGCAACGCTCGCCGGCCAGGAAGAGGTAGCGGAGCTTCGAGAGGTCGTGGGCGGCCACGCCCTCGCCCTTGGGGTCCTCCTTCTTGATCGCACGGAACGCGGTCGGGGCGGTGAACAGTGTCTTGACCCCGTGCTGCTCGATCACCCGCCAGAACGCCGCGGCGTCGGGAGTGCCGACCGGCTTGCCCTCGTACAGCACCGTGGTGCACCCGGCGAGCAGCGGCGCGTAGACGATGTAGGAGTGGCCGACCACCCAGCCCACGTCGGAGGCCGCCCAGTACACGTCCCCGGGCCCGGAGTCGAACACGTTCGCCATGCTCCAGCGCAGCGCGACGGCGTGGCCGCCGTGGTCGCGCACCACGCCCTTGGGCTTGCCGGTGGTGCCCGAGGTGTAGAGCACGTAGAGGGGGTCGGTGGCGGCCATCGGCACGCACTCGGCGGGCTCGGCAGCGGCGGTCGCCTGCTCCCAGGTGAGGTCGCGGTCGGTCAGTGGGGCGGTGGCCTGGGGGCGCTGGGCGATGACGCACCGGTCGGGCTTGTGCGAGGACAGCTCGATCGCCTTGTCGACGTACGGCTTGTACTCGATCACCCGGCCGGCCTCGATGCCGCAGGAGGCCGTCACGACGACCTTGGGCCGGGCGTCCTCGATCCGCATCGCGAGCTCGCTGGGGGCGAACCCGCCGAAGACCACCGAGTGCACCGCACCGATGCGCGCACAGGCCAGCATCGAGACCAGCGACTCGGGGATCATCGGCAGGTAGATCACCACCCGGTCGCCCTTCTCCACGCCCAGGTCACGCAGCGCGCCCGCGAACGTGGCCACCTCGTCACGCAGCTCCCGGTAGGTGTAGCTGCGCACGGTCCGGGTCACCGGGCTGTCGTAGATCAACGCCGGCTGGTCCGCCCGGCCACCGTCGACGTGGCGGTCCAGCGCGTTGGCGCAGGTGTTCAGCTGGCCGTCGGGGAACCAGCGGTACAGCGGCGCGTTGTCCGAGTCGAGCGCACGAGTGGGCGGCCGGACCCAGTCGATGCCACGTGCAGCCTCGAGCCAGAACGACTCCGGGTCCGCCAGGCTCCTGCGGAACTGCTCCTCGTACCCACTGGCCATGCGCCCGCCCATCCTTCCGATCGCCTCGGCGGACCCGCGAGCCCGCCCCCGGACTCCGTTGTCGAGACTACGGCGATAGCCGGGCCGGAGCCAGCGCTCAGCCGGGCCGGCCCGGCGCGGCAGGAGCCGGTGGCGCCGCCCGGGAAGCAAGCTCGGTGGTCAGGAAGGACCCCGCCACGCCGAGCGCGCCAGCCCCGAGCGCGTAGCCGAACCCCTTCTTCTCGGTGCCGAACAGGTGGTCCAGCGAGGCCTCGCCCGGCCCGGTCTCGGCGAAGGCCAGCGCGACCGCGATCAACACTGCGTTGTACTCCCAGCCACCACCGGAGACCCAGGGACCGTTGGGCGCGTGGACCTTGCGGATGGCGGTGGTCATCACCCCGACCAGTGCCGAGCTCGCCAGCGGCGTGGCCAGCCCGAGGCCGAGCAACGCACCTCCGGCGCTCTCCGCCGCACCGGCGGCGTAGGCGTTTGATCGTGCGGGGTGCAGGCCCAGGGACTCCATCATCCCGGCCGTCCCCTCGATGCCGGGGCCTCCGAACCAGCCCTTCAGCTTCTGGGTCCCGTGGCCGACGAACAGGCCACCGACCAGGGCACGGGTAGCGAGCTTGGCGAGTTTCACGACGTACCTCCGAGATTCGCAGTTGAACCATCAACCATTGAACCACGCGCCCGTTGGCGGGCCGCCACGCCAGCCTGCGCGTCAGCCCGGGCGCTTGCGACCCACGAGGTGGAAGACGCGACTGAGCCCGCGGTAGGGGTCCCGCCTGCTGGCCTCGAGCTCGACGGCGGCCATCGCCGCCGCCTCCTCCGAGTCGGGGTCCAGCTCGGCTCCGGCGAACTCGAGCCAGTCGGCGAACAGCCACACCCCGTACCAGGCCAGTGGGTCCACGCCACGACTGCGCACCAGCTCGCCGAGCTCGTCCACCGTGTCCGCGCGGGTCGGCACTCCCAGCACCCCCGTCTCACCCCGCGCGTCGAACGACGCCAGGGCGTCCTGCCACCGCCGTTCCAGGGCCGGGCGCACCGCCATCGCCCTCGCGTTGCCCGCCATGATCGACACGACTCCGCCGGTGGCTGCGCACCGGGAGAGCTGGTCGACCACCGGCTCGGGCCGCTCGAGATACCCGAGCACGCCATGGCACAACACCGCCGCGAAGCGTTGCCGCCCCACCGCCTCGACGGCGTCCTCCCCGGCGGCCTCCACCAGCCTGACCCGCCGCCGGACCTCACCCGGCAGTCGCTGGAGTCGCTGCCCAGCCTTGTCCAGCATGGCCGGCGAGGGGTCGAGCAACGTCACGTCGTAACCGACCCGGGCCAGCGGAAAGGACTGGTGGCCCGCACCGCCGCCGACGTCGAGCACCGTCGCCGGAGG
The DNA here is from genome assembly GCA_050699415.1 of Marmoricola sp. GTDB lineage: Bacteria > Actinomycetota > Actinomycetes > Propionibacteriales > Nocardioidaceae > Marmoricola. Next base: position 4,711 of record JBOHDO010000123.1, read on the forward strand.
CGCCGGCAGGTGCTCCAGCAGCTGCTGGTGCAGCACATAGGTGCGTACGCGCCCCTTGGCCGTGGCGTAGGCGCCATCGGCAAACCGGTCAGCCAGACCCGCCCAGGTGTCGTCGCGGTTGCGTGGGGTCAGCTGTCGCCGCCGGTGAGCTTCTCCCGGAGGGCCTGCAGCGCCTCGTCGGTGGCCAGCGAGCCACCCTGCTCCGGAGCCACCGTCTCGGACTGCTCGCTGCTGGAGTAGGAACGGGCCTCGCCGGCCTCGGCGTCGGCCTTGCGCGCCTCGGTCTGCTGCTTGACGTGGGCCTCCCAGCGGGCGTGCGCCTTGGCGTACTGCTCCTCCCAGACGGCACGCTGCTCGTCGTACCCCTCGAGCCACTCGCCGGACTCCGGGTCGAAGCCCTCGGGGTACTTGTAGTTGCCCTGCTCGTCGTACTCGGCCGTCATGCCGTACAGGGTCGGGTCGAACTCCTCGACGTCGGCCGCGGTCTCGGTCTCGTTGGCCTGCTTCAGCGACAGCGAGATCCGGCGACGCTCGAGGTCGATGTCGATGATCTTGACCATGACGTCGTCACCGACCTGGACGACCTGCTCGGGGATCTCCACGTGGCGCTCGGCCAGCTCGGAGATGTGCACCAGGCCCTCGATGCCCTCCTCGACCCGGACGAAGGCGCCGAACGGAACCAGCTTGGTGACCTTGCCCGGCACGATCTGGCCGATCTGGTGGGTCCGGGCGAAGTGCTGCCACGGGTCCTCCTGCGTCGCCTTGAGCGACAGCGAGACCCGCTCGCGGTCCATGTCGACGTCGAGCACCTCGACGGTGACCTCGGTGCCCACCGAGACGACCTCGTTGGGGTGGTCGATGTGCTTCCAGGAGAGCTCGGACACGTGCACCAGGCCGTCGACTCCGCCGAGGTCGACGAAGGCACCGAAGTTGACGATGCTCGACACGACGCCCTTGCGGACCTGGCCCTTCTGCAGCGTGTTGAGGAAGGTCTGGCGGACCTCGCTCTGCGTCTGCTCCAGCCAGGCGCGGCGGGACAGAACCACGTTGTTGCGGTTTTTGTCCAGCTCGATGATCTTCGCCTCGAGCTCGCGCCCGACGTACGGCTGAAGGTCGCGAACCCGGCGCATCTCCACCAGCGAAGCCGGCAGGAAGCCACGCAGACCGATGTCGAGGATCAAGCCGCCCTTGACGACCTCGATGACGGTACCGGTGACGATGCCGTCCTCGTCCTTGATCTGTTCGATCGTGCCCCAGGCGCGCACGTACTGCGCGCGCTTCTTGGACA
>JBOHDO010000124.1:0-4667 GCA_050699415.1 Marmoricola sp.
CGGTGGCGACGTCGGCCTTGGTGGCCGCCTCGACTGCGTCGTACACGTCGTCCTCGTAGTCGAGGAAGATCGGGAACTCCTGGACCGGCTTGGCCGCCTGCTTGGCCAGCTCGGACTGCGCCTCGCACAGCTGCTTGATGAACGGCTTGGCGGCGTCGAGGCCGCCGGCGACCATCTCCTCGCTGGGAGCCTGGGCGCCGGACTCGACGAGCTCCCAGGTGGTCTCGGTCGCCTCGGCCTCGACCATCATGATCGCCACGTCGCCGGTCTCGGTGACCCGTCCGGCGACCACCATGTTGAACACGGCGTCCTCGAGCTGGCTGTGCGTCGGGAAGGCGACCCACTGGCCGTCGATGAGCGCCATCCGGGTGCCACCGACGGGGCCGGAGAACGGCAGGCCGGAGAGCTGGGTGGAGGCCGACGCGGCGTTGATCGCGAGCACGTCGTAGGGGTGGTCGGGGTCCAGGGCCAGCACCGTGATGACGACCTGGACCTCGTTGCGCAGGCCCTTCTTGAAGGTCGGGCGCAGCGGTCGGTCGATCAGCCGGCAGGTGAGGATCGCGTTCTCACCCGGGCGGCCCTCGCTGCGGAAGAACGAGCCGGGGATCTGCCCCACGGCGTACATCCGCTCCTCGACGTCGATGGTCAGCGGGAAGAAGTCGAAGTGGTCCTTGGGCTTCTTGCCGGCGGTCGTCGCCGACAGCAGCATGGTCTCGTCATCGAGGTAGGCGGTCACCGAGCCGGCGGCCTGCCGGGCCAGCAGCCCGGTCTCGAACTTGACGGCCCGCTTGCCGAAGTTGCCGTTGTCGATGACGGTCTCGACGGCAGTGACCGCCGTGGTGGCAGTGTCAGGGGTGTTGGAGTCAGACAAGAGCTTCTCTCTCGTTCGCGGAGGCGATCCGCGACCGCGAGAATGGTCGGTCTTCGATCGAGGCCCTCGGTTCCCGATGAACCGGGTGCACCGGGGGCCACTACCGAGGACCGAGCCGCGAGGTCGGCGGACCGCTCCTGTCGGGTGTTCCTGTTCAGTTGTGCTGCCCGGGCCCGGGTGCGCTCAGCGGCGCAGGCCCAGGCGCGAGACGATCGAGCGGTAGCGCTCGATCTCGGTCTTCTCCAGGTAGTTCAGCAGCCGGCGCCGCTGTCCGACCAGGAGCAGCAGGCCACGACGGCTGTGGTGGTCGTGCTTGTGCTGCTTCAGGTGCTCGGTGAGGTGCGCGATGCGGTGCGACAGCAACGCGATCTGCACCTCGGGGGAGCCGGTGTCGCCATCGGTCGTGGCGTACTCGGCGATGATCTTCTGCTTGGTCTCAGCGTCGGTACCGATCGACAACCTGAGCTCCCTTCGTCAGTCGTTGCGCGGCGCTGCCGGGGCCTGTTCACCCGGGCACTTCGGTTCCGCGGCCGGTTCACGGCGGTGTTGCGAATCAGTCGCCCACGTCGGGCAACCGCTCAAGATTATCAGCGGCACCGGGCAACTGAAGAATCGAGCAGGTCTCGACCTGGTACAGGCGGGGTTTGCCCTCGGCCCGCGTGGGTAGGGGCAGGGTGCTGATACGAGACGGCATCGGGCGTCTCGTCCGACGAAAGAACCAGGAGGCAGTCATGACAGAAGAGCAGTTCGGGTCCGAGGACAGCTCAACGGAGGGTGAGTCCACCGGCGAGTCCGGCGACTTCGGCAGCTCCGAGTCGAGCGACACGGGCAGCTCCGAGTCCGGCGAGTCGAGCGAGATGAGCTCGGAATCCGGCGACTCCAGCGAGTCCGGCGACTCCAGCGAGTCCAGCGGCTTCGGCGGTGAGTCCTCAGAGTCCTCCGAGTCCTCCGAGTCCTCCGAGTCCAGCGACACGGGCGGCTCCGAGTCCGGCGAGTCGAGCGAGATGAGCTCGGATTCCGGCGAGTCCGGCGAGTCCAGCGACTTCGGCGGCGAGTCCGGCGAGTCTTCGGAGTCCTCCGAGTCCAGCGACATGGGCGGCTCCGAGTCGAGCGAGTCGAGCGAGATGAGCTCGGAGTCGGGCGAGGAATCGGGCAGCTTCTGACCCAGCAGGCGGCGAGGGCCGGCGGTCGATGTCGACCGCCGGCCCTTTGTCATGTCGCAGCCCGGCGGTCAGGTCTCCCCGGCGGTCAGGTCTCCCCGGCGAGCAGCTCGCGGCACCGGGCGACGTCGTCGGCCATCGCCGCGACCAGGGCCTCGGGCCCGTCGAACCTGGCCATCCCGCGGATGCGGGCGACGAAGGAGACCTCGACCGAGAGGTCGTACAGGTCGAGGTCGTCACGGTCGAGCACGTACGCCTCGACCCTGCGGCCACGCTCCCCCTCGAAGGTCGGGTTGGTGCCCACGCTGATCGCGGCGGGCAGCGGCTCGCCCTCCGGGTCGAGCACCCGCAGCCATCCGGCGTACACGCCGTCGGCGGGCACTGCGGCCCCGCCGACCGGGACGTTCGCGGTGGGGAAGCCGAGGTCGCGGCCCCGCCCGTCTCCCCGGGCCACGGTGCCGACGACGCCGTAGGGATGGCCCAGCGCCTCGGCCGCCCCCTCGACGTCCCCGGCCACCAGGCAGGTGCGGACGTACGTCGAGGACCAGACCTGCGGCCCGCCCTCGAGCGGCAGCCCCTCCACGTGGAGGTCGCCGTAGGACGCCAGCGTGCCCACGTCGCCCGCTGCGCGTGACCCGAACCGGAAGTTCGCCCCCACCACCACGGCACGGGCGCGCAGCGTGTCGACCAGCACCCGGCCGATGAACTGCTCCGGCGACCAGGCGGCGATCTCGCGGGAGAACGGGATCGCCAGCACGTCGTCGACCCCTGCCCTCGCCAGCAGCCTGGCCCGGGTCGGGAGGTCGGTGAGCTGCTGCGGGGCGTGCTCCGGACGCAGCACCGCCATCGGGTGCGGGTCGAAGGTCACCGCGACCAGGCGCAGCCCGTCCCGGTCGGCCACCTCCCGGGCGCGCGCGACCAGGTGCTGGTGACCGCGGTGGACACCGTCGAAGTTGCCGATCGTGACCACGGTCGGACCGAGGTCGTCGGGCACGTCGTCGAAGGCTCGCCAGATGCGCACGGGGCGAGGTTAGCGAGTGCCCGAGCAGCTTGCTGCTCGAGGCCGAGTGGCCGAAGGCCCGTTGACGAGCGCAGCGAGGATCACGCGGCGAGCGTACGCGAACGCAGCGAGGCCGCGCCGAGCAAGGAGCGTCGATGCGCGAAGCGCCGAACAGCGAGTGCCCGAGCGAGCTTGCCCGAGGCGCGAAGCGCCGGTCACTGCGCGGCGAAGACCGCGACCGCGGCCGCCTGCTCGCCCCGCTGCTCGTACAGGGCCAGGAACTCGCCGTCCGGCGCGAAAACGGCCACCGGCCCGGCCTGCGGCAGCCGGAGGGCGAGCCGCCGTCCGACCCGGACGTCGGCCGCCTGCGGGCCGCTCAGGTCGCACGCCGGGAAGCACTCCCGAGCCGCGTCACCCAGCGGGATCACCGCGAACGCATCGGCGAGCTCATCGAGCGTACGGGCCCGGGACAGGTCGAACGGCCCCACCGCCGTACGCCGCAGCGCGGTGAGATGGGCTCCCACGCGCAGGACCTCGCCGAGGTCCCGCGCAATGGCACGCACGTAGGTGCCGCTGGAGCAGCGCAGCGACACGTCCACGTCGGGTGGCTCCAGGCGGGTCACCTCGATGCTGTCGACCCGCACCCGGCGAGCCGGCAGCTCGACCCGCTCCCCCGCACGCACCCGCTCGTAGGCACGGCGACCGGCGACCTTGACCGCCGAGACCGACGAGGGGACCTGGTCGATCTCGCCGACCAGGCCGGCCAGCCCGGCGCGGACGGCGTCCCCGGTGACCCCGTCGGGCGACCGCTCGGCGACGACCTCCCCGTCGGCGTCGTCGGTGCTGGTCGACACCCCGAGCCGGATCGTGGCGTCGTACGCCTTGTCGGTCAGCGTCAGGTGCCCGAGCAGCCGGGTGGCCCGTCCGACGCCGAGCACCAGCACGCCGGTGGCCATCGGGTCCAGGGTCCCCGCGTGGCCGACCCTGCGGGTCCCGGCCAGCCGGCGGACCCGCGCCACCACGTCGTGCGAGGTGAGCCCGCCGGGCTTGTCGACGACGACCAGGCCCGGCTCGGCCGAGCCGTCAGTCAACGTCCTCGTCTTCGTGCTTCCCGTACGGGTCGGCCTCGCCGGCGTACCTCGCCCCGGAGGCGGTGGCCGCGACGTCGGCGTCGGCGCGCCGTGCCCGCTCCAGCAGGTCGTCGATGTGGCGTGCGGACTCGGGCAGGGCGTCGTGGATGAACTCCAGCGTCGGCACGTGCCGCGTCCCCAGCTGCCGTCCTACCTCGGACCGGATCAGTCCCTTCGCCGACTCCAGGGCCGCCGCCGTCCCGGCCAGGTCTGCCTCCTCGCCCAGCACGGTGTAGAACACCGAGGCCTGCTGGGCGTCACCGGAGACCCGGACGTCGGTGACCGTGACGAGGTGCCCATTCTCGTTGGCGAGCCGCGGGTCCTTGATCCGCCGCTCGAGCATCTCGGCCACGACGACCTTGATGCGGTCGGCGATCCGGCGTACACGTGGGTTGCTCATGGTTCACTCCCGCCACGGTTTTCGCAGGTTAACCTGCGAAACCCTCTCTTCACACACGATGCATCCTGTGTGAAGTGGAGGTTTCCCATGTTCACCTGGGAAACCT
>JBOHDO010000125.1:0-13605 GCA_050699415.1 Marmoricola sp.
GGCCTCGCGGCGCGCCTCGACGAGCACCAGCAACCCGAGCAGTCCGGCTACCTCGGGCTCCTGGGGCAGCAACTGGCGCAGGAGCCGCGTCAGCCGGATGGCCTCGCCCGTGAGCTCGGCGCGAACCGGGTCGCCGTCGCCGCTGGAGAGGTACCCCTCGTTGAACACAAGGAACAGCACCGTCAGCACGCCGCCGAGCCGCTCGGGGAGATCTGCTGCCTCGGGGACCCGGTAGGGCCCCTTCGCCGCGGCGATCTTCTGCTTCGCCCGGGTGATCCGCTGCGCCATCGTGGTCTCGGGTACGAGAAACGCCTGCGCGATCTCGGCCACGGTCAGCCCACCGAGAAGGCGGAGTGTCAGCGAGATCCGCGCCTCCGGTGCGAGCGCCTGGTGGCAGCAGGTGAAGAGCAGCCGCAACCTGTCATCCTCGACCGGTCCGGTGGGCTCGTGGGGAGTGTCGTCGTGGTACATGAGGGCCGCCCGATGCTTGGCGTCGCGCTTCTGCTCGCGGCGGATCCGGTCGATCGCCCGGTTGGTTGCGGTGGTGGTGAGCCAGCCGCCGGGGTTGGGAGGGACGCCGGACTCCGGCCACTTCTCCAGCGCGGCCACGAGCGCCTCGCCGGCCGCCTCCTCGGCGATGTCGATGTCACCGAAGCGGCGGACAAGCGAGGCAATCAGGCGGCCGTACTCCTCGCGGAAGACCCGCTCGACGGCTGCCGTCTCGGCCTGCATCGAGTGCTCGTCGTCGGGGCCGAGTCAGGCGAGGCCGCCGAACGGACGGACCTCGACCTTGCCACGGCACGCCCTGGATCCCTCGGCCGCGAGCTTGAGCGCCACGTCGAGGTCGGGCGCGTCGATCACCCAGAGACCCCCGAGGACCTCCTTGGTCTCGAGGTAGGGGCCGTCGGTCGTCACCGGAGCCTCACCCTGGCCGTCGACGACGGTCGCCGTCGAGGCCGGCTCAAGCCCGCCCGCGAAGACCCAGTAGCCATCGTCGTGCAGCTTCTCGTTGAAGGCGCCGGTCGCGGCGAACGCCGCCTCCATCTCCTCCTTCGAACCGTAGTTGCCGAACTCACCCATCTCGGCGGGGCCGTGCACGGCCAGCAGGTAGTGCGTCATCTCACTTCTCCTCAGTTCCGGGCGGTCCCGATGACCGCCTGCCACCCACACCACGAACGACATCGCACCGATACGACAACCTGCCACACAAACCGTTCGAGCGGGTTCTTCCTGGGGCCCTGCGTCTGAAGACTCCGCGTGGCTGCATCCCCTCCGGGGCATGGTGCCCGCGATCCGTGACCTGGGCGGAATGCAGCCGCCCCGCACGGGAGTACCGTCGCTGCGTGGTCGACGAGTCGCTCCTCGAGGAGATCCGTGCACTCGCAGCGCTGGCGGTCTCTGAGCAGGACGTCACCGAGACCGCCGAGACGATCGTTGGATGGCGGTCCAGACGGTGGGCGCCGATCTGGGCACCATGACGGTGTTCGGCTCCGAGGGGCGGTTGCGGACGCTCGCGCCGACGGCCACGGTGGCTACCCAGGCCGACCGGCTGCAGTACGAGCTCGGCGAGGGCCCCTGCGTGGAGACTGCCTGGCAGGAGGACTGCTACGTCGTCTCCAACGACCTGGCCCGGGATCAACGCTGGCCCAGGTGGGGCCCAAGGCGAGCACGCTGGGGCTGGCCGCCCTGCTGGCCACCAGGCTCCAGATCGAGCGCACGCTGGGGGCGCTCAACCTGTTCTCCCGGAGCGCGCGGGAGTTCGGCGCCGGGGCCCGCGACCACGCCCGGGTCTTCGCCGCCCATGCGGCCGCGACCCTCCTGACGGTCGGTGAGCGGCAGGACCTCCACATCGCCGTGGACAGCCGGACCACGATCGGACAGGCCCAGGGCATCCTGATGGAGCGCTACGAGCTCGATGCCGCGCAGGCGTTCTCGGTGCTGCGCCGGCTGTCGCAGTCGACCAACCGGAAGCTGCACGACGTGGCCGGGGACGTCGTACGCAGCGGTGAGCTGCCCTCGCCCTGAGCCGGTCTGCCCCGTCCCGGCAGCCGGGGTCGTCAGGGCCGATGAGAGGGACGGTGGGCCAGGCCGGGCAGACTAGCGGGCCTGTTCGGATATCGCTGCAGCGACTCACACTCCGGACCGGAGTTTGACGGTAGGTGCCTTGTGGCGGTCTATTAGTGTCGAGCAACAGTTCCGACTCCCCCTCTACCGCGTCTCGGGTGATCACCATGGCAATTCGTCGCGACCAGAAGTCAGAATCCCCCAGGAACCTCTTCCAGCGAGAGGAGGACGCCACCCAGACCCCGACCCCCGACGCCGAGACCTCCTCGAGCAGCGGGGTGTCCCCCGAGTCCGCCGAGTCCCCCGCGGCCGCGCCGGCCACCGCCGGACCGACCGGCTCCGAGACCCCATCGGCCGGTGCCGGGCAGGACTCCCCGGACGCGGCCAACACGGCCGCGCCTGCGGCCGGCGGTTCGGCCGCCCCGTCCGGTTCCGCCCCGTCCGGTTCCGCCCCGTCCGGTTCCGCCCCGTCCGGTTCCGCGTCCGGTTCCGCGTCCGGTTCCGCGTCCGGTACCGCGTCCGGTACCGCGTCCGATTCCGCGACTGCCGCATCGCCGGCCGAGGGCCGCAACAAGTTCGACGAGGCCGTGCACGGCCTGCAGCAGCGCTGGCTGGAGACCCAGGCCTACCTGCTCGATGACCCCCGGGACTCCGTCACCAAGGCCGACGCCCTCATCGACGACGCCATGAAGCACCTCAACGCCGCGCTCAACTCCAAGCGCAAGGCGATCCACGCGGCCTGGTCGAACGACGACTCGCTGTCGACCGATGACCTGCGTACCACGCTGCAGGACTACCGGGCGCTGTTCCAGCACCTCATCGGGACCTCCTACGTGCCCGACCGCAACAAGTCGTCCAACGCCTGAGGGCGGCCGGCATGACCAAGCGAACCCGCAGCACCACGGGCGGGGCGGCGACCCCGGAGAAGGCATCGCGGACCTCCGGCGCCCCGACGTCGGCAACGTCCCGGAGCGGCGTGTCCACGAGTCAGGAGACGCCGCTGGCCGTCGACACCAGCAACCTCGACGCGGGCTCGGAACCCATCTTCGCCGCGCTGGTCAGCGAGAAGCAGCACGCCGGCGAGCCGGCGTCGGAGGAGCCCGCGGAGGCCGGGGCGACCGACACCGACCGCCGCGCCGGGTAGGTCCTCCGTCGCCACACCACTTCCGGTAGCCGGCGCTACCGGACCTGTCTGGGCGGGCACCCGTCGGTCGCACCTGCCCAGGCGTCCACGCCGACCCTGACCGGGGCCAGGCGCGACGTCGTCGTACCGTGGACACCGCCGCACCGGCCGAACCGATGAGGAGGACCCATGGCAGCCGAGGACCATGCGGGTCCGACCCCTGAGTCGTTCGACGTCCTCGTGGAGATCCCGCGCGGCTCGCGGAACAAGTACGAGTCGGACAAGCAGACGGGACGGATCTGGCTGGACCGGACCCTGTTCACCTCCACCACCTTCCCGGCCGACTACGGCCACATCCCGGGAACCATCGCCCGCGACGGCGACCCGATCAACGCCCTGGTCCTGGTCGCGGAGCCCACCTTCCCCGGCTGCCTGGTCACGGCCAAGCCCGTGGGGGTGTTCTGGATGCACGACGACGAGCGCGGCGACCTGCACCAGGACACCAAGATCCTCTGCGTCCCCGGCCACGACCAGCGCTTCGACGCGGTCAACGACCTGTCCGACCTGCCGGAGTCGACCCTGAAGGAGATCTGGCACTTCTTCGACGTCTACAAGGACCTCGAGCCCGGCAGGTCGACCCAGATCACCGGGTGGGGCGACGCCAGGGAGGCGCACGACGCCATGGTCGAGGCGATCGGGCGGTTCGGGTCCCGGCAGGGCGCCGGGTCATGACCTGACCTGCGCCTGCTCAGAACCGGTGTGAGGCCAGCGCCAGACCGCCGGCGTCGTCGTGTACGTCGCCCTCGAGGTAGGCCATCGCGGGCACCATCTCGGAGGTGACCAGCCCGTGCTCGCCGGTCATCTCGTCGATGACGTCGAAGCTGCGGGCGATCCGGTCCGGAGTGTCGACCACGACCGTGACCACCGGGACCCGCCGACCCAGCTGCCACAGCCGGTCACCGTGGGGGGCGTGGTTGCCGTGGAAGCCCCACACGCCGCGCAGCGCGGTGCATCCGCGCGCGTCCGTGGCGCGCAGCCGGCGAACGATGCCGCGATGGACGGGCTCGCCGTCGTGCAGGTGCGACTCCGAGGTGATCACCATCAGCTTCTGCCACAGCCCCAGGCCGCTCGAGTCCTGCATCGGGAGCTCGTGGGGCCGCGCCAGCAGCCGGCCGTCCCGCTTGCACACCCGCACCCGCTCCAGGGTGGCCAGCGGGTCGCCGAGCAGGTCGCCGAGCTCGGGCAGCACGCCGTGGATCCGCGGGCCCTCCCCGACCGCCACCACCATCGTGGGCACGGTCGCGTTGCGGTCGAGGAAGCGGGCGCGCTCGCGTGTCCCCCTGCTGGTCCCGTCGACCCCGACCAGCACCGACGCACCGGCCACGCCACGACGGTGCAGCAGGTCGCAGAGCGCCCCGTACGCCGGCGCTCCCGACGCCCGCTGGTGACGCCCCACGTACACGGTCAGCTTGGTCGCCTCGTGCAGCTCCTCGGGCAGCTGTGGCAGACCCGGGCCGTGGTCGCCGAGCACCAGCCGGGCACGCTCCAGCGTCAGCATCCCCCGGTCCTGGATCTGCGCCACCCGGTCGACCAGCGGCTCGATGCGGGAGCGGTGGTCGACCGCGATCGCCATCACCGACGGGTCCTCCGACATGGTCAGGGTGGTGTCGGTGCGCAGGTGGTGGCGGATGCCGAACCCTCCGGTCGCGCGCAGCAGGATGCTGCTGGTCACGCCGTACTGCTCGAACGCGTCCAGCAGTACGTCGGAGAAGAACCGGCCGCCCGCGCGCTGCCGCTCCCCGAACCAGCTGGTCAGCTTCAGGCAGTCCTCCACCACGGCACCGATTCTGCCCTCGGTCACGCCAGCCCCCCCAGCCACAGGCCCAGCCATGCCGCGGCCAGCCCGACCGCCACGCTGACCACCAGGTTCTGTAGCGCCCGCGCGGCCTGCCGCTCCTCGACGAGCCGCTGGGTCTCGAACATCCAGGTGCTGAACGTGGTGTAGGAACCGACCAGGCCGGTGCCGACCAGCAGCGCGAGCTCCGACGGCAGCACGACGCCGTCCAGCAGCCCGAGCACCAGCGCCCCGGACACGTTGACCACCAGGGTGCCTGCCGGAAGCCCGGTGCGGACCACCCGGTTCACCGCGCCGTCGACCAGGAACCGCAGCACCGCTCCGAGGCCGCCGGCCAGCAGCACGCCGACCCACACCAGCGCGGTCACGACGCTGCCCCCGCCCGCCGGACCATCGAGGTGGCCAGGTGGATCGCGAGCAGCCCGGCAACGATGCTGGCGACGGTGTAGCCCGCCGCGACGCCGTACGCGTGCACCTGTAGCAGCCGCACCGTCTCCACCTGCATGGTCGAGAACGTGCTCAGGCCACCGCACAGCCCGGTGCCCAGCAGCGGCCGCCGGTAGCTCGACACCGGCAACCGCTCCAGCAGCCGCGTCGTGAAGTAGCCGAGCAGGAAGGCGCCGACCACGTTGGCGACGAACGTCGGCCACGGCCACCCGCCCGCGGAGACGTCCACCAGCTGCCCGAGTCCTGCGCGCGCCACCGCTCCCAGCGCGCCACCGCAGAAGATCGCGAGCAGCTCTCGCGGGTCATGTCCCCCCATCGCTCAGACCATCCCCGGATCGTGTCGCCACACCCCGACCAGCACGGCGGCGAACGCCGCGAGCACCATCCACGCCGCGGCGTACCCGAACGCCGCCTCGGGTGAGATCGTCGCCCACAACAACCCGGCCACCATGGTGGCGCCCAGGTCGCCGCCGGCCTGCACCAGTCCCAGCAGCCCGAACGCGTTGGGCCGCAACGAGTCCGGCACGCTCAACGCGACCCAGGCCTTCTCGGCGGTCTCGCCCATGCCGATGCCGATGCCGGCGAGCACGAAGCCCACGGCCAGCAGCCACACCCGGTCGTGGGTCAGGGCCAGGGCCAGGTAGCCCAGCACGAAGGCGGTGGCGGCACCGGCCACGACCCAACGGGCGCTGAAGCGGTCGACCAGGGTGCCGGCAACGAGCGAGGTCAGCATCGCGACCACGTTGTAGCCGGCGTACAGCAGCACCGCCAGGCTGGCCGCGTGCGTGGCGCCGGCGCCGTGCGCACCGAACACTCCGGTGGCGCGCAGGATCAGCAGCGTGGTGGCCAGGTTGCCCAGCTCGAACAGCGCGACCGGCACCAGCGGGACGAACAGGCCGGCCGCGCGCAGCTCGCCCAGGTTCAACCGCAGGGTGGCCTTGGGGGTTCCCACCGCCTGGCCACGCCGGATCGCCTCCCGGGCCGCGACCGTGATCGAGACCGCCGCCAGGATGCCCGGGACCACCGCCAGCACCATGGCGACCCGCAGCCCGAGCAGGGCGACCAGGCCCGAGGCGAGCAGCGGGCCGATGATCGCGCCCGCGTTGTCGCCGGCGCGTTCGGCCCCCGCCGCGCGCCCGTACGCCGAGCGCGGCACCACCGAGGTCAGCAGCATGTCGCGGGCCGGGCCCCGCAGCCCTCGGGAGATCCACGCGATCGCACGCAGCGCCGCGACCTGCCAGACCGCGACCGTCAGGCCGATCAGGCCGGTGGCGATCGCGGTGCCGAGGTAGCCACGGGTGGCCAGCCGGGCGCGGCGGTGCGGATCGGCGGCCAGCGGGCCGCCCACGAGCTTGCTCACCCCGGTCAGGGCGTCCGAGACGCCCTCGATGACCCCCAGGGCACCTGCTCCCGCGCCGAGCGAGGTGACGAAGGAGGGCAGCAACGATGTGGTCAGCTCGTGGCCACTGTCGCTGAACAGCGATGCGGCCGCGATACCGGCCACCCCGCGGTTCAGCCAGGGTTCGTCGCCGCCGGCTGGCCCGTCCGTGCCGTCTGGTACCGCGTCGCCCATCACTGACCTCTCGACCTGTCGGAAGCGCACCCGCCGGCGTACGGCGAGCACAGGTCAGGAACCATCAGCGCGCGGGCGGTTCGGCCGTGGGCCGGGCGGGATCCATCGCCGAAGAGTAGGAAACACCATCGGCACACCGGATCGCCACCGGCCCCGCCGCAAGCGGCCTCAGGACTGGTCGGAGTGCCGACCCGGACGCTGACCCGAGCCGTGGGCGGCGGCGCCCGCCGTCTCCCGTCCCCGGGCCAGGACCAGCGGACGCAGGGGCGTGTCTGCGAGCCGGATGCACAGCCGGGCGACCGGCTGGCGCAGGGCGAGCACGATCACCAGTGCGACGGCTGCGCCGACGAGCAGCCCCACGATCGCGTCGGAGGGGTAGTGCACCCCGACGTACACCCGTCCGAACGCCAGCAGCAGGGCCAGCGCAGCCGCCCACATCCCGGTGCGGCGGTTCAGCAGCCACAGCCCTGCGACGAAGGCGCCGGCGATGACGCAGTGGTCGCTGGGCATCGAGTAGTCACGGTTGCAGGTGAGCAGGACCTCGACGTGATGCAGCGCGAGGCACGGCCGCGGTCGCGCGATGGCCGGCGAGATCAGCTGCTGGTTGAGCAGCAGCGCCACGATGCAGGCAACACCCGTCAGGACCGTGGTGGCCACCGCGGTCGGCGCATCCCGGCGCCCGCGGCCCAGCCACCAGCTCGCGACGAGTATCACCGCCAGCACGACCAGGCCCCCCCACAACGCGTACGCCGCGAGGAAGCCGTGCAACCACGGGGTGTCGCGGGCGAAGTCGTTCACGGACCGGTACCAGCTGGTGTCCACGCCCACTCGCTCCTGTCCTCGTGTTCCCTGATGAACCGTCGTCCGCCGGCTGCCGTCGGCACGGCGGAGCATACGTCGCCGACCTGAGCGTAGGCGTGACCAGGGCGGCCACGGATCACCTGCACCGGGGATCCTTGTGAGGCGGTTGTCACAGCGGATCTGTCAGAACCTGTTCTAGCCTCGGGGCATGGACGCACCGTTCCAGTACCCGGTCGTGGACCTCACCGACGAGGAGGTCGCCACCGAGCGCGAGGTCTTCGGCGGGCTCGCGGACAGCGTGCGGGCGCTCGCCGAGGCGTCGCTGCGCACCACGGTCGACCCCGAGGTCGCGGCCGACGTACGCCGCGACGTCGACGCCCTGACCGCGCGGCTGACGAAGAGCCGGATCGACGGCTCCTTCGGCGTCCAGCTGACCCGCAGCGGTCACGTCCGGGGCCACGGGAACGCGGTGGTGGGCCTGCGCAACCCGGTCGCCGTACCGCTGCGGATCGAGCACAGCAAGGAGGGAAGGGCGTGGAGCAGCTTCGAGCTGAACGCCCTCTACGAGGGCCCGCCGGGGATGGTGCACGGCGGAGTGGCCGCCCTGGTGCTCGACCAGGTCTTCGGGGAGGCCGCGGCCGCGGGCGGGACGCCGGGGATGACCGGGACGCTGTCGCTGCGCTACCGGCGCAACACCCCGCTGGGCACGTGCTCCGCCGAGGCCTGGGTCGACCGGCGCGACGGGGTGAAGACCATGGTCAAGGGTGAGCTGCGCCGCGCGGACGGCGAGACCACGGTCGAGGCCGAGGGGATCTTCATCCTGCCCCGCTGGGCCCGTGAGGCGATGGACCGCCACAGGAACCGCACGCCGCCGCAGTTCGAGTGAGCCCCGGGGCGCCCGGGTGTGCGGTTTGGTCCCAAACCGCAGGAAAACGGGCCCCGAAGTCGCGGTTTGGGACCAAACGGTGGCCCCTGGCGCGCCGGCACCCGGCCACCCGCCCATCGCGCGAAGAGCCGGACGCCCGCGGAACCCCACCGGCGACTCGGCCTCAGGAAGACGACGAGACCACGTGCTGGCCGCGCTCCCCGGAGTCGGTGAGCCGGGCCTCCTCGACCGCCCGCTCCTCGAGGTCGGCGCGGCTGCGTGTCTCGTCCTCATCCGGCTCGCTGACGAACTGCCGCGCGCCCCCGGAGACACGTTGCATCGCCAGCCGGGCGAAGATCTGCTGCTCGGTCGCCGTACGCTCCGATCGGTCCTGGCTCAGGAACGTGACGAACCAGTGCACCAGCGCAGTCACCCTGTTCTTGAACCCGGTCATGTAGAACAGGTGGACCACCAACCACATGAACCAGGCGACCAGCCCGGTCAGCCGGAGCTTGCCGACCAGCGCGACCGCGCGGAAGCGGGAGATCGTGGCCATGCTGCCCTTGTCGAAGTAGTGGAACGGCGGCTGCGGCGGCTTGTCCTTGAGCCGTCCCTCGATCTCCTTCGCGGCGTACTTCGCGCCCTGGATGGCCACTTGGGCGACCCCGGGCAGGTGGTCGAGGTTGATCATGTCGCCGACCACGAACACATCGGGGTGTCCCGGCAGGGTCAGGTCCGGGTTGACGCTGATGCGCCCCGCACGGTCCAGCGACGCGCCGGTCTGCTCCGAGAGCGTCCGGCTCAGCGAGCTCGCCTGCACGCCGGCGGCCCAGATCTTGGTCACGGCCGGGATCTGGCGCGTCTCGCCGCTCTTGTCCTGCACGACGATGCCGCGCTCGTCCAGGTCGGTCACCATGGCGCCCAGCTGCACCTCGACACCGAGCTTCTCCAGCACGACCTTGGTCTTCTCGCCCAGCTGCCTGCCGAACGGCGGCAGCACCTGGGAGGCGGCGTCGACCAGGATCACCCGGGCGGTGCGCGTGTTGATGGTGCGGAAGTCGCGCTGGAGCGTGTTGCGGGCCAGCTCGGCGATCTGGCCGGCCATCTCCACGCCCGTGGGCCCCGCGCCGACCACGACGAAGGTGAGCAGATGGTCGACGTTCTCGCCCCGCCGGGCATTGACCTCGGCCAGCTCGAAGGCCCCGAAGATGCGGCCCCGGAGCTCCAGCGCGTCGTCGATGCTCTTCATGCCCGGGGCGAACTCCGAGAAGTGGTCGTTGCCGAAGTAGGACTGGGCCGACCCGGCCGCGACCAGCAGCGAGTCGTACGGCGTCACCGTCTCGCGGCCGAGCACGTTGTGGGTGACCGTGCGTGCCTCGAGGTCCACGTCGGTGACCTCCCCGAGCAGCACCGTGGCGTTGTCCTGGTTGGCCAGCACCTCGCGCGTGGGCGGGGCGATCTCGCCCTCGGAGAGGATGCCGGTCGCCACCTGGTACAGCAGCGGCTGGAACAGGTGATGGGTGGTCTTCCCGATCAGGGTGACGTCGACGTCGGCGCGCCGCAGCGCCTTGATCCCGAAGAGGCCACCGAAGCCGGACCCGATGATGACCACCCGGTGCCGCTGACCCTGCCCCGAGGGCCCGGAGCCGGCGGTCTGTGTCTGCTCAGCCATGCCGCCATTGTCGCTAACCGGGGGCGGGACGACCAGTCGGGTGACCATCCTGCGGGTCGACCCCGGACAATGGGCCGGTGACCCACTTCGACCTGGCCGTGATCGGCACCGGCTCCGGGAACATGATCCTCGACGACCGCTTCGCCGACCAGCGGGCGGCCATCGTCGAGCAGGGACGCTTCGGCGGCACCTGCCTGAACGTCGGCTGCATCCCCACCAAGATGTTCGTCCACCCGGCCGACCTCGCGCGCGAGGCCGGTCACGCCGGGCGGCTCGGCGTCGACCTGCGTCTCGACGGGGTCCGCTGGCGGGCCATCCGGGACCGGGTCTTCGGCCGGATCGACCCCATCGCACGCGACGGTCGCCGCTACCGCGAGGGCCAGGACAACGTCACCGTCTACCCGGGCCACGGGCGGTTCATCGGCGAGCGCACCCTGGTCGTGACGGTCGACGGCGCCGAGCACGAGGTCAGCGCGGACCGGGTGGTGATCGCCGCCGGCAGCCGGGTCACGCTGCCCGACATCGACGGCCTGGCCGACGTACCCCACCACACCAGCGACACCGTGATGCGGCTGGAGGAGCTGCCCCGGCGGATGGTGATCGTGGGCGGCGGGTTCGTCGGCGCGGAGTTCGCCCACGTGTTCTCGTCGTACGGCGTGCAGGTCACCCAGCTGCACCGGGGGCCCCGTCTGCTCGGCCACCACGACGAGGACGTCGCGGACCGGTTCACCCGGCTGGCGGCCCGGCAGTGGGAGGTCCGGCTGGACACCACCGTCACCGCGGCGTCCCGGCGCCGGGAGCAGACAGTGCTGCGGCTCTCCGACGGCACCGAGCTGGCCACCGACGTGCTCCTGCTGGCCACCGGACGGCGCCCCAACACCGACCTGCTCCGGGTCGAACGCGCCGGTGTGGAGGTCGACCAGGACGGAGTCATCCTGGTCGACGACCAACAGCGCACGACCGCCGACGGCGTGTGGGCGCTCGGCGACATCGCCAGCCACCACCAGCTCAAGCACGTGGCGAACTTCCAGGCCAGGGTGGTCCGTCACAACCTGCTCCATCCCGAGGACCCGATCTCCTCGCGGCGCGAGGCGGTGCCACACGCGGTGTTCAGCTCGCCGCAGGTGGCGGCGGTGGGGCTGACCGAGCAGGAGGCACGTGCCTCGGGTACGCCGTACGTCAGTGCCGTGCAGGAGTACGGCGACGTCGCGTTCGGCTGGGCCATGGAGGACACCACCCACTTCGCGAAGGTGCTCGCCGATCCCGAGACCCGGCTGCTGCTCGGCGGCCACGTCATCGGACCACAGGCGAGCACCCTGATCCAGCCGCTGGTGCAGGCGATGAGCCTCGGGGAGGCCGTGGACCGGGTCGCCCGGGGCCAGTACTGGATCCACCCCGCGCTCACCGAGGTCGTCGAGAACGCGCTGTTGCACCTGCCCGGCTGAGCACCGCATGGCCCGCCGTCGCGAGGAGCAGCGGTCGCCGACGGCCGGTCGCGCCACGACGGGGACACGCGCGAGACTGGTCGGAGGCCGTCGATGCTGCGGCGAGGAGAGTCAGAGAGTGCTGACGTTGTCGGTGACGGCAACTAGTCTGAATGGGTCATCGGGGGCGCTTTTCCGGTCGTCGATCGGCACCCGGGTGTCGAGAACGGTTTGGTCGTGGCACTGACGAAGAGGTCGCTCGCACTGCCGGCGACCCCTCCCGCCGCGCGACAGGCACGCGCCTGGGTGGCGGAGGTGCTGCACGAGGTCGGCCGCTCCGAGCTGGTCGAGGCGGCCCAGCTGGGCGTCTCGGAGCTGGTCACCAACGCGCTGCTGCACGCTTACGCGCCGGTGACCGTGCGCGTGCGCGGCACCCGCAGCCACCCGCTCATCGAGGTCTCCGACCGCAGTCCCCAACCCCTGCGTCCCACCCGGCTGACCGCGGTCTCGCCGGACGACGAGCCGAGCAGCTTCGGCCGTGGCCTGATGATCGTGGCGATGAACGCAGAGCAGTGGGGCTCCGAGCGCAGCCTCGACGGGTCGAAGGTGGTCTGGTTCGAGCCGAGCCGGGAGCCCCGCGAGCGCACCGACCACCTGGAGGTGTTCCGCAGCTTCGAGGAGGACGATCCCGCAGAAGCCGAGGATCCCGTCCCCGACGCGATCACGGTGCAGCTGCTCCACCTGCCGGCCCGGATGTTCGGCCACCTGCGGCGCTACCACTACGAGCTGCGCCGGGAGATGCGGCTGCTGGCCATCACGGACCCCGAGCGCTACCCGATCGCGGTCGCGGTCACCGAGTCGTTTCGCCAGGTCGACTCCGAGCGCCGTACCGCGACCGGCATCAGGCGGCTCGACGACGCCATCCGCCAGGGGGAGCTGTACGTCGACCTCGCGTACGCCGTACCGCCCGAGGCGCCGCGGACCATGGCTCGTGCCCTCGCCCTCACCCGGGAGTGCTACCGGGCGCTGGCCGACGAGCACCTCGGCGAGATGGTGCCGCCACCAGACTTGCGGGCCCTGCAGCGGTGGTACTTCCTCGAGTTCGTCCGCCAGGGCCGAGGCGAGCCGCCGCTCCCGTGGTCGCCGGCTGCCGCGGAGCCCCGCGGCAGCCGCTGATAGCCCCCATGTGCCTGGACGCACGAGGACGCCCAGCACGTGCTGGGCGTCCTCGGCGTTCTCCTCGGCGACCCCGACGGGACTCGAACCCGCGACCTCCGCCGTGACAGGGCGGCGCGCTAACCAGCTGCGCCACGGGGCCAGAAGGTGAAGCCACGGAATGCTAACGCATCGACCGGGCCACATCCCAATCGGCGCTGCCCGCGGCTCCCCTCGCACCCGATCGGGGTCTCCCACCCGTGCCACGCCGACGGGCATGACCTCGGTCGTGGGCGCGTGCCCGGCGGCTCGACGCAGTCACCGCGGTGGTGACGTGAGCCTCGACAGGTCTGGGGGAAGTGCACCATGACCGAGCGGGTCCGGATCTGACTCACCTCAGCCGACCGGGAGCCTCGCGCCGACCCAGACCGACCCGGTCGGCGAACGCGGTGAGGGCCAGGGAACCCCAGCGCGTGTATTCCAGCCGAGTCGGGTCGCGGCCCCGCGTCGATCGCAGCTTGTCTGCCTCGGCACCCCCAACGGGATTCGAACCCGTGCTACCGCCGTGAAAGTGCGACCGAGGGTGGATCGGCCGATGACGAGAATTGATGAATGCGCAGGTCAGA
>JBOHDO010000126.1:0-12106 GCA_050699415.1 Marmoricola sp.
GGGTTCGGGTTGACCCGGCGTACGTCGAACGCCTCGGCCATCTCCTGCATCGTGAAGACGTCGCGGTCCTCCGCGATGCCCCAGCCGAGCAGGGCGAGGTAGTTGAGCAGCCCCTCGGGGAGGAACCCGCGGTCGACGTACTCCGCGAGGCCGGAGCCCGCATCGCGCTTGGACAGCCGCTTGTTGCCCTCGCCCATCACGATCGGGAGGTGGCCGAAGCGCGGTGCGCCAGTGCCGACGCCGATCTTCTCCAGCGCCTCGTAGAGGGCGATCTGCCGCGGGGTGGAGGAGAGCAGGTCCTCGCCGCGCAGCACGTGGGTGATGCCCATCAGCGCGTCGTCGGTCGGGTTGACCAGGGTGTAGAGCGGAGCGCCGGTGGCGCGCACCAGCACGTAGTCGGGGACGTGCTCGGGCTGGAACGTGACCTCGCCCCGCACCAGGTCGTCGAACGTGATGGCGCGGTCGGGCATCCGCAGTCGCAGCACCGGCTTGCGGCCTTCGGACTCGAAGGCCGCCCGCTGCTCGTCGGCGAGCTCGCGGCAGAAGCCGTCGTACCCCTGCACCCTGGAACCCGACGCCTTGCGCCGGGCGTCGACCTCCTCGGTGGTGCAGAAGCAGTCGTACGCCGCCCCGGCAGCACGCAGCTTGGCGGCGACGTCGCGGTAGGTCTCGGAGCGCTCGGACTGCTTGTAGGGGCCGAACTCGCCGCCGACCTCGGGTCCCTCATCCCAGTCGATGCCGAGCCAGCGCAGCGACTCGATCACCGAGGTGTAGCCCTCTTCGGTGTTGCGTGCGGTGTCGGTGTCCTCGATGCGCAGCACCAGCCTGCCGCCGTAGTGGCGGGCGAACGCCCAGTTGAACAGGGCGGAGCGGGCGTTGCCGACGTGCAGGAAGCCGGTCGGGGACGGGGGGAACCTGACCCGGACCGCCTCCGGCGCCAGGTCGCCGAGCACCGGATCAGTCACGCGTGGTCACCCTGTTGGTCAGCGAGCCGATCCCCGCCACGAACACCTCGACCTCGTCGCCGGGCTGCATCGGTCCGACGCCGTCCGGGGTGCCGGTGAGGATCACGTCGCCGGGCAGCAGCGTCATCACCGAGCTGACGTACTCCACCAGCGTGGGCACGTCGAAGATCATGTCCTTGGTGTTGCCGTCCTGCTTCACATCGCCGTTGAGGAAGGTCTGCACGCGCAGGTCGGAGATGCGCTCGGTCGCCATCTCTGTCTCTATCCAGGGGCCCAGCGGGCAGAACGAGTCGAACCCCTTGCCGCGGGTGAACTGCACGTCGCGGCGCTGCAGGTCCCGCGCGGTGACGTCGTTGGCGACCGTGTAGCCCCAGACGACGTCGGCCACGTCGTCCTTCGACACGTCCCGGCAGATCCGGCCGATCACCACCGCGAGCTCGCCCTCGTAGTGCACCTCGTTGCTCTGCCGCGGGTGGAACACGGGGTCGCCCGGCCCGACCACGCTGGTGTTGGGCTTGAGGAACATCAGCGGCTCGGCCGGCAGGTCGCCGCCCATCTCGGCGGCGTGGGCGGCGTAGTTCTTGCCGATGCCGACGACCTTGCTGCGCGGCAGCACCGGCGCGAGCAGGCGCACGTCGGCCAGCTGGTACTCCTTCTCGGTCGGCTTGACCCCGACGTAGAGCGGGTCGC
This sequence comes from Marmoricola sp., assembly GCA_050699415.1. Taxonomy (GTDB): domain Bacteria; phylum Actinomycetota; class Actinomycetes; order Propionibacteriales; family Nocardioidaceae; genus Marmoricola. The sequence goes on from JBOHDO010000126.1 coordinate 1,656, forward strand.
CGGCGAGGGCCACGACGACGGCATCCTCGTCGGGGATGCCGTGCTCGTCGATGTTGCCGGTGACCACGCCGTACAACGGGTCGTCGCCCGTGGTGAACCTTGCGATACGCACGAGCCTGAGCCTATCCGGAGCGTGGCGAAGGTCCCGCCGTACCCTCGACGACGTGATCCTGGACCCGGCCATCTGGCGCGCCCGCGCTGCCGCCCACGCGGCCCGGGTCGATGAGTGGGTGCAGCCGCACCTCGAGCGCCGCCGTCGCGGCATCAGGCACCCGGTGCACGACTTCCTGTTCACCTACTACTCCCACCGGCCGTCCGCACTGCGCCGCTGGCACCCGGGGTACGGCGTCACCTGTGCGGTAGTCCCTCACGATTCGGTCGACTTCGGAGCCGGATACGAGCAGAAGGGTGAGGGACTATCCGTGGCGCCGGGCCTGCTTGCCTCCCGCAGGTCGCTGGTCGAGCGGATCCGGCGGCTGCTGCTGGCCACGGCGTCGAGGCCGCCCGCGCTGGGGTGCCTCGGGCTGCACGAGTGGGCGATGGTGTACGCCGGACCGGACCGGGCCGACCACCGCCGGCACGACTGGCCGCTGCGGCTCGGGCAGGCCGGCACCGACGAGGTGGTGGCGGGCCATCGGGTCGGGTGCTCCCACTTCGACGCGTTCCGGTTCTTCACGCCTGCGGCCCGGGGCCTCAACACCCTGCAGCCCGGCCGCGACGACCGCGAGGCGTTCGAGCAGCCGGGATGCCTTCACGCCGGAATGGACCTCTACAAGCACAGCTTCCGGCTGAGCCCGCTGGTGCCCTCCGAGCTGGTCGCGGACTGCTTCGAGCTGGCTTGTGACATCCGCGAGCTGGACATGCGGGCCTCGCCGTACGACCTCGCCGACCTCGGCTACTCCCCCGTGCCGATCGAGACCGCGGCGGGCAAGCGCGAGTACGTCGAGGCGCAGCGGGCCTTCGCCGAGCGCGGTGCGCCGCTGCGGCAGCGGCTCGTCACGGAGTGCGACCGGCTGCTCGCAGCGGCGGGCTGAGTCACCAGCAGGACGGGTGCCGGCCGGCCCACGGCGTCGCGGCCTCCACCTGGGCGGCCAGGGAGAGCAGCTGCGCCTCCTCGCCCGGGCGGGTCGCCAGCATCACCCCGACCGGCAGGCCGTCGTCGGCCCAGTGCGTCGGCAGCGAGACCGCCGGCATCCCGGTGACGTTCCACGCCGAGGTGTACGGCGTGAACCGCTTCTGGGCCTCGAAGTCGGCCGCCGGGTCGGCGTCGTCCCGGATCGCACCGACCCGCAGCGGCGGCGTGGCCAGCGTCGGCGTCAGCACCGCGTCGTACGGCGCCAGCGCGGCGAGCGCCCGCGACGCGACCCGGCGCAGCTCGCCCAGCGCCAGGCCGAACTCCGGCCCCGAGACCGCCTCGCCACGCTCCCCCAGCCAGCGGGTCAGCGGCCGCAACCGGTCCCGGCCGACCGGCGACAGCGGATGGGTCGACAGCGCGGTGAGCACTGCCCAGCAGGTCTCGAACACCGGTACGGCCGCGGCAGGCAGCGGCACCTCGACGTCCTCGACGTCGTGTCCCAGCGACTCCAGCAGCCGGCAGGCGTCCTCCCAGGCCCGCAGGCACGCCGGTTCGACCTCTGCCTCGGCGATCATGGGCGTGCTGAACCGGGCCACCCGCAGCCGACCGGGCTCGCGGTCGCACGCGGACAGGAACGGCTCGGTGGCCTCCGGCGCCCAGAACGGGTCGCCGACCGCGCGGCCGGCCATCACGTCCAGCAGGGCCGCGGCGTCGCGGACCGTGCGGGCCAGGCCGCCGTTCGTGGCCAGGCCGACCGGGTCGCCGTACATCGGGGACGGCGAGATCCGCCCGCGGGTGGGCTTCAGCCCGACCAGGCCGCAGCAGCTCGCCGGGATCCGGATCGAGCCGCCGCCGTCGGAGCCCTGCGCGAGCGGGACCAGCCCGGCAGCGACCGCGGACGCCGCCCCTCCGCTGGATCCGCCGGCCATCCTGGTCGTGTCCCACGGGGTCACCGCGGGTCCCGCGATCGACGGGTCGGGCTCGGTGTAGCAGGGCGATCCGAACTCCGGGGTGTTGGTCTTGCCCAGGCTGACCATCCCCGCCGCCTCGATGCGACGTACCACCTCGTCGTCGACGGAGGGCACGTGGTCGGCGAACACCACCGACCCGAAGCACGTGCGCACGCCTGCGGTCATGTTGAGGTCCTTGATCGCGGTCGGTACGCCGGTCAGCGGACCCTCTTCTCCGACCCGGGCAGCTCGCTCCCGGGCCCGGTCCGCGGTGACCGTCACGAACGCGCCCAGCTCGCCCGACAGCCGCTCGATCCGGGCCAGGTAGTGCTCGACCAGCTCCGCCGACGAGACCTCCCCCGACCGAACCGCCGCCCCCTGCTCCAGCGCGGTCAGGTCGTGCAGCTCACTCATGACGGCACGCTATCCGTTGAGTGGGGAATTGTTGCCCGTCGAGTCGGGAGTTGTGGCCGTTCGAGTCGGGAGTTGTGGCCGTACGAGTCGGGAGTCCGCACCGCCGTACCGGCGCGGTCAACCGAACCGGACCCCATGCCCGAGCTCACCGGAGACGAGGCCCAACTGGACGGACAAAAGGTCCCAACTGAACGGACCAGAACTCCCCACTGGACGGGTCAGGCCCCGTGGCGGCGCAGGCCGAAGGTGAGGCCGTCGAGCAGGGACCGCCAGGATGCCTCGATCACGTTCGGGCCCACGCCGACGGTCACCCACGACGACTCCCCGTCGGAGGTCTCGATCAGCACCCGGGTGATCGCGTCGGTGCCGTGGCCCTGGTCGAGGATGCGGACCTTGTAGTCGATCAGCTCGAACTTCACGACCTCGGGGTAGAGCCGCTCGATCGCCTGCCGCAGTGCGTGGTCCAAGGCGTTCACGGGCCCGTTGCCCTCACCGGTGACCACCAGCCGGGACCCGCCGGCGCAGAGCTTGACCGTGGCCTCCGACAGCGCCTCGCCCCCGGGCCGGGTCTCGGTGATGACCCGCCACGACTCGACGTCGAAGTACGACGGCCGGGCCCCCTCGATGGCCTCCAGCAGCAACAGCTCGAACGAGGCGTCCGCGGCCTCGTACGTGGCGCCCTGCGCCTCCAGCTCCTTGACCCGGGCGGTCACCTGGGCCACCGTCTCCGGGTCCAGGTCGAAGCCGAGCTCGCGTCCCTTCAGCTCGATCGAGGCACGGCCGGCCATGTCGCTGACCAGCAGCCGCATGTCGTTGCCGACACCGGCCGGGTCCATGTGCTGGTAGAGCGCGGGGTCGACCTTGATCGCGCTGGCGTGCAGCCCGGCCTTGTGGGTGAACGCGGAGACCCCGACGTACGGCTGCCGTGACGAGGGCGGCACGTTGGTCACCTCGGCCACCGCGTGCGCCACCCGGGTGGCCTCGCGCAACAGCCCCTCCGGGAGCACGCTGCGGCCCAGCTTCAACTCCAGGTTGGCGACCACGTTGACCAGGTCGGCGTTGCCGGTGCGCTCGCCGTACCCGTTCAGCGTGCCCTGCACGTGCGCCGCGCCAGCGTCGACCGCGGCCAGGGTGTTGGCCACGGCGCAGCCGGTGTCGTTGTGGCAGTGGATGCCGATCTGTACGCCGGACCCGCCCGTCACCGTGTCATGCACGTCGGTGACCACGTCGGCCACCCAGCCCGGCAGCATGCCGCCGTTGGTGTCGCACAGCGCGATCACCTCCGCACCGGCCTCCGCCGCGGTGCGGAGCACCTCCAGCGCGTAGCCGCGGTTGCGCCGGTAGCCGTCGAAGAAGTGCTCCGCGTCCAGGAACACCCGCTGGCCCTCCGCGCGCAGGTGCGCGACCGTGTCGCGGACCATCGCGAGGTTCTCCTCCGGGGTGGTGCGCAGCGCCTTCTCGACGTGGCCGTCGTGCGCCTTCGCGACCAGGGTGACCACGCCGGCACCGGAGTCGCGCAACGCCGCCACGAGCGGGTCGTCCGCGGCCCGCACGCCCGCCCGCCGCGTCGCCCCGAACGCGGCGAGCTGGGCGTGCCGCAGCGGCAGCTCCTCCCGCGCCCGCCGGAAGAACTCGGTGTCCTTCGGGTTCGCCCCCGGCCAGCCGCCCTCGATGTAGCCCACCCCGAGCGCGTCGATCTCGCGTGCGATCGCCAGCTTGTCGGCGACGGACAGGTTCAGGCCCTCCTGCTGGGCGCCGTCGCGCAGCGTGGTGTCGTAGACGTGGAACTGGTGAGTGAACGCCTGTCCGGTGGTCATCGTCGGCCCTCCTCGGGTCCTGGTCGGTGCGGGCAACAAAAAAACCTCCCGATGGACGAGAGGTTGGCGCGGCGGGGGTCCCGTCGCGCTAGGAAATGATGAGGTTGCTGCGGTGCACGGTCCGTAGTCTGCCACCGAGGCCCAGCACCCGGAACCAGGATCCCGACATCCGGTCAGGAGGAGACCATGGCCCCTGCAGGTCGGCGCACGCTCGTCCTCGGCGGCGGCGGCGTGCTCGGCGTCGCCTGGGAGCACGGCGTGCTCGAGGGGCTGCGCCGCGAGGGCGTCGAGCTGGCCTCGGCCGACACGGTCATCGGCACCTCGGCGGGCTCCTCCGTCGGCGCCCGGATCACCACCGCCGACATGTCCGCGGCGTACGACGAGCAACTGCAACCGCCCACGGCCGAGGTGGCCGGAGCCTGGTCGCCGGTCACGATGCTGCGGCTCGCGTTGCTGGCGCTCCGGCCCGGTGACCGGGCCCGGAAGTGGCAGCGCTTCGGCCGGGCCGCCGCCCGGGCACACGCCCCCGACTCCGGGCTGGCCCGGGACCGGTTCGCAGCCAACCGGGCCCGCATCGGGGACGCCGGCTGGCCCGACCGTGACCTGCGGATCACCGCTGTCGACGGCGGGTCCGGGGAGTTCGTCGTGCTCGACCGCGGCTCCGGGGTCCCGCTGCTCGACGCCGTGGCCGCGAGCTGCGCGGTCCCCCTGGTGTGGCCGCCCGTCCTGCTCCACGGGCGGCTCCATGTCGACGGCGGCATGCGCTCCCCGGTCAACGCAGACCTCGCCGAGGGCGCCGAGCGCGTCGTCGTACTGGCCCCGCTGACGCAGGCATTCTCCCGCGAGCACGGTCTCGAGCAGCAGCTGGCCCGCGTCGGCGCCGCCCGCAGCTCGGTGGTCACCCCCGACGAGGTCGCCCGCCGGGCCATGGGAAGGAACCCACTGGACCCCTCCCGTCGCGCGATCACGGCCCGGGAAGGGCTGCGGCAGGGACATGAGTGCGCCCAGCGAGTCGCCGCGGCCTGGGACTAGTAGCTGCGTCCGGGCCGGGTCAGAGCTTGCTGACGACGTCGTGCAGGAAGCCGCTGCTCCACGGCGCGTGGGTGGCCGGGACCCAGAACGGGCCCTGGGCGAACAGCGCGACGACGAGGAGCCCGGCGAGCACCAGCCCGACCAGGGCGGTTGCCAGTGCTCCGGGAGTCGTGCGGGTCGGCGGGCCGGTCAGCCACCGGGTGGTGCGGCGTACCCGACGGGCCCCGGGCCCCCACCACAGCGCCGCAACCAGCACCACCCCCACGAGCACGAGGCCGGACCGCACGGGCAGGTCGAGCAGGAACCCGAGCGCGGCGGCTGCGCACCCGAACGCCAGGCCCCACAGCAACAGCACCACGGTGCCGAACAGGCTGAGCAGCAGGTACGCCGGCAGCGACGCCGTGGAGACCGGCAGGTCGTACCAGCGGGGGCGGCCGCGCAGCAGCTGGCGGGTGCGGTGGCGCTGGCCGGTGATCGAGCAGAACCGGAGCACGACCACGACCGCGGCGAGCACCGCGGCCCCGACGTACGGCGCCAGCGCGACGCCCATGGCGCAGAACAGGCACAGCCCCAGCGTCGCCAGCGCCCGTGGGCCGCGCCGGGTCCGCGCGGACGGTGGCTCGTCGAACTTCTCCGACTGAGGCGGCCGGGCAGCGGGCCGCGGGTCGGACGAGGCCGGGAGCACCCGGGTGGGCGGGTCGACCGGGTCGGCCGCGAAGGCGGGGACGACACGGGTGACGGGCTCGTCGTCGTCGCGCGGCTGCAACGCGGCCCGGACCCTGCCCAGGGAGGGGCGGTTGCCCGGGTCGGGGTCCAGGCAGGCCGTCAGCAGGGGCAGCAGCGACGCTGGCACCCCGGACAGGTCGTTCTCCGCGCGCCGGACCCGGTCCATGACCGCCATGGCCGGTCCCCGCCCCGCGGGCGGGCGCCCGGTGCCGGCGAAGACCACGGTGGCGGCCCAGGAGAACACGTCCGCGTCCGTCCCCGGCTCCCGGCCCTCGATCACCTCGGGGGCGAGGTAGCCGGGGGTGCCCAGCAGCCAGCCGGTCGCGGTCAGCCGGGCGTCGTCGGCGACCCGGGCAAGGCCGAAGTCGATCAGCACCGGTGCGCCGTCCTCCAGCAGCACGTTGGCCGGCTTGACGTCGCGGTGCAGCACGCCGGCTGCGTGCACGTCGGAGAGCGCCTCGGCCAGACCCAGCGCGAACACGTGCAGGTCGTCCTCGCCCAGAGGTCCGGTGCTCCGCACCTGCTCGTGCAGCGGGGGGCCGGGCACGTAGCGGGTCACGACGTACGGGATCGGACCGTAGGGGTCGGCGTCGAGCACCTCGGCCACCCGCGGGCTGCTCACCCGTCGCAGCGACGAGACCTCGCGCGCCAGCCGGTCGCGTCCCTCGGCGTCCCCCACGACGTGCGGCCGGAGCACCTTCATCGCGACATGACGGCCCTGCAGCCGGCCGTCCTGCGCCTCCGCGAGGTGCACCACGCCCATGCCGCCCTCCCCGATGATGCCGAGGAGGCGGTAGCCACCGACGCTGCGTTCTTCGGTGTCCCCGCTGACGGTCATCCCACGAATCTAGCGGGTACGGCGTAGCAACCGCCGGACCGCGCCCGACACCACCACGACGCCGACCTCAGCCGAGCGGAACCTCATGCATCCAGCCGAAGCCGTCCTCGGCCCGGCCGTACTGGATGTCGACCAGGTCCTGGCGGATCTGCAGGGTCAGCTCGGTGCTGCGGGGCGCCGGCACCTCGCCGTCGCGGGAGAGAAGCCGGCCGACCGGGGTGATGACCGCGGCGGTCCCGCAGGCGAACACCTCGGTGATCTCACCGCTCGTCACGCCCTCGCGCCACTCGTCGATGCCGAACCGGCGCTCCTCGACCCGGTGGCCCTTCTTGCCGGCCAGCTCGATGATCGCGCTGCGGGTGATCCCCTCCAAGATGGTGCCGGTCTCGGGGGTGACGATGTGGCCGTCGGCGTGGACGAAGTACATGTTCATCCCGCCGAGCTCCTCGACGTACCTGCCCTCCCGGGCGTCGAGGAAGACCACCTGGTCACAACCCTTGCCGATGGCCTCCTGCTGCGCGACCAGCGAGCTGGCGTAGTTGCCGCCGGTCTTGGCCGCGCCCATGCCGCCGCGGCCGGCGCGGGTGTAGTCCTCGGACAGCCACAGCGAGATCGGCTTCACCCCGCCCTTGAAGTAGGCGCCGGCGGGGCTGCTGATCACCATGAAGGTGACGTGCCTGGCGGGGCGCACCCCGAGGAACGCCTCGCTGGCGATCATGAACGGGCGCACGTAGAGGCTCTTCTCGCCCTGGCCGTCGGGGACCCATCGCTGGTCGACGCCGACCAGGGCGTCCACGGCCTGCACGAAGTCCTCCGGATCCAGCACCGGCAGCGCCAGCCGGTGGCTGGAGCGCACCATCCGCTGGGCGTTCTCCTCCGGCCGGAACGTCCACACCGTCCCGTCGTCGTGCCGGTAGGCCTTCATCCCCTCGAAGATCTCCTGTGCGTAGTGCAGCACCGCGGTGGCCGGGTCGAGCGTGAGCGGCCCGTACGGCGTGATCCGCGCGTCGTACCAGCCCCGGTCGGGGGTCCACTCCACGGTGAACATGTGGTCGCTGAAGTGCGTGCCGAAGCCGGGGTCGGCCAGGATCTGCGCGACCTCCGCGTCACTGCGGGGCTGCTCGGACCGGGTGGTGGTGATGTCCATGGGGGGGAGGCTATCTCTCGGGTCGGGGAGGTGACGGGTGATACACCGGGTCAGCCGGCCACCCGCGCCGCGATCGCGTCGCCGACCTCGGAGGTACGCCGGGGGTCCGGGCCACGGCCGGCCAGGTCGGCGACCACGGCGTCCTCGACCGCCTTCGCGGCGTCGGGCAGGCCGAGGTGGTCCAGCAACAGCGACACCGAGAGGATCGCGGCGGTGGGGTCGGCGACGCCCTGGCCGGCGATGTCGGGGGCGGAGCCGTGCACCGGCTCGAACATCGACGGGGCGGTGCGGTCGGGGTTGATGTTGCCCGAGGCGGCCAGCCCGATGCCGCCGGTGATCGCGGCGGCGAGGTCGGTGACGATGTCGCCGAACAGGTTGTCGGTGACGACCACGTCGAAGTGCGAGGGGTTCGTGGTCAGGTGGATCATCGCCGCGTCGACGTGCATGTAGTCGACCTCGACATCGGGGAACTCCCCGGCCACCTGCTGCACCAGGCGCCACCAGACCTGGCCGGCGTGGACCAGCACGTTGGTCTTGTGCACCAGCGTGAGCCGGCGACGCGGACGCCGTTGCGCACGGGCGAAGGCGTCGCGGACCACCCGCTCCACGCCGTACGCCGTGTTCACCGACACCTCCGTGGCCACCTCGGCCGGCGTGCCGACGCGCAGCGCGCCCCCGTTGCCGGTGTAGGGGCCCTCGGTGCCCTCGCGTACGACGACGAAGTCGACCTCGCCACCGCGGGCGAGCACCTCGGGGGCGAGCGGCGAGGGTGCGCCCGGGAAGATCCGCGACGGTCGCAGGTTGACGTAGTGGTCGAGCTCGAAGCGCAGCCGCAGCAGCAGCCCGCGCTCGAGGATGCCCGGCGGCAGGTTGGGGTCACCGGGCTTGCCGCCGACGGCACCGAGCAGGATCGCGTCGTGGTCGCGGAGCTCGGCCAGCACCGTGTCGGGCAGCACCTCGCCGGTGGCGAGGTAGCGCTCGGCACCGAGGTCGTAGCGGGTCGGCTCGAACTTCACCCCGGTGGGGGCGGCCCCGAGCACCTTCAGCGCCTCGGCGGTGACCTCCGGACCGATCCCGTCACCGGGAATGACGGCGAGCTGGTGCGACGCAGGCGGTGGCATGGCCACCAACCTAGTTGTCGTCCGGTCGCTCACCACCGTTGTCTCGCCGGTCAAGCGCGGCCTGGACCGCGGCGTGGCCGTAGGGGTAGTCGGGGTCGTTCCGGGCAGGTCCCCAGTCGGGGTACATGTCGTACATGGTGCTGTCTTCCTTCGTCGTGATGGCTGCCCCGTGCCTGCGAGCCCGCCGGGGCCAGGAGAACGCGAGACCGGCCACGGGTCGCGTGGGAACGGTGTCGGATCGACGGAAGGGGGATCGGTGGATCTCTTCGGTGCCTACCGGCGGCGAGTCGCAAGGCCGGTGGCGGGGAACGCCGAACTCCGCGGCGAGGTGGCCTTACTCGTCAGGCCTCGCCGCGGCGATCGATGAGTACGAAGATCCTCCGCATGATGGGACGAGGCTACGTGGTCACTGGGCCGGGTGTCCCGGATTTCCCGCAGCTGTCCATGATCCGAGACGTGAGTCCGGTCACTGGAACCTGGGCGGGTGCATGAGGCAAGACTTGGGGCCGTGTCCGCACCTCCCGAGCTGCCCGGCATCGTCTCCCGCGCCTTCGAGGTCTCCCGCCGCGCGGGGTACGTCGCGTTCTGCCGCAACGAGACCGGGCGGCTGCTCGCCAGCCTGGCGGCCACGCGCACCGGCACCCTGGCCGAGTTCGGCACCGGTACCGGTGTGGGCACGGCCTGGCTGCGCTCCGGCGTGCGGGGGCAGGTGCGGATCCTGACCGCGGAACTGGACCCGGAGCTCGCGGGGGCGGCCGCGGAGATGTTCGTCGACGACGACCAGGTCGAGGTGGTCGCCGCGGACTGGTCGACGCTGACCGACAAGGGCCCGTTCTCGCTGCTGTTCCTCGACGCCCACGAGTCGGGTGAGTCCAGTGCTGATGCGGTCGCGGACCTGGTCGAGCCGGGCGGCCTCGTGGTGCTCGACGACTTCAACCCGTGCGAGTCCTGGCCGCCCGTGGCGGATGGCCGGGTCGACGTGCTCCGCGAGCAGTGGCTGACCGACGAGCGGTTCACCACCGCCGAGGTGATGGTCGCCCCGGACGCCGCGGTCCTGATCGCCACGAAGCGCTGAGCACTACCCGGTCCGCTGACGATCCGGCTCGGGGAGCTCCACGGTGAGGGCCGGCAGCATCAGCTGCACCAGTGGCCCGATCGCGAGTGCGTAGAGCACCGTGCCCACGCCGAAGACGCCTCCGATCAGCCAGCCGAGCACGACGACGGTGACCTCGATGCCGCTGCGGACCAGCCGCAGCGACAGGCCGGTACGCCGGTGCAGGCCGGTCATCAGCCCGTCCCGCGGGCCCGGGCCGAGCTGGGACCCGACGTAC
>JBOHDO010000127.1:0-32748 GCA_050699415.1 Marmoricola sp.
GTGAGAGCCGACGGTTACCGTTGGACATGCATCCTCCTGATGAGTGGTCTGGGACACCAAGCCCGTCAACCCCATCAGGGGGATGCCTCGGCCCCGGATCCAACACGCTCAGGTAGTTACTACGCGCGGTCGGACCCGCTGCCCGAGCCCCTCGCAACCCCACCGCTGACGCTCACGGAGCCTTGACGGCCGAGTCGGCCGGTGCAAGGTTGTGACGGTTGGTGAGGGAGGCACAAAAAGTGAAGATCCGGCACTACCAGCGTCGACGGCTTCTCATCTTCTCCGCCGCGGCCGCACCCTTGGTCGCGCTGCTGGTGGCGGCCCCCACCCAGGCGGGGCCGCCGGCAGCGGGACACCATCCCGGCGGACCTCCGAAGGTGAGCCCGCTGCACTCGTCAGGGGGCGAGCCCGGTGACGACGGCGGCGCCGGCGAGGGTGACGACATCCGCGCCAGGGCCGAGCAGTGGGCCGAGATGCGAGCCGCGCCGGGCCGCACCGTCCCCCAGCGCGCCTTCTACGCGGGCCAGCAGCAGGGCGCGGCACTGCCCCAGGCCAAGGGGAAGTGGCACGAGCTGACCACGCAGCCGTACCAGAACGACGCCCCGGACTACCGGGACCCGGTGTGGTCGAACGGCGGCGGCGGCTGGGGCTACACCTCCGGCCGCACCGCGGCCCTGGCGACCTCCGGCAGCCGGACCGTGTACGCCGGCGGCGCCGCGGGCGGCGTGTGGGTCTCGCAGGACCGCGGCGCCCACTGGCAGCCGATCTTCGACCGGCAGTCCGACCTGTCGATCGGGGCTGTGGCCGTCGACCCCGCGAACGGCGACGTCTGGGTCGGCGAGGGCGAGGCGAACCTCTCGGCCGACGAGTACGGCGGCGACGGCATCTACCGCTCCACCAACGGCGGCCATTCCTGGCAGCGGGTCGGGGACACCATGTTCGGCCTGCACACCTCCCGGATCGTGTTCGACGGCCAGGGCGACGTCTACGCCGCGACCAACCACGGCGTGGTCCGCCACTCCAGCACCGGCTCGGCCGGATCGTGGCAGTCGGTGCTCGCCCCCGCCGGCGACACCAACGGCTCGTGGGCCACCGACGTACAGGTGCGGCCTGGCACCGGGGGACAGACTGTGGCCGCAACCGTCGCCAACGGCGGCGGCGGCACGGGCGCGCAGAACGGCTTCTACGTCTCCACCGACGGCGGCACCAGCTGGCAGCACGTCGCGACCACCGGCGACCTCGACACCGCGCAGATGGGGCGCACCTCGTTCCAGTTCTCACCCGACGGGGGGACGGTCTACGCGATCTCGGAGCTGGCCGGCAACTCCGGCTTCTACGGCGTCTTCAAGTCCACCACCGGCGTGGCCGGCCCGTGGACGAAGATCGCCGACCACGACACCTTCGCGCCGATCTCCGCGTACGGTGCCTGCGCCGGCTGCCAGGGCTGGTACAACCAGTACGTCACCGTCGACCCGAAGGACCCCAGCCACGTCTACGTGGGGCTGGAGGAGATCTACGAGTCCAGCGACGGAGGCAAGACCTGGTCCGACATCGGACCGTACTGGAACTTCGGGCTGCCGTGCTACAACTCCGACCCGGCGAAGGACACCTGTCCGCCGACCACCCACCCCGACCAGCACTCGATGGCCTTCGGTGCGGACGGGACGGCGTACTTCGGCAACGACGGCGGGGTCTACTCCCGCCCGGCCGCACTGCGCAAGACGGTGTCGTGGCACGACGACAACGCCAGGCTGCACACGCTGCAGTACTACTCGGTCGGTGCCGGGAAGGTCGCCGGCGGGGACGCCGTCTGGGGCGGCATGCAGGACAACGGCACCTCGGTGCTGCTGCCACACGCCCGCGAGATGTCCTCCCCGTTCGGCGGTGACGGCGGGTTCGTGCTCGTCGACCCGGCGGACGGCAACCGTGCGGTGAACGAGTACGTCTACCTCAACATGGCGCGCACGGAGAACGGCGGCCGCTCCGACGGCACCACGCAGTCCTACACCACGGCCAACCCCTCGTGCGACAACGTCGTCTACAAGCCCACTCCGTGTGACCCGTCGCCGATGTTCATCGCGCCGTACTCCGCCGACATCCACGACGTCGACCACTGGGTCGCCGGGGGGCGCTACGTCTGGGACAACCAGGGCAAGGGCTGGTCGACGGTCTGCGACCCGAGCACGTGCGACTGGAAGCAGGTCCACGACACCGGGGCCCAGATCACCGCGGTGGTCGCCAGCGGCGACGTCACCTACGCGGCCTGGCAGTACCGGGACTCCGCCGGCACCTACCACTCCGGCATCGACACGAACGACGGAGGAACCTGGCACCGGGTGGCGGCCGGCAACCTGCCCTCGCGCTACATCACCGCGATCTCGATCGACCCGGCCGACGCGGGCCATGTCTACGTCTCCTTCGGCGGCTACACCGAGAAGTGGGTCCCGGGGGCCGGCACCGGTCACGTCTTCGAGTCCCACGACGGCGCGGCCACGTTCAAGGACGTGACCGGCGACCTGCCCGACCTGCCCACCGACTGGGTCTCACAGTGGCAGGGCAACCTGGTGGCGGCGACCGACTCCGGCGTGTACGTGACCCCGCTGGGCAGCCCGGGCAGCTGGAAGCGGCTCGGCCACGGCCTGCCCAACTCGCCCGGCACCATGACGACGGTCGCGCCGAGCACCGGTGAGCTGATCGCCGCCACGCACGGACGCGGTCTCTGGACGATCAGGTAGCACGCGCGAGCCGCCGCCCGCCTGCGGGAGGAGGGCGCCGGCCCTGCTCCGGCCGTGTGCGTGACGTGCATGCCGCGCGCGGGCGCAGCCGCGGGCTGCGTACGATGCTGCCGAGACCGAGGTGAGCAGGAGTGATCGAGTGAGACTGCCGAAGCTGCAGGGTAGGCGCCGACTCGTCGTCCCGGGGGTGCTGGTCGCCGGACTGCTGGTGCTGACCGGCTGCTCGCAGGACCCCAGCACGGCCGCCCAGGTGGGCAGCGGCACGATCTCCACCCAGGACGTGGACCTGATGTCCCAGGCGCTGTGCGTGGCCCACGGGGAGGCCCGCAAGCAGCAGCAGGGCCTCACCCCGATCCCGGTCTCCGTGGTCCACGAGCAGGCGTTGCAGGACCTGATCAACACCCGGCTCGACCAGATGCTTGCGAAGCGGCAGCACATCCCGGCGAACAACGCCGGGGTCACCCAGCAGCTGCAGCGCCTCAACCCGCTGTTCCGGAAGCTTCCGGCGGCAGACCGAGCGCGCACGCGCGTGCTGCTCGGGAACCTGCTGCGTGGCGAGGGCCAGATCCAGCAGTTCGGCGCTGCCTACCTCCAGAGCGCGGGCCAGCGGCCGAACGCGCAGTCGGCCATGAAGGCGGGGCAGGCCCAGCGCTCGGCCTTCGCCAAGCAGGTCGACGTCACCCTGAACCCGCGCTACGACGTTCAGGGCGTCGGCCACACCACCAACGCCCAGTCGCTGTCGAAGCCGGTGTCGTCCTTCGCCAAGGGCGCCACCGCGGCCACCCCGAACCCGCAGTGGGCCGCGCAGCTGCCGTCCAACCAGAAGTGTGGCTGACCGGCCGGCACTGCTCGAGCTGGTCGACCTGTTCGCCCGGCTGCGGCGGGAGTGTGCCTGGAAGGCGGCACAGACCCACCGCAGCCTGAGCCGCTACTTGCTCGAGGAGAGCTACGAGACCGTCGAGGCGATCGACGCCGGTGACCCTGACCTGCTGCGCGAAGAGCTGGGCGACCTGCTGCTGCAGGTCTACCTGCACGCCGCGATCGCCGAGCAGGCCGGCGACTTCACCCTCGAGGAGGTCGCGGCCGGGCTGCGGGACAAGATGATCCGGCGCAACCCGCACGTCTTCGGCGGCCCCGGTGACATCGACGGGGAGGCGCCGACCGACCCGGCGGCGGTCGACGAGCTGTGGCAGCGGGTCAAGGCCGGGGAGAAGCGACGCGAGCAGGTGATGGCCGGCGTACCCGTGGCGCTGCCTGCGCTGCTGCGCGCCGACAAGCTGCTCGAACGCATGGAACGAGCGGGTCGCCCGGTGCGGCCCGACCCCCGGTCGGACGACCCCGGGGAGCGGCTGCTCGCCGTCGTGGCCGAGCTGCGCGCCGAGGGTGTCGACCCCGAGGCCGCGCTGCGCGACGCCGTACGCCGACACGAGTCGGCCTGACGCCGTACCCGGGCAATGGCCCCGGGGCAGTGGCCCCGGGGCCGGGCTGGCCGAACCCGGCCCCGAGGCCATCACCCCCCCGGGCAGTCACTGGAGCTGGGCGAGCCCCTTCTCCAGGTCCTCACCGTTCATGATCGGCGTCAGCGAGACCCGTGCCTTGAGCTTGGAGAACGCCGGCTCGGCGATCCTCGGCATGTCGGACGGGTCCTGCATGTCGAAGAAGATGAACGCGGTCCGGTTCCCGTCGTCGGTGCCGAAGTACGTCGCCTCCGGCTGGATCCGCTCGATCAGGTCCTGCATGGTCGCGGACAGGCTCCCGTCCTGGATCGCCCGGCTCCCGGCCTCGGTGTCCATCTGCAGCTTGAGCAGACAACGCATGATGGTGCTCCCTTGGTTGGTGTGGTGTCGGCGCCCCGGTCCCGAGCACCCGGCTCGCCCGGTCAGCCGGCGAAGAAGGCGTCGTCGCCGGGCAGGTCGGCGTGCAGCTCCCTCAGCTCGGTCGCGCGGTCGGCGACCACGGTGAACTGGATCGAGCCGCGGCTGACCCGGGTGGTGCCACCGCGGGTGGCCGTCGTCTGGTGCACCGCGGTGACGTTGCCCTCCCCGTCGCCGTGGGTCTCGACCAGGTCGACGCGGAACGTCCCGTCGGTGAGCTCGGCGAGGTGGCCGTAGTAGCCGAGCACGTTGTCGACCCCCTTGTAGGTGCCGGCCAGCGGCGAGGAACCGGGCACGTACTGGACCACGTCGCTGGCCAGCAGCGACCGCAGCGTGTCGATGTCGCCGGCGTTGAACGCGGCGTACCCGCGCTCCACCAGCTCCATCGCGCTGTCCCGGGCGGGCGCGGACGCCGTGGCGGGCCTCGCGTACTGCGTGGCGGCGGGGGAGTAGTCCAGCATCACGCAGGCTTCGTCGCCGACCACCCAGGCGTCGTGCCCCGGCGCCAGGTCGAACACGTCCCCCGGCCCCACCTCGGTCTCGGCGCCGCCGTCGGTGACCACGTGCATCCGGCCGGACACCACGACCCCGAGGTGGCGCGTCGGGCAGCTGCTGGTCCCCACGATCGGGGCCACGTCGACCGACCATCTCCAGCCTGGCTCGAACACGCCCTTCAGCACGCTCAGCCCGCCGGCGCTGGCGAGGATCGCGTGGCCGTGACCGGCGAACGAGCGGCGCTCGCCGTCTGTCTCGAGGTTCCTGATCTGGGTTTCCATTGGGGGCCTCCCGCCCGAAGGTAAGGGTGGATGCCGTCCCGGGAAGCACGGTCGGAGTGACTCTGTCCGTGCGCGGTGGCCCACACGCTAGGGACGTTTTACTCGAAAAGCAAGATAGTTGAAATTTGAGGTATACCACTGGTCTGGCGGGTACAGTCGGCGCCACCATGGCCACCGCGAACCCTCTCCCGGACGGCTTGTCCACCAGCGCCGACAAGGGGACCGTGGCCGAGCTGCGCGGGCTGCTGCTGGCCGGTCAGCGGCTGCGTCAGGCCGTCGCGGACCGCTTCGGAATCAGCCTGAGCGAGTCGGTCGTGCTGAGCCACCTGGCCGACGGGGACGGCATTCTCGGCCCGGGTGAGCTCGTTGCCCGGATGCTGGTGGGCTCCGGCACCCTGACGGCCGTGGTCGACCGACTCGAGCGTGCCGGCTACGTCGTACGCCGCCCGCACCAGCACGACCGCCGCCGGGTGCAGGTGGGGCTCACGCCGGCCGGCCGGCGGGTGGTCCGGTACGCCGAGCAGCGCATGCGCCGAGCCCTGGACCGGGCGACGGAGATCTCCGACCCCCCGCCACTGGGCGTCCTGGTCGCCATGCTCGAGGCCGAGGCCGATCGGATCCGCCCGGCGCCCGCCCCCCGGGCTCGTGACGTGCACGGCTCCCGCTGAACCCGCCCTGCGGCCGTGTCCGGCGCCACGCGGGGCCCCCTGCGCGCCTCACCGATCGGACGGTTGCTGCTGGTTAGTCTGAGCGAGTCCCCTGCCCCCGTCAGAGGAGCACCTAGACGTGGCATCCATCGCAGCCGTCGGCGCGCGCGAGATCCTCGACTCGCGCGGCAACCCCACCGTCGAGGTGGAGGTGCTGCTCGACGACGGCGCTGCGGGCCGTGCCGCGGTCCCGTCCGGTGCCTCCACGGGCGCGTTCGAGGCGGTCGAGCTGCGCGACGACGAGGACCGGTACGCCGGCAAGGGCACCCGCAAGGCCGTTGCCGCCGTGCTGAACCGGCTCGGACCGGCCGTCGAGGACGAGGACGCCGCCGACCAGCGCACCGTCGACCAGGTCATGCTCGACCTCGACGGCACCCCCAACAAGGCCGGACTCGGGGCGAATGCGATTCTCGGGGTCTCGCTCGCCGTCGCGCGGGCCGCCGCGGACAGCGCCGAGTTGCCGCTCTACCGCTACCTGGGCGGGCCGAACGCCCACCTGCTGCCGGTCCCGATGATGAACATCCTCAACGGTGGCGCCCATGCCGACTCCAACGTCGACGTGCAGGAGTTCATGATCGCCCCGATCGGTGCCCCCACGTTCGCCGAGGCCCTGCAGCAGGGCGCCGAGGTCTACCACGCGCTCAAGGCGGTGCTGAAGAAGCGCGGCCTGGCCACCGGCCTCGGCGACGAGGGCGGGTTCGCCCCGAGCCTGGACAGCAACCGGGCGGCGCTGGACCTGATCGTGGACGCTATCGGGGCGGCCGGGCTGCGGGCAGGGGAGGACGTCGCGCTGGCCCTCGACGTGGCAGCCAGCGAGTTCTTCACGGCATCCGATTCCGGGGCTGGCGCCTACGCGTTCGAGGGCGCCCGCAAGTCGGCCGGGGAGATGACGGCGTACTACGCCGACCTGGTGGCGGCGTACCCGATCGTCAGCCTCGAGGACCCGCTGCACGAGGACGACTGGGACGGGTGGCGGACCGTCACCGACGAGCTCGGCGAGCGCGTGCAGATCGTGGGCGACGACCTGTTCGTCACCAACATCGAGCGGCTGCAGCGCGGCATCAGCGGCGGGCAGGCCAACGCGCTGCTGGTCAAGGTCAACCAGATCGGCACGCTCACCGAGACCCTCGACGCCGTCGAGATGGCCCACCGCAACGGCTACCGCTGCATGATGAGCCACCGCTCGGGCGAGACCGAGGACACCACCATCGCGGACCTCGCCGTGGCGGTGAACTGCGGTCAGATCAAGTCCGGCGCACCCGCGCGCTCCGAGCGGGTCGCGAAGTACAACCAGCTGCTGCGCATCGAGGAGGAGCTGGCCGACGCCGCCCGGTACGCCGGATCGGCCGCGTTCCCCCGGTACGCGCCCCCCGGGGGCGCCTGATGCGGGCGCTGGATCGGACGGGCCCCTGACATGCCCGCGCCTCGCCGTTCTTCCCCCCGGGCCGGTCGGACCGGCCGGTCGGCTGCCTCGCGGACCCGTCCCGGCCGCCGCGGAACCACCCGCAGCCGGGCGGCGGCACCCACGCCGCGCCGGTCCCGGTACACCAACCGGATGGCCGTGCTGCTGGTCGTGGTCGCGCTGCTCGTGGTCTCCTACGCCTCCTCGATGCACGCCTGGCTGCGGCAGCAGTCCACGATCAGCGACCTGCAGGCCCAGATCGCCAGCTCTCAGCAGCACATCCACGCGCTGAAGCAGGAGAAGGGCCGCTGGCACGACAAGGCCTACGTCGAGGAACAGGCCCGCCGCCGGTTCGGCTGGGTGATGCCGGGCGACGTCGCGTACCAGGTGATCGGCCCCGACGGGAAGCCGTTGCCCGGTGAACGGCACCTCAGCGGCACCGGCCCGCAGCTGCAGACCACGTCCCGGCCCTGGTGGTCCCGCGCCTACGGCTCGCTGGAACGCGCCGACCACCCCGCGAAGTACCACAAGCAGCCACCCGCGAGCCGGATCACCCCGCCGGGCCGGCACCACCACCACCGCAGGGGGCGGTGACCATGGGCCTGGCCACCCGCGACCGCGAGGTCGTCACCGCACAGCTGGGCCGCCCGCCCCGCTCGGTGCACGACGTGGGCCACCGCTGCCCCTGCGGCCACCCCGACGTGGTGGTCACCGAGCCGCGGCTCGAGGACGGTACGCCGTTCCCCACCACCTTCTACCTGACCTGCCCCCGGGCCAGCTCGCGCATCGGCACGCTCGAGGCCTCCGGGCTGATGACGCAGATGACCCAACGGCTCGCCGACGATGAGGAGCTCGCCCGCGGCTATGCCGCCGCCCACCAGCGCTACCTCGCCGCCCGTGCCGACATCGAGCCTGACACCGGCCGGGTCCCCGAGATCGACGGCGTGTCCGCCGGGGGCATGCCCGACCGGGTCAAGTGCCTGCACGTGCTCGCCGCGCAGTCGCTCGCCCAGGGTCCCGGCGTCAACCCGCTCGGGGACGAGGTGCTCCTGGCACTGGGTCCGTGGTGGGCCGGTGGTCCATGCGTGCGCGTGGTCACCGAGGTGGATGACGCAGCAGGTGGTCACGGTGAGACCAGTGGTCACGGTGACGAGGCCGGGTCGGAAGGAGCCGGGTCATGACGCGCGTGGCCGCCTTCGACTGTGGCACCAACTCGCTGCGGCTGCTGGTCGTCGACCTCGACCCGGCGACCGGTCACGCGCGGGAGATCGACCGGCAGATGCGCATCGTCCGGCTCGGCGAGGGAGTGGACCGCACCGGCCGGATCTCCGCGACCGCCCTGCAGCGGGTGATGGCCGCGGTGGACGACTTCGTCGCGATCGTGGACAGGCACCAGGTGGAGCGGATCCGGTTCTGCGCGACCTCGGCGGCCCGGGAGGCCGAGAACACCGGGGACTTCGTGGCCGCGGTGCGGGCGCGCGTCGGGGTTGCCCCGGACCTGGTCGACGGCTCGGAGGAGGCGAGGCTGTCGTTCGCCGGCGCGGTCCGGTCGCTGCGTGCCTCGCTGCCGACGCCGTACCTGGTGGCCGACATCGGCGGTGGCTCCACCGAGCTGGTTCTGGGCAGCCCCGAGGGGGAGGTGTCCGACGTGGCCTCCCTCGACCTGGGCTCGGTACGGATGACCGAGCGGCACCTGCACTCCGACCCGCCCACCCGCGACGAGATCGCGGCGGTCCGGGCCGACGTGGAGGCCACGCTCGACGGCTGCCCGTTCGACCCGGCCTCGGCCGGCGCCGTGATCGGGGTCGCGGGCACGGTGACCACCATCGCGGCCGGGGCGCTGCGGCTGCAGGCGTACGACCGCTCGTTGATCCACCACTCGGTGATCGATGTGGCCTCGGTCCAGGGCATGGTGACCACGCTGCTGCACATGTCGGTCGAGCAACGCAAGGCGCTGCCCTACATGCATCCCGGCCGGGCCGACGTGATCGCCGGCGGCGGCCTGGTGCTCACCGGGTTGCTGCGCCGCGCCGACGTCTACTCGATGCTCGTCTCCGAGCAGGACATCCTCGACGGGATCGCCTGGTCCCTGGTGGAAGGCAGTGCCCGTGCCTCCCCCGACTCCGACGACGAATCCCGTCCGGGCCCGACCAGCGGCCAGAGCACGCCAGACAAGGGAGTGAACCCATGACCGCAGACACCACCACCCACCAGATCCCCGCGGATCCCGACGAGGGTTCGCTCGACGAGGTCGTGCGCGGTGGCGAGCCCCCGGTCGACGACGCCGCCGAGACCGACTACGACAGCACCCCGAAGCTGGGCCGTCGCTCCGGCTTCTACGTGCTGCGCAAGAGCGTCCGGGAGTTCCGCGAGGACCACGCCATCGACGGCGCGGCGTCGCTCACCTTCTACGCCGTGCTGGCCCTGTTCCCCGCCGCGATCGCGCTGCTGGCGCTGCTCGGCGTGGTCGGCGGAGCAGGTGCGGTCGACAAGCTCACCGGCGCGCTGGGCCCGCTGCTCCCCCCGAGCGTGCTGCACGACCTGCAGGCTCCGTTGGCCGCGATCGTCGGCTCCACGGTCGCTCCGCTGACCCTGCTCGTCGGTGTGGTCGCCGCCCTCTGGGCCGCGTCCGGGTACGTCGGTGCCTTCGGTCGCGCGATGAACCGGGCGTACGAGACCGAGGAGGGCCGCGCGGCCTGGCGGCTGCGGCCGACCAACCTCTTCGTCACCGTGGTGACCGCGGTGCTGAGCGCGATCGCGGTCGCGATCCTGGCCGTGTCCGGCCCGGTTGCCGACTCCGTCGGCTCCCAGCTGGGACTCGGCGACCAGGCGCTGACGGTCTGGGGCATCGCGAAGTGGCCGGTGCTCGCGATCGTCGTGCTCGCCACGGTCGCGGTGCTGTACCACTTCACCCCGAACGTGCGGCTGCCCTTCAAGGTGCTCTCCGCAGGCGCGTTCGTCGCCGTCCTGGTCTGGCTGGTCGCCTCCTTCGGCGTGGCGCTGTACATGGTGAGCTTCTCCTCCTTCGACAAGGTCTACGGCTCGCTCGCCGGTGCCGTGGTGGTGTTGCTGTGGCTGTGGGTGACCAACTTGGGGCTGCTGTACGGCGCCGAGCTCGACGCCGAGGTCGAGCGCGCGCGTGAGCTGCACCGCGGTGTCCCTGCCGAGGAGCGGATCCAGGCGCCGCCGCGCAGTGCCAGCAGGATCGAGCGGGCGGAGAAGCGTCGCGCCAGGGACGTCGCCAAGGGGCGCGCGATCCGGGAGTCCCGCGCGGGCAGCGGGAACCCGCTCGACCGGCCGTTCTGAGGTCACCCTCGGGTGGCGACCTGCCACCCGGCTAACCTCGGTGTCGTGATCCTCGCTTCGCTCGTCAACGTCGCTTCGCCCACTCGGTCACGACCAGCAAGCCGGGCGGACGCTCTGTAGGCTCGCGACGTGGAGGAGTGGTTCGGGCGCCGTACGCACCGGTGGTGCGACTGGTCGCTCGACGCGCTCCTCGCCGCGAAACAGGCCACCGGCCACCGGGTGAGCCTGGTGGTGCCTGCCCGCAACGAGGCGGCCACCGTCGGCGACGTGGTGGGCAGGGTCCGCGAGCGCCTGGTGGAGACCTCCCGACTGGTCGACGAGATCGTGGTGATCGACTCCGACTCCACCGACGACACCTACGCGGTGGCGGCGGGTGCCGGGGCGGTGGTGCACCGCAGCGCGGAGGTCCGGCCCGACCTGGGCAGCTTCCCGGGCAAGGGGGAGGCGATGTGGAAGTCGCTTTTCGTCACCTCCGGGGACCTGGTCGTGTTCATGGACGCCGACCTGCTGGACTGGGACACCCACTTCGTGCCGGGGTTGCTCGGGCCGCTGCTCACCGAGCCGGGCGTGGAGCTGGTGAAGGGCTTCTACCAACGGCCCTACGAAGGCGAAGCCTTCGAGGGCGGCCGCGTCACCGAGCTGGTCGCCCGGCCCCTCATCGCGGTGCTGTTCCCCGAGCTCGCCGGGCTGGTGCAGCCCCTCGCCGGTGAGTGGGCGGTGCGCCGGTCGCTGTTCGCCAGCCTGTCGGTGCCGACCGGGTACGCCGTCGAGCTGGCCGCGCTGGTGGACACCCTGCGTGCCCGGGGGCTGGAGGCGATCGCCCAGGTCGACCTCGGCCGGCGCGCACACCGGCACCAGGCGCTGCGCGACCTCGGCGGCATGGCGACGCAGATCCTGGCGACTGCGCTGGGTCGAGCCGGGGACACCACGGCCCGGGACGAGGTGCTGCTGCGGCAGTTCCTGCCCGCAGCCGCGGGCGCCGTACCGGCCGACCGTGCGGTTCCGGTGGGCGAGCGGCCGCCGGCCGCGACGTACCTGCGGGGCGGGGCCGGGCGCCGCGAGGCGAGCGCATGACGCTGCGGCTGCGTCGACACGAGTTCGCCGACGACGCCACGCTGATGATGGCGATCGTCAACCGGACCCCGGACTCGTTCTACGACAAGGGCGCCACCTGGGCCGAGGACGAGGCGTTCACCCGGGTGCGGCGCGTGGTCTCCGAGGGCGCCGAGGTCGTGGACGTCGGCGGCATCAAGGCAGCCCCCGGGGAGGAGATCGGGCCCGCGGAGGAGAAGGACCGGGTGGTGGGCTTCGTCGCCCGGGTGCGAGCCGCCTTCCCGGACCTGGTCATCAGCGTCGACACCTGGCGCGCCGAGGTGGCGGCGGCGGCCTGCGGCGCCGGGGCCGACCTGCTCAACGACGCCTGGGGAGGCGCGGACACGGAGCTGGTCGACGTCGCTGCGGAGTACGACGCCGCACTGGTGTGCACCCACACCGGCGGGGTGGTGCCGCGCACCCGGCCCCACCGGGTCGCCTACGACGACGTGGTCGCCGCCGCGGTCACCGACACCGTGGCCTACGCCGAGCGTGCGGTCGCGGCCGGCGTGGACCGGCGCAGCGTGCTGATCGACCCCGCCCACGACTTCGGCAAGAACACCCTGCACTCGCTGGAGATCACCCGCCGCCTGGAGGAGCTGACCGCGACCGGGTGGCCGGTGCTGGTGTCGCTGTCGAACAAGGACTTCGTCGGTGAGACCCTCGACCTGCCCGTCGACCGGCGGCTGCTCGGCACCCTCGCGAGCACCGCGGTCTGCGCGCTCAAGGGCGCGCGCGTATTCCGGGTGCACGAGGTCACCGAGACCCGTCAGGTGGTCGACATGGTCCGCTCCATCGAGGGGCTGCGACCGCCGGCACGGCTGGTGCGGGGGCTGGCATGACCACACCCCGGGTCGCCGTCGTGGTCCCCGCCGCGCCGGGCCTGCTGCCCAGCCGGGGAGCGGCGGACCCGTTCGCCCAGGTCCGCCAAGTCGCGGTGGACACGTTGCGCGACAGCCTGCCGGACGCGGACGGAGTCGCGGTGCTCGGCGCCACGGACGTGGCCCGGTCGCTGCTGGAGCAGGCCGGATTCACCGGCGCGGTCGCGGCCGGGGAGACCGCGCCCCTGCTCGTGGTCGCCGCCGACGGCTCCGCCCGGCGGGGGGAGAAGGCGCCGGGCCACCTCGACCCGCGGGCGTTCGACTTCGACGAGGGGGTGCGCAAGGCCCTCGACGAGGGGGAGGCCGCGACGCTGCGCGGACTGGACCTCGACCTCGCCCTCGAGCTGCTGGCGCTCGGGGCACCCGCGCTGCGGCGGCTGGGCGAGCTGTTGCCCGAGCCGCGCTCGGCGGAGCTGCTCTACCACGACGACCCGTTCGGGGTGGCCTACTGGGTCGCCCGCTGGACGACCTGATGTTGCCGCACCCGGTCACGGGTGAGGAGTTCGACAGCCCGGTGCCGCCCGGCACCGGCTGGCCGGACGACCCCGCGAGCCCCGACACCCCGGTCGCGAACGACGCCGGCGAGGTGGCCACGCTGGCCGATGTTGACTCGCTGGCCGAGCTCGACGCCCGGGTGTCGGTGTGTGCTGCGTGTCCGCGGCTGGTGGCCTGGCGTGAGCAGGTGGCCCGCGACAAGCGGGCGTCGTACGCCGGGGAGCCGTACTGGGGCCGTCCGATCGCCGGCTGGGGCGACCCGGAGCCCGGCGTACTGGTGGTCGGGCTCGCCCCGGCGGCGAACGGCGGCAACCGGACCGGCCGGATCTTCACCGGGGACCGCTCCGGTGACTGGCTGTTCGCCTCGCTGCACCGGGTCGGGCTGGCCCGTCGGGACACCTCCGTGCACGCCGGGGACGGCCAGCGGCTGGTCGGGGCCCGGATGCTCGCCGCCGTACGCTGCGCCCCGCCGGGCAACAAGCCCACCACGACCGAGCGCGACACCTGCTCGCCCTGGCTCCGCCGGGAGCTGGAGCTGGTGCTGCCGTCGTTGCGGGCGGTGGTCTGCCTGGGCAGGTTCGGCTGGGACGCCGCGATCGCGGGCCTGCGCGCGACCGGCTTCGTGATTCCGAGGCCCAAGCCGGTCTTCGGCCACGCCGCCGAGTTCGAGACTGCCCATGACGGCCGGGTGCTGTCGGTGGTCGGCTGCTTCCACCCCTCCCAGCAGAACACCTTCACCGGCAAGCTGACCGAGCCGATGATCGACGCCGTCCTCACACGTGCCGCGGCGCTTGCCGCCCTCCCGGACGGATAGTCCCTCACGGTTCTGCTGTTCCTGGGCCCAGAACAGAGCCGAAACGTGAGGGACTACCGCCCCAGAAGCCTGGGGAAGCCGACCGGC
Source organism: Marmoricola sp. (assembly GCA_050699415.1). Classification (GTDB taxonomy): domain Bacteria; phylum Actinomycetota; class Actinomycetes; order Propionibacteriales; family Nocardioidaceae; genus Marmoricola. The sequence goes on from JBOHDO010000127.1 coordinate 14,170, forward strand.
GACCGGGCTGGTTAGGCTCGGCTGGCGCCCCGGTATCCCAACTGGCAGAGGAGGCGGCCTTAAAAGCCGCTTGTTGTGGGTTCGACCCCCACCCGGGGCACACGCGGCTTGGCCGGGTAGAGCGCGGCAGCCGGGAGCACCGCCGTACGCCGCGGTGGATCAGCTGCGGTCCTGCGGCCCGTTCGGCAGGAACTGGCAGGCGATGTGCTCCCAGGCGGTGTCGATCACGGTCTCGAGGTCGATGCGCCGGGCCCGTCGGATGTGCGGCTTGTCCAGCTCGCGCTCGACGAAGCGGGCCAGGAAGCGGCGCAGCTCGCCGTCGAGCCCGGCGAGCCGCTGCACCACCGCCGACCGGCGGGTCTCTCCGGTCAGCGTGATCGTCACGGCATCGGGGCTCGGCGGCGTGATGTCCCACAGGATCGTGAGCGGCGCCACGGTGCGCAGCTCGACGGTCAGCGGCACCAGCACCTCCGCCTGGAAGCGCAGCGAGTCGACGGGCAGGGTGATGTCGAACGCCACCTCCACCGGCACGACCACGAGGTAGCCGACCCGGTCGCCGGACAGGACCTCGCCGTACGACGGGAGATAGCGGCCACGGGCCGTGAGCCGGGCGATCCGTCGCCCCGGGCCGGCGCCCATCGGGCCGAGCTCGAACCGGTCGCCCAGCGCCCGGTCGATCGACGCCAGCACCCGGTCCCGGTGCAGCACCCGCCGCAGGAACTCGGGCCCGAACTCGTCGAGCGGCAGCGGGTCCGGTTGCCCGGGCGTGACCGCGCCGTCGCGGACCGTGTCAGCCTGGTTCACCGTGTCATCATCCCTGCCGCCTGCTCCCGGGCCGCCCGGGGGCCCGACCCACCGGGCGGGTTCGGCCGATTCCGGCGGCACCCCTAACCAATCGGGCAGGAACTCGTTGCACTCCACATGAAGGTGAGGCTGCTCGCGGTCCTCGGCATCCTGATCTGCGCCGTTCAGATGGTGCGGGCGGAGGCCGACGCCGCCGACTCTGCGCCCCCGCCGCACAGCCATGTCCAGCAGGTGGACCAGGCCCGCACGACGGGGGCCCACCGGTAGCTCCCGGACCGGGCGGCAGCCCGGGAACAGCAGCCGTGGATTGTTCGTTGGCTGGATGGGACGTCGCTACACTCGCTCCCTACCGGCGCTGTTGCCCAGCCCGGTGACACCGGCCTCGAGGAGAGACCATGCAGAGCAGGAACCCTGTCTTCACGCGTGCCGCCGGCTTCAACGGCAAGGCCGGCTCCGGCGGCAACCACTACGGCAACCAGACCTATCCCGGCAACGGCCGGTCCTACGCCGGGTACGGCGACCCCTCCACCTGGAGCGTCGGCTCCCCGGGCACCCCCACGCACACCACCCCGGGCGGCGGCGTCGGTCTGAGCACCGAGGGCCCCATGACCGTGGACTCGGTGGTGCAGAAGACCGGCCTCACCCTCGTCATCGTGGTGCTCGCGGCGGCGGCCACCTGGCTGCTCACCGGCAACCCGGGCCGGCTGGGCTCACCCGTCGGCAACGCGGCCGGCACGCTCTACACGCTCGCGCTGGTCGGCGCACTCGGCGGCTTCGTGCTCGCGATGGTGAACTCCTTCAAGCGGGTGGTCAGCCCGCCGCTGGTGCTCGGCTACGCCGTGCTCGAGGGCGTGTTCATCGGTGCGATGAGCAAGGTGTTCGACGCCTCCTTCGGGCACGGCGTGATCATCGGCGCGGTGCTGGGCACGTTCGCCGCCGTGGCCGGCACGCTCGCGGCGTACCGGTTCTTCAACATCCGGGTCTCCGCCCGGTTCCGCAAGTTCGTGGTCGCGGCGATGTTCGGCTTCGTGGCGGTCTCGATGCTCGACCTGGTGCTCGGCTTCTTCGGCTCCAGCTTCGGCTTCAACGGCCTGGGCGGGATCGGCTTCGTCGCCAGCCTGGTCGGCCTGGGCCTCGGCGTGCTGATGCTGATCCTCGACTTCGACTTCATCGAGCGCGGCGTCGCGGCCGGCCTGCCCGAGCGGGAGTCGTGGCGCGCCGCCTTCGGGCTGACCGTCACCATCGTGTGGATCTACATCGAGCTGCTGCGCATCCTCGCGATCCTGAACCGCAGCTGACCCCGGCGGGTCGGCATCGACTGGGCAGCAGGGCGTCTCCGCACCGGAGGCGCCCTGATGTCGTCCGGCTCACCCGGTCGCTCACCCGGTCGCTCACCCGGTCCGGCTCACTCTGCGGTGCGGTGCTCCGGCTCGGCGCCACGCAGGGCCGCGAGCCGGGGCCGCGACGGCCGCCGGCCCGGGGCGTCGGCAGAGTGCGCCCGCCGGGACGGCTCCGGCGCCTCGGCGGCCGGGAGCCGGTAGCGGTAGAGCATGCCGTTGTCCCAGACCAGGTACGTGTCGTCGTCGCCGGAGACGTGCATGATCATCGACTCGTAGCGCTTGGCCAGGTCGGCGAGCGCGTCCATGCCGGCCACGTCGGCAACCGGGCCCTCGTGCACCGAGAGCGCGCTGACCTCGACGATCTGCGACCCGTAGAGCGTGCGGATCCGTGCCGCCTCGTTCTTCGGGCCGCCGCCGCGCAGCAGCGGCCGGGCCAGCCAGAGCCCGACCAGCAGGCACAGCGCCGCGATGCCGAGACCGAGGACGCGCGCCGTGCCGACGCCCGGGTGCAGCACCGGCAACGGGAGCGTGTTCGCCTTCGTGGTCGGGTAGGCAAGCTTGCCGGCCTTCGACGGGGTCAGGTCCGCGCCCGCCGGCCCGGCTCCGGCGCTGTCCTGGGCGAGGCCGAGGGTCGATCCGTCGACGGTGAAGCCGAGGTGGGGGGAGTAGCGGGCCGCCAGCCGGTGGCCCGCGAGGTCTCCCGTGATGCGCACCCGGGGGTGCAGCGTGACCGTGGTCGTGCCCGTGCCCAGGCTGGTGTCGCCCAGGCTTGTCGTGGTCCGGGCGACGTACCGCTGGATGGCCGCGACGGGCAGCCGGCCGGTGACGCGGGTCCGGGGGCCGGTGAAGTGCTTCGGTGCGGCGACCGGGAAGCTGCGCGTCAGCCCGTGGCTCGAGACCGTGGCCACCATCCGCGCGACCCCCTGCAGGTTCGCCGCCGACGAGGCGTCGAGGTGGTAGGTGAACGCGGCGGTCACCGGCCCGGCCTCGCTGGTGAGGATCGGCTCGCCGGTTCGCAGCCCGGCGCCGCCGTACGCCGACCCGGAGGCAGCGTGGGCGTGGTAGCCGAACTTTCCGGACTGGGTGTAGTCGAGCTTCTTCGTCGTGCTCGACCGGGTGGGGGAGGCGAGCGCTGCGAGTCCGAGCGCCAGGGCCAGCACCCCGATGACCGCCACCGCGGTGAGCGCCTCGAGTCGGTTGAACGGCGGCGCCTTGTCGGTCGGCGTATGGGACATGGCCTCTCTCGGTCCTTGGTCGGTGGTGCGCTTCATCGTGCTCCTACTGCCCGGTTCTGTCCGCAGAACCGGTGATCTCCTGGTCGGCGCCGACCGGGGCCAGGTGTGCGGACCCGGTGTCGGCGCCGAGAGTGTCCGTGCCCGCGGAGGTGGCCGTGTAGCTGGTCGGGTCTGCACCGGCGGGCTGGAACAACGACCGGTCGAACCACCCGTGTGGCGAGCAGGTCGCCCCCCCGTCGCGTCCGGTCGTCGCGGTGCACACCGGCACGTGCTCGACCCGGAACGTGACGTTGACTCCCTGGACCGCGACACCCCCGGAGGTCAGCGTGGCCTGCATCGAGTCGAACCGGTAGGCGTTCGGGCGGGTGAGGTCGACGTCGGCGTCGTGCAGCACCAGGGTCGTGGGGGCCGGCGTGATCGACACGGCCACATCCGTCTCGCCGGCGTGGGTGACCGGCACCGTGTTGCCGGCCAGGTGGGCCATGCCGACGGGCAGCAGCGCGGCGACGACCGCACCACCGGCTGCGGCGCGGCAGATCCGCCGGTTACGCATGCGCATGGTGGCGCCTCCTCCGGCGGCTGCGGGCGGGCGCGCGGAACGCGAACAGCACGGCCGCGGCGATGATGACCGCGAACACGGGCGGCTGGCGCAGCATCACCAGGTAGCGACCGGCACCGGGCCAGTAGACCCACTCCTGGCCCACCAGCCCCGACTTCGTCGGGTGGAAGCGGTCCCGGAAGTCGTTGTTGTCGCCCTTGAAGACGTAGCGGTCGCCGGCCCGGGCGACGATGCGGTGCATCACGACGCTGTGCAGCTCCTTGTTGTGGTAGGCCACGATCTCGCCCACGTGGTAGTCGGGCCGGGCGCGGGTGATCACCAGCCCGTCACCGTGGAAGCGGGGCAGCATGCTGGTGCCGTCGGTGACGACGTACGACGCGGGGCCGCCGATCGCGGTGGGCGCGAACAGTGCCCATACGACGGCCAGCATCCCGACCCCGGCCGCGAGCATGACCAGCCGCCGGAGCCGGACGTGCTTCGCACGCCCGACCCCGACGCTGGCCGGCCCGACAAGGACCTGACTCGTCATGGACTCTGCTTCCGAGTGCTGAGATAGCTACTGGGACGCGACGACGGTCAGGTGGGTCGAGTTCTCCAGGCTCGCGGACGAGTACTGACCCGGCGAGATCCCACAGGTGAACGTGGTCGTGCTCTCGGTGCTCCCGGACACGCTGCAGCTGCCGTACTTGTGCCAGTTCCGGTTGTTGTACGTCCCGTCCTGGATCACCGCGTAGACGTTCTTCACGTTGACCGGTGGCTGGTCCAACGTGAACTGGACGTCCTTGATGTACATGTCGGTGCTCAGGATTCCGTGGTCCATCAGGTCGTAGTGGATCCCACTGACCGCGTAGCCGCTGATGGCGGCGTTACCTTCTCCGGCATGCGACGCCGGCACGCTGTTGGCCGCCATGAAGGCAAAGCCGCTGGTGCCGAGTGCCACGGCTGCTCCCAGGGGCAGCACAACTCGCCTGACGATTCTCTTCATTCTCATTCCGTCCCCTCTGGCGCTCCTCGCGCCAGCTCAGGCCCAGCACTCGGCTGGTCGACCCGCACCGTGCGGGCCGTCAGCCATGCTGCGGGCCGGGACGATGCCGGTCATGCCCCGAATAGGGGAGCACTACCCCAAATGATCCGGCCTGGCCCGGGGCGGGTCACTCGGCCGATGTGGTCGCGGTCTCCGGCCCCGCATCCGGCTCGGATCCCTCGTCGTCCGGCTCCTCGGCCGGGGCTTCGCGGCCCAGCCGCGGCCGGCGCCGGCGCATCAGCATCACCCAGCGGCCGCCCGCACCGCGCCGGGCGCCGGCCACCTCGGTGCCGTCCAGCTCGGTCCCCGGGGTCCGGCTGGCCTCGACCGCGGCGTAGCTGATCGGCAGCACGCCCTCGCCGCGGAAGGCTTCGGGCTCCCCCTCGTCGGCCGGTGCGAGGTCCAGGGCAGCCAGCACCGAAGGCACGAGCACCGCGGCCATCGAGCGGTAGCCGACCGCGGACGGGTGGTAGCGGTCCGGGCCGAAGAACAACGCGGGGGCGGCCTCGAACTCCGGGCCGAGGATCGAGCCCAGGGACACCGACCGCCCGCCCTCCTCCACGACCGCGATCGTCTGTGCCGCCGCCAGCCGGCGCGACCAGGCGCGAGCCACCTGGCGCAGCGGTGGCGGGATCGGTCGCACGGTGCCGAGGTCCGGGCAGGTGCCCACCACCACCGCCACGTCCACCTCGCGCAGCCGGCGTACCTGCTCGGCCAGGTGGCGTACCGCCGTGGGCGGGAGCACGCTGTGGGTGACGTCGTTGGCACCGATCGAGATCACCGCGACGTCGGGTCCGGTCGGCAGCGCCTCGTCGACCTGGCCGGCCAGGTCGCTGGACTGCGCGCCGACGGCGCCGAACTCCTGCAGGTGCACGCGACGGTCGGCCGCGGCGGCGACGCCGGACGCAAGCATGGCCCCCACGGTGTCCTCGACCGCGTCCACGCCGTAGCCGGCCGCGGTGGAGTCGCCGAGCATGACGATCTTGATGGCCGGTGCCGGGCGGCGGCGGCCGTACCAGCCGGAGGCGTCCGGGGCCCGGCCCTCGGCGTCGCCGATGGTGTGCCGGGCGAGCAGCGCCTCGAGCCGGAGCAGCCCGTAGAAGGCTCCGCCGAGCACGGACACACCGCCCCCGCCGTACGCCGCCGTTGCGGCGATCTTGCGTGCGGCCCCCGCTCTCGACATGCTCCCAGCGTAGAGACCGGACCGCGAGCCCGGGCCCGGACCTGCGACTATCTTCGGCTCATGGACTACGTCAGCTCGCTGCTCGAGCTCATCGGCAACACCCCGCTGGTCCGGCTCGGACGCACCCTCGACCGACCCGGTGGCCCGGACGACACCGGCCCGCTCGTGCTGGCCAAGGTCGAGTACCTCAACCCGGGGGGCTCGGTGAAGGACCGCATCGCGGTCAGGATGGTCGACGCCGCGGAGGCCGCCGGCGAGCTGAAGCCCGGCGGCGCCATCGTCGAGCCGACCTCGGGCAACACCGGCGTCGGCCTGGCCCTGGTCGCCCAGCAGCGGGGCTACCACTGCATCTTCGTGTGCCCGGACAAGGTCAGCGAGGACAAGCGCAACGTGCTGAAGGCGTACGGCGCCGACGTGGTGGTGTGCCCCACCGCGGTCGCCCCCGACCACCCGGACTCCTACTACAGCGTCTCCGACCGGATGGTCCGGGAGACCCCGAACGCCTGGAAGCCGGACCAGTACGCCAACCAGAACAACCCGCTGTCGCACTACGAGCAGACCGGCCCCGAGATCTGGCGACAGACCGACGGCAGGATCACCCACTTCGTCACGGGCATGGGCACCGGCGGCACCATCAGCGGGGTCGGTCGCTACCTCAAGGAGCGCAGTGCCCAGCGAAGCGGGCCGGACGTGCAGATCGTGGGCGCCGACCCGGCGGGTTCGGTGTACTCCGGCGGCACCGGCCGGCCCTACCTGGTCGAGGGCGTGGGGGAGGACTTCTGGCCGGAGACCTTTGACCGGGGCATCACCGACCGGGTGATCGAGGTCTCCGACGCGGACTCGTTCAGGTTCACCCGGCGGCTGGCGCGCGAGGAGGGCCTGCTGGTGGGCGGGTCCTCGGGCATGGCGGCGTTCGCGGCGGTGCAGCTGGCCCACGAGCTCGACGGCACGCCCGAGGGCGAGCAGGCGGTGATCGTGGTGCTGCTGCCCGACTCCGGGCGGGGCTACCTGACCAAGGTGTTCAACGACGCCTGGCTGGCGCAGTACGGCTTCCTACCCGCGGCCGGCACCCGCACTGCCGGGGAGGTGCTGCGTGCGAAGCAGGGCGACATCCCGGCGCTGGTGCACACCCACCCCAACGAGACCGTGGCCGAGGCGGTGCAGATCCTCAAGGAGTACGGCGTATCGCAGATGCCCGTGGTCCGCGCCGAGCCGCCGGTGATGGCCGCCGAGGTGGCCGGGTCGGTCAGCGAGCGGGTGCTCCTCGACGCGCTGTTCGGCGGGTCGGCGAAGCTTGCCGACCAGGTCGAGAAGCACATGAGCGCCCCGCTGCCGACGGTGGGCTCCGGTGCCGACGTCACCGACGCGGTGGCCGCCCTGGCCGACGCCGACGCCCTGCTGGTGCAGGAGGACGGACGGCCCGTCGGGGTGCTCACCCGGCAGGACCTGCTGTCGTTCCTGGCAGACGGCTGAGACCCTCCCCAAGCCTGGGTATTCCGACACAGCAGGGAGGGGATTGCCCTTCCGGATCCCACCGCGCGACCTAGGCTCGAAGCAGCGGCCGGCACGGGCAGCCAACCTTCTTTCGCGCCGGTCGGTACCGCCCTCGGTCCCGGGTGATCCCACCCTCTCCACGAGGGTCCTCCACATCCCCCGGGACGAGGGCAGGGCGGAGGGGCCTCGAGCGTCGGCGAAGGGCCTCTCCGTTCGGTGGCCCGGCCCTGGCCAAGTCCATGGCCCAGCCGATGGCCCGTTCGGTGAATCAGCGCAGCGCCTGGGCGAGCGGGGAGGGGGGCACCACGTCGGGGTGCAGGATGCCCGCCAGCGCCTCCACGCCGTCGACCAGGCGTGGACCCGGCCGGGCGTACGACGCGTTCGCGTCGACCGCCCAGACCGGCACATCCGGCAGCCGGTCCAGCACCTCCCGGCCGAGGCTCGCGCACCCGGCGAGGTCGTAGCCGCACGGAGCACACACCACCACGTCGGGCTCCGCCGCACGGACGTCGTCCCAGTCGATCCGGACAGACTTCTCGCCGGCACGGCCGAGGGCGGGGCACCCGCCGGCCACCTCGACCATCTCGGGCAGCCAGTGACCGGGTGCGAACGGAGGGTCGGTCCACTCAAGCACCAGCATCCGCGGCCGGGCGCGGGCCGCGACCAGCCCGCGCGCCCGGTCCAGGCGCTCTCGCAGCCGCCGGACGAGGGCCTCGGCGGGTTCGGCGTGGCCGGTTGCCCGGCCGATCGTCACGACCGAGTCCAGCACCTCCGCGAGCGTGTGCGGGTCCACGGTGAGCACCTGCGCCGTGCAGCCGAGGTGGGCCAGCGCGTCGTCGACCACCGAGACGTCCACGGCACACACCGCACACAGGTCCTGGGTCAGCACCAGGTCGGCGTCCAGCCCGGACAGCGCACCCTCGTCGAGCCGGTAGAGGTCCTCCCCGCGCGCCATCGCATCGGCGACGAAGGCGTCGATCTGCCCGCTGGAGAGCCCCTCGGGCATGGCGCTGGTGGACACCACCGTCCGGGTACGTGCCTCGGCCGGGAAGTCGCACTCGAAGGTCACGCCGACGACCTCCTCGCCGGCCCCGATCGCGAACAGGACCTCGGTGGCCGAGGGGAGCAGCGAGACGATCCGCACCGGTCGAGCCTAGGCCCGAACGGGGCCCCGGGACACGCCGAGCCGTGTCGTCAGTGCGGAAAATGTGGTTGAGTGACCGGGGACATATGCGGGTGACGACGTTCTCTGGAGGTGTGCCGGGGTCGTGTGGGACTTCATTACGGGACGACACCACGAGATCCTCTACAACGCCTGGCAGCACGCCTATCTCGTCGTTCTCGCCGTGGCCGCCGCCACCATCATCGCGGTGCTGCTGGCGATCGTGGTCACCCGCGTCCCGAAGCTCTCCGGCACGGCCAACGCGCTGAGCGCCATCGGGCTGACCATCCCGTCGTTCGCCCTGATCGGCATCCTGCTGCCCGCCACCGGCCTCGGGACGCCCACCGCGTTCGTCGCGATCTGCTTCTACGCGATCCTGCCGATCCTGCGCAACGCGGTGGTCGGGCTGCAGGGGGTTGATCCCACGCTGCTGGAGTCGGCCAAGGGCATGGGCATGAACGAGGTCGCCTCGCTCAGCCGGGTCCGGCTGCCGCTGGCCTGGCCGGTGATCCTGGCGGGCGTCCGGGTCTCGCTGCAGATGTCGATGGGCGTGGCCGCGATCGCGGCGTACGTGCTCGGCCCGGGGCTCGGCGGCTACATCTTCACCGGCCTCGCCCAGAACGGCGGCAAGAACGCACTCAACTACGCCCTGGTCGGCACCATCGGCGTGATCATCATCGCGCTGATCCTCGACCTCGTCCTGCTCCTGCTGGGGCGGATGACCACCTCGAAGGGAATCCGTGTCTGAGATGAGTGACACCAACACGTCCCCCGCCCAGAGCGACGAGACCGGACAGCCCGTCGAGATCAGCGGGGCCGAGATCCAGCTGCACGACGTGGTGAAGAAGTACCCCGGCCAGAAGGCGGCCGCGGTGGACTCGCTGAGCCTGACCCTTCCGGCCGGCGAGATCGTGATGTTCGTCGGTCCGTCCGGGTGCGGCAAGACCACCTCGCTGAAGATGATCAACCGGCTGATCGAGCCGACGTCGGGCAAGATCACCATCGGCGGTGACGACGTCCGCACCCAGAGCGCGGACGAGCTGCGCCGGCACGTCGGCTACGTGATCCAGGGCGGCAGCCTGTTCCCCCACATGAGCGTGGCGAAGAACATCGCGATCACCCCGAGGCTGCTCGGCTGGGACAAGTCCCGGATCACCAACCGGGTCGACGAGCTGCTCGACCTGGTCGGCCTCGACCCTGCCCGTTACCGCGACCGCTACCCCCGCGAGCTCTCCGGTGGCCAGCAGCAACGCGTCGGCGTCGCCCGGGGTCTGGCGGCCGATCCACCCGCGATCCTGATGGACGAGCCGTTCGGGGCGGTCGACCCGATCACCCGGCAGCGGCTGCAGGACGAGCTGCTCAGCATCCAGCGGGAGCTGCGCAAGACGATCGTGATGGTCACCCACGACATCGACGAGGCGATCAAGATGGGCGACCGGCTGGCGATCCTGCAGGAGGGCGCCCACATCGCGCAGTACGACACCCCCGCGGCCATCCTGGCCGCCCCGGCCAACGACTTCGTGGACGACTTCGTCGGCTCCGGCGCGGGCCTCAAGCAGCTCTCCCTGTCCCGGGTCTCCGACGTCGAGCTGCTCGCGCAGACCACCTGTGCGATCGGCGAGTCCTCCAGTGAGGTGGCCGAACGAGTCAAGGCTGCCGGGCACACCTCGGTCGTGGTCCTGGATGAGCGGCGCCGGCCGGTCGCGTGGCGGTTCCTGCGCCAGATCGCCCGGAACCAGACGATCCAGGACGGCGACCGGGAGAGTCTGGTCACCCTCGACTCCCGCTCCACCCTCAACGACGCGCTGGACACCATGCTGACCTCCAGCCACCGCGGTGCCGTGGTCTGCGGTGACCGCGACCAGTACCTCGGCGTGATCGACTTCGACAGCGTCACCGGGTTCATGCGCGCCACCGAGCAGGAGCACCAGGCCGAGGACGCGCAGGTCGAGCCGGAGGCGGCGACATGAGCGACCCCTCCGTCGCCACCGAGGAGCCGCAGCCGGCGCCATCCCCGGCAGGTGAGCAGGAGCCCGGGAAGAAGGGCCGGCTGCGCACCCTGACCGGTGAGGCAGGAGTCGAGCTGTACGCCCTGCCTGTCATCGTGATCGTGGTGTTCCTGCTCTACGTGTGGTGGCGCCAGACCGCCAACCTGGACTCCACAACGCTCTCCATCCTGGACTGGCGCGCTATCCGGGACGAGCTGATCCAGCACATCGAGCTGACCGTGGTGACCTCGGCGATCGTGGTGCTCCTCGCCGTCCCGCTGGGGATCATGGTGACCCGCGGCAGGGCCAGGATCGTCGCGCCGTTGGTGGTCGGCTTCGCCAACGGTGGCCAGGCGGCGCCGTCCATCGGCCTGATCGTGCTGCTGGCGATCTGGCTCGGGATCGGCTTCTGGACCGCGATCCTCGCTCTCGTCATCTACGGTCTGCTGCCGGTGCTGCGCAACACGATCACCGGGCTGCAGGGCGTTGATCCCACGCTGGTCGAGGCCGGCCGAGGCATCGGGATGTCCGGCGCCGCGGTGCTGCTCCGGATCGAGCTGCCGTTGGCGCTCCCGGTGATCATGACCGGCATCCGCACCGCCCTGGTGCTGGTGGTCGGCACCGCGGCGCTCGCGACGTTCATCAGCGCGGGTGGCTTGGGCACCGCGCTGGTCGCGGCCATCGAGCTGTTCCGGTTCCCCGCGATCATCGCCTCCGCCGTCCTGATCGCGCTGCTGGCGCTGCTGGTCGAGTGGGTGGGTCGCGTGCTCGAGATCGTCTTCCGCCCGAAGGGAATCTGATGGCGCGCAGACGGTTCCGCACGCGTTTCGCCGTGGTCGTGGCGCTGGCTCTCTCGACCTGCCTCGCGCTGTCGGGCTGCGGCATCGGGCTGGGCACCGCCGCGGGGTTCACGCCCTCCGGCACGCTCGCCGGGCCGCTGAAAGGGGTCAAGCCCCTGGACGGTGCCTCGATCGCGGTGGGGTCGAAGAACTTCACCGAGGAGATCGTGCTCGGCAAGATGCTCGTCATCCTGCTCAAGTCGGCCGGGGCCAGCGTGCAGGACCTGACCAACATCCCGGGAAGTGCCGCGGCCCGGCAGGCCCAGCTGGTCGGTCAGATCGACGCCACGTGGGAGTACACCGGCACGGCCTGGCTGACCTACCTCGGGCATACCAAGCCGGTGCCGAACTCCCATCAGCAGTACGAGGTGGTCCGCAAGGAGGACCTGAAGGACCACGGCTTGGTCTGGCTTCCGCCGTCCCCGATGAACGACACCTACGCGATGGCGGTCACCCAGCAGACGAAGAAGAAGTTCCACATCACCAAGCTGTCGCAGCTCAAGCAGGTCCCGGTGAAGGACCGCACCTTCTGCGTGGAGGCGGAGTTCACCAACCGGTCGGACGGGCTCAAGGGCATGCTTCAGAAGTACGGCGTCCCTCTGGGCAGCCCCAACGGGGTGCCGCAGAAGAACCTGCGCACCCTTCAGACCGGCGCGATCTACACCGCCACCGCGAAGGGCGTGTGCAACTTCGGCGAGGTGTTCACCACCGACGGCCGGATCCTCAGCCTGCACCTCACCGTGCTGCAGGACGACAGGAGCTTCTTCCCGAAGTACAACGCGAGCGTGGTGGTGCGCAAGCAGGTCATGGACTCCTACCCCCAGCTCGCGAAGCTGCTCGGCCCGGTGAGCAAGCGGTTGAACAACAAGACGATGCTCAAGCTCAACGCCGAGGTCGACGTCGACGGCCGGGAGCCGGCGGAGGTGGCGTTCAACTGGCTGAAGCACGAAGGCTTGATCAAGGGCTGACGCCCGGCACCCGTGCTCGTCGGCTGGCTCACCGCGTTCCTGGACATCCCGGCCGGGAGGTTCGACGACGCCGTGCGCTTCTGGTGCGCGGTCACGGGCAGCGAGGCCTCGACCCGTCGCGGTGACCGCGACCAGGTCGCCACGCTGTTGCCGCCGGAAGGCGAGCCCTGGCTACGGGTGCAGCGGCTGCGGTCGGGCGGTCCGGGCATGCACCTGGACCTGCACGCCGCCGACCGCGCATCGCTGTGCGCCCTCGCGGAGGAGCTCGGGGCGACGCGGCGCAGCGTCCTGGATGACCTCACCGTGCTCGCCTCGCCGGGCGGGCTGCGGTTCTGCGTGGTGTCCGGTTCGGAGAGCGGCCGGGCCGCGCCGGTCGACTGGGGGAACCACCACCGGTCGGTGGCCGACCAGGTGTGCGTGGACATCCCGCCGTCGGCGTACGACCACGAGTGCGCCTTCTGGTCCGCTCTGCTCGAGCGACGCCTGGAGCGCAGTGCCAGCAGGGAGTTCCTGTTCCTGGACCGGCCCGCCGGCCAGCAGCTGCGGATCCTGCTGCAGCGGCTGGACGACGAGCAGCCGGAGCACGCCCACCTGGACCTGGCGAGTGACGACCGCGACGCAGAGGTACGCCGGGTGAGGGACCTGGGTGCGTCGCAGGTCCGGGTGACCGACGACTGGACCACGCTGGCCGACCCGTCCGGACTGGAGTTCTGCGTCACCGACCGTGACCCGTGGACCGGCGACGTGGCTGGGGGTTGAGGTGTCGCGAGGACGAGCGCCATCCAAGCCCGAGCCTCGAACCCCCCGCTGTCGAGGCGCTCACGCCGGTCCCGAGTTTCGAGTTCCTCACTTGCTCCTGGCTCGGAGCACCTGACCACCGGCGGCCGGACTATCGCAGATGGGCGAGTGCGGACCGCACCGTCTCCGCCGGGATCTTGAGCACCTCCCGGTCGTAGGTGAGCAGGCCGTTGAGCTCGTCCTCGACGTCGGTGAGCTGGGTGTAGACGGTGGCGGCGAGCCCCTGGGCCACGGTCGGGCCCACCACGTCGTGGTGGAGGTCGACGAACGCCTGGGCGAGCTCCTCGCGGGAGGTGAAGCTCCGGTAGCCGTGCCCCGCGTCCTCGCCGTCACCCCAGACGTGGTCGGGGACGCGGAGGTCGTACCCGCCGTACTCGGTCAGTGCGAGCACCCGGGAGTCCCGGCGCGCGCCCCGGGGGACGCGCCACCGCCGCACGTAGCAGTGGTGGCTGCGGATGTCACCGCCGCCCTGGTCGATCCAGCCGCTGACGTGGTTGACCGGACGGGTCGGGTCGAGGATCGCGACCTCGGCGGCCACCAGGGCGGCGTCGAACTGCCCCCAGCCCTCGTTGAACGGCGTCCAGACGACGACGCAGGGCGCGCTGCGCAGCAGCCGGACGGTACGACGCACCTCGTCACGGAACTCGCTGCGCGCCTCCGCGTCCTCGCGGCCGAACAGCCCGTAGCGCCGGTCCGAGAGCCGCACCGGTCGGGTGGCCGGAAGCCCGGTCACGAGGTGCCGGTACCGCCGGCCACCGTTGACCATGTCCTGCCACACCAGCATGCCGAGCCGGTCGCAGTGGTGGTACCACCGCAGCGGCTCCACCTTGACGTGCTTGCGCAACATCGTGAAGCCGAGTCGTTTCGCGGTCTCGATGTCGTGCACCATTGCCGCGTCACTGGGCGGGGTGAGCAGCCCGTCGGGCCAGTAGCCCTGGTCGAGCAGCCCGACGTGCTGGCGCGGCTCGCCGTTGAGCAGCAGCCGGGGATGGCCGTCGGGGTCGGTGGCCGTCCCGAAGCTGCGCATCGCGGCGTACGACGTCACCCGGTCGTCGGCGAGCCGCACCCGGACGCCGTGCAGTTGCGGGTCCTCCGGGCTCCATCGCCGCGCTCCGGGCACGGTCACCCGAACCGGTGCGTTCGTGGTGCCACGGACGGTGTGGTCCCCGACCGCCACCTCGACCTCGTGGTCCACCGCAACGGCGACCGTGACCTCGAACGTGTCGGTGCGCAGGTCGGGGACGACGAGCAGGTCCTCGACGTACGTCGCCGGCACCGGCTCGAGCCAGACGGTCTGCCAGATGCCCGACTGTGCGGTGTACCAGATCCGGCCGCGGTCGAGGCGTTGCTTCCCGCGTGCGTGCGCCGCGCTCTCGGAGGGGTCCCGCACCCGCACTTCGAGCAGCTCGTCGCCTCCTCCGGCCAGCACCCCGGTGATGTCGAGTGTGAACGGCAGGTAGCCGCCGACATGGCCGCCGGCCTCATGGCCGTTGACGAAGACCGTGCAGCTCTGGTCGACCGCGCCGAAATGAAGCAGGACGCGCCCACCGGGCGGGGTTCCGGGAGCGGTGAAGCGGCGGCGGTACCACAGCCACTCGTCCGGCTGCAGCTGGCGGCCGACGCCGGACAGCGGCGCCTCGGGCGAGAAGGGTACGACGATCCGGTGCTCGAAGCTCGCGGGGCGCTCCGGACTCCGGGTGAACGCGCACTCCCAGGGACCGTTGAGGTTGACCCAGTGCGGGCGTACCAGCTGTGGCCGGGGGTAGTCCGGCAGCGGGTCGTCGGGGTCGAGATCGCGGCCCCAGCGGGTCAGCATCACCGGACCGACCCTACGGGCCGGTCGCGCGTGTGTTCCTGCTCAGGACGTGTGTCCTCAGTCCCCGAACCACTCGTTGGCCTGCCGGAAGGCGGCCACGGCCTGCAGCTGGGAGCTCACCTTGAGCTTGTGCAGCAGCGACTTGACCTGGCTGCGCACGGTGCCCTCCGAGACCCCCGCGCGCTGGGCGATCACCCGCACCGAGTCCCCGTCGTGGAGCTCGACGAGGATCTCCATCTCCCGGGGTGAGAGACGCTCCAGCCTGTGGGCCAGCTTGTGGTGCTCCTCGCCGGCATCGCGCCAGGCCCGCACCGCGTCTTCGTGCAGCCCACCGGTGTCGATGTCGCCGGACACGATCGCGAGCACCGACTGCGACAGCTCCTCCAGGGTGGCGGTGGTCGGCAGGATCTCCCGGGCGCCGGCATCGAACAACGCCCCCCACAGCGGCCCGCGGGGGGTGTCGGTGAGCAGGATCCAGGGCAACGGGAACGCGGTCACCACCGAGACCGCCTCGCGCAGCCGCGCAGCGTCGTCGAGGTCGGTGACCAGCAGGCCGGCCGCGGGGTGGACCTTGGCGATCCAGCGCCGGACCTCGTGCACCCGGGAAGCCCCGATCGGAGCCGCGAGGCTGGCGGTGGCGAACCCCATGCTGCGCAACGCCGTACGGATCGCGTCACGGATCAGCTGCTGGCTCGACATCACCACCACGCGCGGCATGTCCGCCGGGGCCTGGGCAGGCTCCGGAACCCGCGTACGTGTCCCGTTGGTAGGCATCGGGCACCCTCCGATCGCCCCTCACACCGGTCGTTGCCGTTCGCGGACCGGAATGGTGCTCGGTCCATCGCAGCGGAACCACGATCACTGCGGCATCGCCGATATCGAGGACCGGGTGGGACTCCGTGGAAGATTGTGGAGAAGATGCGAGCCGAATGCCGCGAGTGGACCATCAATTTGGGGTATTGACCCCAAAACTTGTGCGGGACCGGCCCAGTTGGTTCTAGGTTCATGAGGTGAGCCGGGGAATCACCCAGGTCCCCAGGATCCTTCATTGGGTCCGGGACCGTAGACTAGCGACGCTTGAGCGTGGGAGCTCGAGCCCGTCGTTGGCGCGCTGGAAGACCGCGTCGGCGCTCGTGGGGACGATAGCCGTCCTTGCGCTGGCCGACGCACTGGCCTCGCCGGAACCACAGCGGTTCCGGCAGGGCGTCCTGGTGGCGTGGCTGTGCTGCCTGCTGCTGGTGTTCGGGGCGGGGGTCATGTTCCTGCTCCGCTGGCGCGCGACCCGGGATGCGCCGGCCGGCTGGCTGGCGGCCACCGGTCTCGGCGGCGGGGCCTACCTCGCCAGCTATGTCGCACGCGGGCTGCTCGATCCGCCCACCCGGGAGTTCTTCGGGGCGAGGGGCGGCGACGTGGCGATGCTGCTCATGCTGATGCTGCTGGTGATGAAAGCCTCGCGCTCGGCCAGGCTGCCGCGCTGCGGGTCGGCAGCCCTGGGGCTTCTCTGCGCTGTTGCGGGCGTCGGGACCGAGTCGCTGCTGCTCGAGTACGGCCCCCTGGTCCCACGGACCTGGGCCGGCGAGCTCGGCAGCGATCTCGCCATGGCTGCCATTGGAGTCGTTGCGGTGGTGGCCCTGGTGCGCTCCCGGGTGTTCAGCGAGCAGGTGCGCAACCAGCTCGCGTTGGCATGCGCGCTCACCGCGTTGAGCCGCATGATCACGCCGGTCGCGCCGTTCCAGCCCAACACGCGCGCCGCAGTCGGCCTGCTGCTCATGGTGTGCGCGGTGGCGGTGTTCTCCCGGGAGGCGCTGTTCCTGCTGTTGCGGGGCCGGGAGCAGGCGCAGCCGGTGGAGAGGTCCCCGAAGGCCCAGCCCTTCGGTGCGCTCGACGAGCAGATGCATGAGCTGCGCGCCAGTCTGGCCGGGATGGCCTCGGCGATCCACCTGCTCGCTCGTGACGAGGACCTGCTCAGCGCCGACCGCCGGTCCCGCCTGACCGGCATGCTCGAGTTGGAGGTCGGCCGGCTCGAGCGGCTGGTCAGCCGTACCCACGAGGAAGCCGTGGTCGAGCTGCCGGTCGACGACCTGGTCGAGCCGCTGGTGACCTCGCGCCGTCTGGCCGGCCAGCGCATCGACTGGCGGCCGTCGGGCCGCCGCGTGATGGGCATGGGCGACGCGATTGCGGAGGCGGTCAACATCCTCCTGGTCAACGCGGCCGAGCACGCCCCGGGTTCGCCGGTGCGGATCCGGGCGGTCGCGGATGCCGGCCTGCTCCGGTTGCGCATCTCGGACCGCGGACCCGGCATACCGACGGAGATGCGGGAGTCGATCTTCCTCAAGGGCGTGCACGGTGACCGGTCGAGGGGCCAGGGGCTCGGGCTCAACCTGGCACGTCGGCTCGTGGTGGCCCAGGGCGGCAGCCTCGACCTGCTGCACTCGCGCTTCGGCGATGGCACCACGTTCGAGGTCACTCTGCCGGCGGCAGTGCCGGCGGGTACGACGCCACCGCTGGCACGGGTCGCGGAGGTCTGCTGATGAACAGGGGGCAGCCGGCCCGGATCGTCCTGGTGGAGGACCACTCCCTGTTCGCCGAGTCGCTGGAGATAGCGCTGCGGATGGAGGGGTACGACGCGCACCGGCTCGTGCTCGACGACTCGGTCACCATGGGTGCCCGGTTGCTCGCCGCCGTGCTCGGGCTGAAGCCGACGGTGGTGCTGCTCGACCTCGACCTCGGCGTACTCGGCAACGGTGCGGAGCTCATCGTCCCGCTGACCGAGGCGCGAGTGACGGTGGCGGTCGTGACCGGCAACCTCGACCGCGCGCGCTGGGGCGAGTGCATCGCCCGCGGTGCCCGCACGGTGGTCTCCAAGACCGCACCGCTGGCCGAGATCCTCGGGACGATCCGGCGGATGGCGGACGGGCTGGCGATGATGTCGCGCGCCGAGCGCGACGAGCTGGTCGCGGTGTGGCAGCAGCGGGTACGCGAGGAGAAGGAGCTGCGCTCACGGCTCGGCCACCTGACCCGGCGTGAGGCCGAGGTACTCGGCGAGCTCATGACCGGCAAGCAGGTCAGCGACATTGCCCGCGAACGCTTCGTGTCGGAGTCGACGGTGCGCACCCAGGTGAAGGCGGTGCTCGCCAAGCTGCAGGTCAGCTCCCAGCTCACCGCGGTGGGGCTGGCCCACCGGGCCAACTGGCATCCCCCGTCGGCAGCCGAGGAGCGACTGCCGCAACGGCACGTGGAGCCGCGGTTCGACGCGCAGGTGCGTCGCGGCCACGGGCGCTGACGGTCGCGCCGCGGGTTCCTCAAGCCTGAGGATGAGCCCTCCGGCGGGGGATGCGATCGTGAGCCACGTGGCCGGCCGCCTCCCTC
>JBOHDO010000128.1:0-9496 GCA_050699415.1 Marmoricola sp.
CCCTGATGCCTCGAGCTCCTCGGCCATCCGCATGGCCTCCTCGATCAAGGTCTCGACGATCTGGTGCTCCGGCACCGTCTTGATCACCTCGCCCTTGACGAAGATCTGGCCCTTGCCGTTGCCCGAGGCCACGCCGAGGTCGGCCTCGCGGGCCTCGCCGGGGCCGTTCACCACGCAGCCCATCACGGCCACCCGCAGCGGCACCTCGAGCCCGTCGAGCCCCGCGGTGACCTTGTCGGCCAGCGAGTAGACGTCGACCTGGGCGCGGCCGCAGGACGGGCAGGAGACGATCTCGAGCTTGCGCGGCCGCAGGTTCATCGACTGCAGGATGCCGATGCCGACCTTGACCTCCTCCACCGGAGGGGCCGACAGCGAGACCCGGATGGTGTCGCCGATGCCCTTCGACAGCAGCGCCCCGAACGCGGTCGCGGACTTGATCGTGCCCTGGAACGCCGGCCCGGCCTCGGTGACACCGAGGTGCAGCGGCCAGTCACCGCGCTCGGCGAGCATCTCGTAGGCCTGCACCATGACCACCGGGTCGTGGTGCTTGACCGAGATCTTGAAGTCGTGGAAGTCATGCTCCTCGAACAGCGAGGCCTCCCAGACCGCGGACTCGACCAGGGCCTCCGGCGTGGCCTTGCCGTGCTTCTCGAGCAGGCGCTTGTCCAGGGAGCCGGCGTTGACGCCGATGCGCAGCGAGACGCCCGCATCCCCGGCGGCCCTGGCGATCTGCTTGACCTGGTCGTCGAACTTCCGGATGTTGCCGGGGTTGACCCGGACACCGGCGCAACCGGCGTCGATGGCCTGGAAGACGTACTTGGGCTGGAAGTGGATGTCGGCGATCACCGGGATCTGGGAGTGCTGCGCGATCTGCGACAGCGCGTCGGCGTCGTCCTGGGAGGGGCAGGCCACCCGCACGATGTCGCAGCCCGCCGCGGTCAGCTCGGCGATCTGTTGCAGCGTGCTGTTCACGTCCGCGGTGAGGGTGGTGCACATCGACTGCACCGAGACCGGGGAGTCGCTGCCCACCCCGACCTTGCCGACCCGGATCTGGCGGGTCTTGCGGCGCGGGGCGAGCACCGGGAGCGGCGCTTCGGGCATTCCGAGGGGAACCGACGTCATGTCCCTAGGTTACGACGCGCCGGTCGGCCATGCCGTCACACCGGCACCACCAGGTCGGCATACACCAGGATCACGGTGACCACCAGCAGCAGCCCGGCCATGACGTAGGCCACCGGCAGCAGCTTGGCCACGTCGAAGTAGCCCGGGTCGGGCCGGCGCAGAAGCCGGGCGATGCCGCGGCGCAGCGCCTCGTAGAGCGCGCCGGCGATGTGGCCACCGTCGAGGGGAAGCAGCGGCACGAAGTTGAACAGGCCGACGAACAGGTTCACCCCGGCCAGCAGCATGAACACGAAGGCGATCCGGTCGCCGACGGAGTCGTGCCGGTTCGAGGCGATCTGGCCGGCCACCCGGCTCGCGCCGACCACGCTCATCGGGCTGTCGGTGGCCCGGGGCTGCTCGCCCAGGATGGCCTTGCCCACACCCCACAGCTTCTGCGGGAAGCTGCCCAGCGCCTTGAGCGTGTCCCAGGTGTAGCCGCCCATGGCGTCGACGGTGTAGCCCGGGCCCTTGCGCACCGCGTGGACCGTCGGGGTGATGCCGAGGAAGCCCGCCTTGACCTCACCGGACCCCTTGAGCGAGGGCATCGAGTTGATCGCGGTCTCGGTGTGGAGCACCAGCCGCCGGTCGTCCCGGATGACGGTGACCGTGGCGGGGCCGTCCCCGTTGCTGCGCACCGCCCGCTGGAACGTCCCGTACGACCTGAACCGGTGGCCGTTGAAGCCGACCAGCCGGTCGCCCCGGTGCAGCCCGGCCTTGCGGGCCGGGGTGACCGGGTCCTTCGGGGTGCACGCCGGCACCGTGGTCTGGTCGGCGTGCACGGCGACCACGCAGTCGGAGACCTTCCCGATCGTGGTGGTCGGCTCGGACACGCCGTGGATCATGAACACCCCGGCGAACAGCAGGAACGCGATCAACACGTTGGTGGTGGCCCCGGCGGCCATCACGACCACCTTGCGCCACCACGGCAGCCGGTAGAACACCCGGTCCTCGTCGCCGGGACGGATCTGCTCGTTCTCGGAGGCCCGGGCGTCGGAGACCAGCTGGGAGAAGATCCCGGTGGACCCGGACCGGTGTCCCCCGCCGTCGCCGCGGCCGGGTGGCAGCATGCCGATCAGCTTCACGTAGCCCCCGAAGGGGAACGCCTTGACGCCGTACTCGGTCTCGCCACGCCGGGTGGACCACACCGTCTTGCCGAAGCCGACGAAGTACTGCGGCACCCGGACGCCGAACAGCTTGCCGAACCCCATGTGGGCGGCCTCGTGCAGCCCGATCGAGATCGCCAGCCCGACCACGAAGACGAGCACGCCGACGACGTAGAGGAGGGCGGTCATGTTCGGCTGGACTCCAGGAGGCCGGTCGTCTCCGTGCGGGCCCACGCATCGGCGGCCAGCACGTCCTCGACGGTGAGCTCGTGCGGCGTCGAGCCTCCGGGGTGGCGGTGCACCACCTGCTCGACCGTGCCGACGATACCCGGGAAGGGCAGCCTGCCGGACCGGAACGCCGCCACGCACACCTCGTTCGCGGCGTTGTAGACCGCCGGCGCGGTACCGCCCCGCTCCCCCGCCTCCCGGGCCAGCCGTACGGCGGGGAAGGCGTCGTCGTCGAGCGGGAAGAACTCCCAGGCCTGCGGCCGGGTCCAGTCCACCGAGGCAGCCGTGCCGGGGACCCGGTCGGGCCAGGCCATCGCCAGCGCGATCGGGATCAGCATCGTCGGGGGCGAGGCCTGGGCGATGGTGGAGCCGTCGGTGAACTCCACCATCGAGTGGACCACGCTGGTCGGCTGCACCACCACCTCGATCCGGTCGAACGGGATCCCGAACAACAGGTGCGCCTCGATCACCTCCAGGCCCTTGTTGACCAGGGTGGCCGAGTTGATCGTGACCACCGGGCCCATGTCCCAGGTCGGGTGTGCCAGCGCCTGCTCGAGGGTGACCCCGGCCAGGGATGCGCGGTCACGGCCCCGGAACGGGCCACCGCTCGCGGTCAGCACGAGCCGGCGTACCTCGTCGGCGCGGCCGCCACGCAGGCACTGCGCCAGGGCACTGTGCTCGGAGTCCACCGGCACGATCTGGCCCGGCTTCGCACGCGCCGTCACCACGGGACCGCCGATGATCAGCGACTCCTTGTTGGCCAGCGCGAGGGTGTTGCCGGCGTCGAGGGCAGCCAGGGTGGGCCGCAGCCCGACGGCGCCGGTGATGCCGTTGAGGACCACGTCACACGGGCGTCCTGCGGCCTCGGCCGAGGCGTCCTCCCCGAGCCCGGAGTACGCCGGTCCGAACTCCGCCACCTGGGCGTCGAACAGCTCACGGTTGCCGCCCCCGGCGGTCAGCCCGACGACCCGGAAGCGGTCCGGGTTCGCGCGCACCACGTCGAGCGCCTGGGTGCCGATGGACCCGGTCGAGCCGAGGATCACCACGTCGCGGACGGTCATGGCACCAGTGTCGCAGCCGGGTCCGGGGAAACCACGATCCGCACGGCGGCCAGCGTGGGCTCCGTGGGCTCAGTCGCCGCCCGCGGACGCCCGGCAGCGCTTCCGCCAGGCGTCGAAGTCCCAGGACTCCAGGAAGCGCCCGGTGGCCCTCCGGCCGTGGGCGACCATCTCCTGCTTCTGTGCCTCGGTGAGGTCGAAGTCGAAGCTGGGGAAGCCCTGGGTGTCCACCCGGATGCTGCGGTCGATGTTGCAGGGGTCCAGGGTGTGCTCCGCCTGGCAGCCCTCGATCGCGGTCTCGACCAGCGCGATCCCCATCCGTACCGGATGCTGCACCGGCGTGAGGTGCTCGGGCCGTCCGTCGCGATGGGTCGCGTCGACCCGGACCCCGATCGTGGGCCACCGGGGAGAGGCGCCGTCCCGGCGGTCGAACGTCGAGATCGGGTAGTCCGAGACCAGGCCGCCGTCGACCAGCGTGGCGGTGCCGTGCGGGCCCTTCAGCTGCACCGGCTCGAAGAAGTACGGCATCGAGGCCGACGCCCGCACCGCGTCGCAGACCAGCTGCTCGTCCGGGTCCAGGCCGTAGTCCGGGTAGTCCCAGGGCAGCAGCGCCAGCCGGTGCCGGCTGACGTCGCTGGCGGTCACCACGAGGCGGTAGCGGTGGTGCATCGTCCCGTCGTCGTCGGGGTCGTCGGTGTGCAGGTCGCCGAAGGTGTGCACGCCCAGGTCTGCGAGCACGCCCTTGACCCAGTCGCGCAGGTAGTCCCCCTCGTAGGCCCCGTCCTCGACCACCACCGAGATCGCCTCGGTCACCACGCCCAGCGGCCCGAGCAGCTCCCCGGGGAAGCCGCGGTCGCGGAACTTGCGGTAGTCCAGGGTGAGCGCGATGTCCTCCAGGCGGTTGACCGGCTCCCCGGCCCTGCCCAGGGCGGCCAGGATGGCGGCGACCATCGCGCCCGACGACGTGCCCGCGACGCGGGCGAACGAGTAGCCCGCGGCCGCGAGCGCCTTCGCCGCTCCCACCAGCGCGATGCCCTTGACGCCGCCGCCCTCCAGCACCAGGTCGGTCGTGGTGGCGGGGCGATCGGCTGGTTCGTCGGCCATGGTCCGACCCTAGCCGTCCCCGCGCTCACGACCGGGTAGCGACGAGGGCACCGGAGAACCTCTTCCCGGTAGGTTCGCCGGGTGCGCGCGATCGAGATCCAGACGCTGGGGGAGTTCGACGACCGGGTCGCCGCCGGCGCCCACTCGATGGCCGGCTGGCAGCTGCAGGACCTCGACCTGACCGGGCGCGAGGACGTGCTGGGGCGACTCGACCCCAAGGGCGCCCTGCTGCTCGGGTGCCGGCTCTCGGATGCGGCCGCGGACCGGCTCCAGGCCGGCGGCGCGCTGCTGTTCCCCACGGTGCCCGACGTGCCCTTCGACCCGTGGCGAGCCCGGCTCTACACCGCCGCCGAGCTCTACCAGGGCCCGGACGGCTCCTACGAGGTCACCGTCGACGCCCGGATCTACGCCTGGGTCCGCGCCCGCGGCCACCGGCCGGCCCTGCAGGACATGCTCGCGCAGGCGCTGCACGACAACTCCGTCGACGATGCCCTCGACGAGTACGTCGACGGGCGACGGATCATCGGGGTGATGGGCGGCCACGAGCTGCACCGCGACGACAGCCTCTACCTCGACACCGCCCGGCTCGGCCAGGCGCTCGCCCGGGACGGGGTCACGGTCGCCACCGGCGGCGGACCCGGCGCGATGGAGGCGGCCAACCTGGGCGCGCTGATGGGCCATGAGACGACGGGCCGGCTCGAGGCCGTGGTGGCCGCGGCGGCACGGGTGCCGTCGTACCGGCCCTCGGTCGGGGCGTGGGCGCACGCCGCCTTCGACGCCGTCGAGGGCATCGAGCCAAGCGGACTCTCGCTGGGCATCCCGACCTGGTTCTACGGGCACGAGCCGCCGAACCCCTTCTGCGCACGGATCGCGAAGTACTTCCGCAACGCGATCCGCGAGGACGTGCTGCTGCACCTGTGCCGGGGCGGCGTGGTGTTCCTGCCCGGGATGGCGGGCACCGCCCAGGAGATCTTCCAGGCCGCCTGCGAGAACTACTACGCCGACGCCGACGGGGTCGCCCCGATGGTGCTGGTCGGACGTGACTACTGGAGCGACCGGCTGCCGGCGTGGCCGATGCTGCGCGCCCTCGGCCGGTCCCGCCCCATGGGGAAGCGGATCGCGGTCGTGGACCGGGCCGAGGAGGTGCCCGACCTGCTGGCCGGGTGGCGCTAGCCGGACCCGGTCCCGGGGTCGTCCTCGTCGTGCTCGGGCTTCTCCCCCGGCTCGTCCACCGCCCGGACCAGGTTCCGGCCGCGGTCGGCGAGGAACTGGGAGGCGGGGCCGGGGAGGTTCTCGGAGGAGAACTCCGGGGAGCGGCCCATCGGCCGGCGCAGCGACCAGGGCTCCAGGCGCCGGTAGCCCTTGACCGACGTACGGCGCGTCCGGCGCAGCCGGAACCGGTCGTCGCCCTTGAGCGCCTCGGCCATCCCCCGGTCGACCAGCACCCGGCCCGGTCGTGCGGTGGAGGTGAGCCGGGCTGCCACGTTGACCACCTGGCCGTACACGTCCCCGAGCCGGGCCAGCACCTCGCCGTACGCGATGCCCACACGCAGCTCGGGGAAGTCTCCGTCCTCCACGTGGCCCTCGACCAGGCCGAGACCGATCTCGGCGGCGCCGGCGGAGTCGTCGGCGACGAAGAGCACCTCGTCGCCGATCGTCTTGATGATCCGGCCGCCGTGCTCGGTGATGATGCTCTGTGCGCGCGCCTCGAACTCCTCCACCAGCCGCGCGAGCTCGTCCTGGCGCAGGGACCGGCTCTGCCGGGTGTAGCCGACGATGTCGGCGAACCCGACAGCCTGGGCCGCCCCCTCCGACTCACTGGCCGCCAGCAGCATCCGGGTGGCCGCGCTGAGGGTGTGCCGGCGCCAGACGTAGTTCATCACCTCCTCGAGCGTCGGGGTGATCTCGGTCATCAGCCCGCCGAGCTCGTCGAGGTCCATCGACTCCAGGTCGAAGGACCGGCCCAGCAGGTCCATCTGCCACTCGGCCAGCCGCGCGAAGCTGCGACCCAGGGTACGGATCAGCGCCGCCTCGTCCCCGGGCTCGACCAGCCCGAGGGTGGTCAGCCGCTCGGTGAGCTCGAGCGCCCTCAGGTCGGACTCGGTGAAGGCGACCTCGTCGTCGGGGACCGCGGTGAAGCCGAGCGAGCGCCAGCGTTGCTTGGCGCGGTCCAGCGAGATGCCGGCCCGTTCGGCGAGCTCCGGTCCGGTGATGCTGGGCGCGGAGCCGAGCAGGTACTGCTCGAGCAGCTCGACGAGCTGGTGCGGGTCGGGCGCTCCGCGGCGCGAGTCGTTCACCGTCAGGCTCAGGCGGAGCCCCGGCGGTCCTGCGTGGTGGCGCGCACCGCCGTACCGAACGCCGGCACCTCGGCGATCAGCGCCTCGAGGTCCTCGCGGGTGAAGTTGATGACCTCCAGCGTGGTCAGGCTGACCACGCTGGCCGAGCGCAGTCGGTGCTCGACGATGCCCATCTCGCCGATCAGGTCACCGGGCCCCAGCCGGGCGATCTCCTCGCCGCCCTTGCGGATCGACACCTCGCCGTCGACGACCAGGTACGCCTTGTCCGCGGCGGTGCCCTCCCAGATCAGCGACCAGTCCGCCGGCAGGGTGTAGTGCCGTCCGGCGTTGACGACCTTCTTGAGGTCGGACTGGGAGAGGCTGTCGAGCCGGTTGATCCGGCCGAGCTTCTCGGCATGGGGGCCAGCGGTCACGGCGTACTCCTCGGCACGGTTGTCTCCACGCCCCGGTAGGGCGCGGCTCGGTGGGAAGTCTTGCGCGGCCCGGCCGACGTGTCCACCTCTGCGCTGCTCGTCTCGGGATGCGGCGCGTGACCTGTGACGCAGCGTCGTCGTTTGGCGGGTCATGGAGCTGTCTCGACGTGACCTGTTGCGGACCGGACTGCTCGCCGGGGGCGTCGCCGTCGCCGGCGGCACGGGCGCGGCCGGGTTGTTCACCGCGCGGGCCGACGCGTCGGGACCCACCGGAGCCGCCGGTACGACGCTGGGCCGCACCTGGCTGCCGGGCCCGGCGGGCACCGGCGGGTACCGGCCGATCGTGGCCGGGCCGGGTGAGCCCCACCTGGTCCGCGGCGACCTCGGTGTGCCCGCGGCCGCCGGGCGTGCGGACCGTCGTGCCCCGGTGCTGGGCTTCGTCCAGCTCAGCGACGTGCACGTGGTCGACCACCAGTCGCCGATGCGCTTCGAGTGGGCCGACCGGTGGGAGGACCCCGGCACCGTCGCCACACCGGGTGTCTTCGGGTCCGCCTACCGCCCGCACGAGCCGCTGACCGCGCACGTGGCCGACGCGATGGTCCGCGCGGTCAACCAGGTCGGGGCCGGGCCGGTGACCGGGACCCCGCTCGCGTTCGCGATCCAGACCGGCGACAACTCCGACAACTGCCAGCACAACGAGGTGCGCTGGAACATCGACCTGCTCGACGGCCGGCAGGTGCGCCCGGACAGCGGCGACTACAGCCGCTACCAGGGGGTGATGGGCGACGTACGGCGGTACTACGACCAGTACTACTGGCACCCGGACGGCAGCCCGGCCGGCAGGCCCGCCGACCTGTACCGGTCCGGGCGGGGGTTCCCACCTGTCCCGGGACTGCTGGACACCTCGCGGCAGCCCTTCGCCGCGGCCGGCCTCGCGATCCCGTGGTACACCGCCTTCGGCAACCACGACGGGCTGATCCAGGGCAACTTCCCCGCCGACACCGAGCTGGGGCTGGTCGCGGTGGGCGGCCTGAAGCTGGTCTCCCCGCCGACGGGGATCAGCCAGAACAACCTGGCCGACGTCCTGGCCGACCCCGGCAGGCTGGCCGCCCTCCTCGTGGTCTCCCCGTACGCCGAGCACGTGCAGGCCGACCACAACCGGCGCCATGTGACCCGCAAGCAGATCGTCGAGGAGCACTTCGACACCGCGGGAACCCCCGTCGGCCACGGCTACACCGAGCAGAACCGCCAGTCCGGGACGGCGTACTACACCTTCGACCGGGGTCCGGGCGGCGCGGTGCGGTGCATCGTGCTGGACAGCGTGAACCCGAACGGCTACCAGAACGGCTCCCTGGACCGGCCGCAGTTCGAGTGGCTGCAGCAGCAGCTCGCCGCGTCGGCCGACCGGGTCGTGCTGGTGTTCAGCCACCACACCAGCGGCACCATGGACAACCCGCTCGTGGCCACCGGGCTGGACCTGCACCCGCGGGTGACCGGTGACAAGGTGCTGGCCGAGCTGCTGGCACACCCGCAGGTCGTCGCGTGGGTCAACGGCCACACCCACCGCAACCAGATCTGGGCCCGCACCCGCTCCGACGGCTCGGGCGGGCTGTGGGAGATCAACACCGCCTCCCACATCGACTTCCCGCAGCAGTCGAGGCTGCTGGAGCTGGTCGACAACCACGACGGCACCCTGTCGATCTTCACCACGATGCTCGACCACGCCGGCCCGGCGTCGTACGGCGGCGACATCGGCTCCCCCGTGCCGTTGGCCTCGCTGTCCCGCGAGCTCGCGGTCAACGACCCGCAGGGCGGGCCGGTCGCGCGCCGCGGGTCGGCCACCGACCGCAACACCGAGCTGCTGGTGAAGGCACCGGCGGCTCGAGCAGGGGCAGCAGCCGGACGGTCGTGACCGCGTCCGCGGCGTTCCGGGCCCGGAGCTGGCCGCCCCGCGTTGCGCCCTGGACCGGCGCCTCGGCGTCGTCGTAGTCGCTCACGTCTCGTGCGCGGCAAGCTGGCCGCAGGCACCGTCGATCTCGCGGCCGCGGGTGTCGCGCACGGTGGTGGGGATGCCGCGTGCCCGCAGCCGGCGCACGAACTCGCGCTCGACGGCCGGGTCGCTGGCGGTCCAC